>JAUIGC010000001.1 GCA_030429835.1 Bacteroidia bacterium
ATTAAGTATCTTTACGGTGCCGGAAATTTATTTTTCGGCACCTTTTTTTACTACTAAAAATCGATTAAGAGTTTATGGATTACGGAAAAGAGTTCAAAAAATACGCCATAAAAGATCAGGGTATCAGTAGTACGTACTACGATAAAATAATGAGTAGCATGTACCCTGTAAACATGACCCCCAATATCATAGAGGAGAGACAGCTTAATGCCATTGCTATGGATGTTTTCTCCAGGTTGATGATGGATAGAATTATCTTTTTGGGCACAGGTATCAACGACCAAGTAGCCAATATTGTACAAGCCCAGTTATTGTTCTTGGAAAGTGCGGATGCCACCAAGGATATTCAGATATATATTAATTCTCCAGGCGGAAGTGTGTACGCAGGTTTGGGTATTTATGATACTATGCAATTCATAAAACCAGATGTGGCCACAATATGTACCGGAATGGCAGCTTCCATGGGAGCCGTTCTTCTTTGTGCAGGTGAAAAGGGTAAACGAAGTGGTCTAACACATTCAAGGGTTATGATTCACCAACCCATGGGTGGGGCCCAAGGGCAGGCAAGTGATATTGAGATTACTGCACGCGAAATTCTCAAATTGAAGGACGAGCTCTATCAAATAATATCAAAACATTCAGGACAACCCATAGAAAAAGTTCAGGAGGATAGTGATCGAGATTATTGGATGAAAGCCGATGTTGCCCTTGAATATGGTATGATCGACGAGATTTTGGTAAGGGACAAAGAATAATTTCGACCAATTACCCAGAATTTTATTTTTTTATGAAACCAAAAACCGATTTTAATCGTTAAGTTTTTGGTCAGATTATTTTTAGTATGGCAAAGGAAAATTTAGAATGTTCGTTTTGTGGAAGGAAAAAGCCAGAAACCAATTTGTTGATTGCTGGTTTGGATGCCCATATTTGCGATAGATGTATTGAGCAAGCCCATGGTATAGTTGCAGAAGAAAGCAGGCAGACCAAAACCAATGACCTATCTTCTGAACTGACCCTTAAAAAGCCCCAGGAAATCAAGGATTTTTTGGACACTTTTATCATTGGACAGGAACGTACGAAAAAGGTAATGTCCGTGGCCGTCTATAACCATTACAAAAGACTGCTTCAGCCCTCTTCCAAAGAGGACGATATTGAGATACAAAAAAGCAATATTATCATGGTTGGCCAAACAGGTACTGGAAAGACCCTAATGGCAAAAACTATAGCAAAAATGCTCAATGTACCCTTAGCCATAGTTGATGCTACCGTATTGACCGAGGCTGGCTATGTTGGCGAGGATGTAGAGAGTATACTAACAAGATTATTGCAAGCTGCAGACTACAATCTGGAAAAAGCTGAACGAGGAATCGTCTTTATTGACGAAATTGATAAGATTGCCAGAAAAAGCGACAACCCTTCTATTACCAGGGATGTTTCGGGTGAAGGAGTTCAACAGGGACTTTTAAAGTTGCTGGAAGGAACTACAGTCAATGTACCTCCAAAAGGAGGAAGAAAGCATCCTGATCAGAAATTTATCGAAGTCAATACTGAAAATATATTGTTCATCGCCGGCGGTGCATTCGATGGAATCGAGCGGGCTATCACCAAAAGGCTCAATTTACAGGCTGTTGGATATAGTGCATCCAAAGCAGAAGAGAATCTTGATGAAACCAACATTCTACAATATATAATTCCAAAGGACTTAAAGGAATTTGGGTTAATTCCTGAAATCATTGGAAGGCTTCCCGTGCTTACACACATGAATCCACTGGATGACAAAACGCTTAGGGCCATACTAACGGAACCTAAAAATGCCATTATAAAACAGTACGAAAAACTGTTTGCCATGGACAACATTACATTTACCATTACAGATCAAGCTTTGGATTATATAGTATCCAAAGCAATTGAGTACAAACTTGGTGCAAGGGGACTTAGATCTCTATGCGAAGCTATCTTTACTGATGCCATGTTCGAAATGCCAAGTACGGAAGAGACGGAATTTAAGGTTACTAAACCTTATGCGGAACAGAAACTGTCCTATGAAACAGTTAAAAAATTAAAGGCGGTTTCTTAAACCGCCTTTTTCTTTTCAATCTTTTCGGGAATATTTATTGCTGTGACTTCATTCAATAAGGCCAAGCAAACCTTTCTTATTATTTTTTCATCCGTATATAAGGTATGTCCGTAATTTGGAACAACATCCAATTCTACGTCCAATTTATTGGCCCAAATATCATCCGGTCTGTTGGCATCCTTTTCACCATATATTAAATTAAGACATACGGAAGGCTTTACATCCTGAAATCGAATTCTTGTCGCCGAAACAGAAAAAAGAGACTTAACCGGTAAGCCTTTTTTTGCCGCATTCCAGACAATGGTACCCCCAGTACTGAACGCCAAATAATAGCAAGGAGATTTCTCTTTTTTAAGAAGATGAGCAACCGCGGTGTCAATACCTCCATTTACAAAAGCATCATGGATGTTCTGTTCGGTCTGTACGGGCAAATCAAGATTTGCAAGTTGTTGGCTATCATAAAAGGTAATATCAAAATATTGTTGTAAATAACCTAAATACGAAGTAATCCAGAGGCCCTTTTTTGTGCCCCACATATCCGAGACAATCACTAGTTTTTCAGCCATAATTATAGTTTGTAAATTAACAATTTGGGAACGTGTCCTCCAAATTCATTAAATAACGGATGATTGTATAATTTATTTGGTAATTCGTGCCAAATCTTCGATGTAAGACTTATACCAGAGAAAAACAGCCTAAATATCTTGACCGTCCTGAGTAAGTTCTTCTTGATATAGACTGCTAGAAGCAATATTCATGCACAGTAATTTTTCAATATAATCCCTTTTATTGGAAAGCCTAGGAATTTTATGCTGTCCTCCAAGTTTATCGTTGATTTTTAACCAATCATAAAATAGATTTTCGCGTGCAATGTGCACCTTTGGCATCTCCAACGTTGTGTTGTTATAACGCTTCGCTTCATAGTCGGAATTCATGGATTTCAAGGCATTATCCAATAATTCCGTGAAGTAATTAAGATCTTTTGGAGATTTTCTAAACTCGATTATCCACTCATGGGAACCTTTCTTTTTACCATTCATAAAAATAGGACCCGCGGTATAGTCCTTAATTTCAGTATTGGTCTTAAGGCAAACCAATTTAAGGGCTTCCTCCGCATTCTCAATAATCAATTCCTCCCCAAAAACATTGATATGGTGTTTGGTTCTACCTGTTACTCTGATGCGATAGGGATTTTTAGAAGTAAAACGCACCGTATCCCCAATTTTATATCGCCACAAACCTGAATTAGTGGTAATCACAATGGCATAATTCTTACCAATCTCAACCTCCCAAAGGGGAACACAACTTTGGTCTTCCGTACCATAGGTATCCATTTGAATAAACTCATAGAATATACCATAGTCCAACATCAATAAAAGGTCCTCTGCGTTGTTCCTGTCCTGTATAGCGAAAAATCCTTCCGACGCATTATAGATTTCATAGTACCTGAAACTCTTTCGGGGCAAAAGGGCCCTATACTGTTCTTTATATGGACTGAAACTTACGCCCCCATGAAAATAAACCTCTAGATTTTCCCAGACTTCAAATAAATGCTCCTTACCGGTTTCCTGCAATACATTGTTCAATAAAACCAACATCCAAGAAGGCACACCGGCCAAACTGGTCACATTTTCCTGAACACTTTCCTTTATAATGGCCCCAAGTTTTGTCTCCCATTCGCTCATTAAGGAAATCTTGTTGCTAGGCGTACTACTGAACTCTGCCCATAAAGGCATGTTATCAATTAGAATGGCGGAGAGGTCTCCAAAAAAAGAACCATTGTCCTCGTACAATTCCTTACTCCCTCCCAAACGAAGACTTTTTCCAGTAAATAATTGGGAATTTTCATTATTGTTAAGATATAGGCATAACAAATCTTTTCCCGACTTATAATGACAATCCTCCAAAGCCTCTGAACTCACAGGAATGAACTTACTTTTGGCATTGGTGGTGCCACTGCTTTTTGCAAAGAGTTTTACCGTAGTGGGCCAAAAAAGATTTTGCTCTCCTTTTCTTGTTCGCTCAATGATAGGTTCAATTTCCTCATAGGATACTATGGGAACTCGTTCTTTAAAAACATTGTAGTTGTTTATCGTCTCAAAATCGTATCGGCGTCCTATTTCTGTATCCTCTGCATATTCCAAAAGATTTAACAACACCTCTTCCTGCACTTCTTCAGGATACTTTAAAAAAAGTTCTATCTGGTGATAGCGCTTTTTAAGCAACCAGGAAGCTATGGAATTGAACAGTGGAATGGACATTTTTGGGTATCTTTAACGGCTAAAAATAGGGTATATCCCCATCATTTTCAAATTCAAATTTAAATAGCGTTTCAACCATGCAGTACAAGGGTGTTTTACGAAAAATGCAAACTGAAATTGGTAATCCCATACAATATTATTTGGTTTTTGAATCGGACTTTCTAAATATGAATCAAGTCCTCAATAGCCAATTGACCATTGAGTTTATTAAATATGAATGTCTTAATTGCGGGAACGATAGAAAAATTTACCGACAGGGATTCTGCAAATCCTGTTTTTATGAAATTCCCTCTGCCGGCGATTGGATCATGCGACCTGAATTAAGTACCGCCCATTTGGACAAGGAAGACCGTGACCTGGAATATGAAAAAAAAGTACAGTTGCAGCCACATATCGTTTATTTGGCAAACTCCAGTAATATCAAGGTGGGGGTAACCCGAAAAACACAAATACCCACGAGATGGATAGACCAAGGTGCACACGAAGCCATTGAGATTGTGGAGGTACCCAATCGTTATTTGGCAGGAATCACGGAAGTCGCCCTCAAAGACCACGTTTCGGATAAGACGAATTGGCGCAAAATGTTGACCAATGAGATAGAAGATCAGGATTTGGTGGATTGGCGAAATAAACTGAAAGCGTATATCCCCCAAGAAGCCCTACCCTACTTTATAGAGAACAATACGGAAACCAATTTAGAATTTCCGGTACTTCAGTTTCCTGAAAAGGTAAAAAGCCTAAACCTGGATAAAAACCCGCAATATCAAGGCACCCTTAAGGGAATAAAAGGACAATACCTCATCTTTGAGGATAATACCGTATTCAATATCAGGGGAAGCGAAGGTTATTACATCGGGCTTAGCATCAATTGACCGAATCCTTTTTAGTTTCCGTTTCCGCTTTCTTTTTGCCAAACAGGCCCTTTAACACATCTTTGGCCGCCTCTTTAACCGCTTCCTCCTTTTTGGGTGTAGTGGTAATGGTATCGGTTTGCACTTTTGTAGAATCCGCTTTTTTAGTACCTCCAAGAATACCGCCGAGCACTTCTTTGGCACCGGAGTTTTTATCCGCATCACCACTTGTAGAATCCTTTTTAGTTGTATTGGATAAAATACCCCCTATCAAATCCTTCGCCTTGTCCTTTCCTTTATTGACCAGCTTCTGTTTCTCTATTTCTACCAATTGATTGGTCAGTGTTTTTACACCTGAAGTTAAATCCGTGGTTATCTGGGGACTATTGTAAAGCCCACCTATATTGGCTGTAACGGGAATTGTAAGACTATCCAGTGCACTATCATCTATACGGGCTATCAAACTATTGATGTCCTTGCCCAAGTATTTGGCAGGTACTTGCAACGTGGCCTTGTAATCCATTTTTTGATCAAAAGTATGACCACCGTCCACGTTTATTTTGATATCCTGATACTTAATGGTAAAAGGTTTTACGGATACTAGGCCATCTTTAAAGGATAACTTCGTCTTTAACTCCTTAAGGCTCAATTTTTCCAAATTGATAAAATCCAACTTGCCATCCAATGCGGATAGCACAGGTGCCTTATCCGCGCTGATTTCCCTGGTAACAATATCGGCAAGGATATCTCCGGTCAAGGAAAGAAGATTAGGTGTAAAATCATCCTTTAAATTTCCGGATAGTGAAATATCGGAACTTAGTTTTCCCTTAAGGATACGTGCTACGGGTGCCAAAACTTGAAAGAGCTCAAGCGCCTCGAAACTTTCCTTCAACTCCAACTGATCCAAACCTAGCTTCATGGCAAACGTGGGTGTATCCTCTTTGGTAGAAACTTCTCCGCTAAAGGCTACTTTTCCATCAAACAAGGAACTAGTCATGTTGCTTAAGGTCGCCTTTTCGTCTTTTACCCTAAGGTTTCCCTTTACGTTCTTAAGAGTGATATTATCATATATTACATTATCCGCAGAAGCATTAAAGTTAGCATCCAAGAAAGATGGAATTTTAATCTTTTCTGTTGATTCCGAAGAACCTGTAGAACTTTCCCCAGAATTTTCCGAAGTGTCCTCGACCATAAAATCGTTCAGGGCAAACGTATTTGATGTCAGGTTAAAATTTCCTTCCACATTTTCGTTATTGAAAAGATACCCCAAGAAATTATTGATGGTTCCCGTAATCATAAAATCGGTTTTTCCGGTAGCTCCATTCATTTCCTTTAAGGTAACCGATTTAGGATTGAATGTAACCGAAGTAGAATTCAGTATCACTGGGTTAGGTATTTCGTCAGATTTATACTCAAAACCGGTCAAGGTCATCTGCCCCTCCGTTTTGGTATTCTCATATTGTTTTCTTTCTATAGTGGCCATATCAAAGGCGGTAGTCACGTCTGCATTCAACAAGCCTTTTAAACTAAGGCCAGCAGGTACGGGATATGCCTTTTCCAAATTGGCCAGGTTCATTTTACCGTCCAAGTGGGCACTGACCTTGGTATTGCCCATTAAGTCGGTTATTTTGGACGTTAAATTAAAACGGTCCTCATCGATCATAAACGATGCCTTATTGATATCCAAATAAGTATCTTCCGGTATACCCGTTGTATTATTTACGACAACATCGATGAATATATTTTTTACTGCTTTTGGTAAATCTGGATATTTAAAGGATGCATTTTCTGAATTTATTTCAATTTTGAACTTGGGAATATGCTCTTCATCCACTACACCGTTAAAATTACCTTCCACAATAAAATCACCCGTGGTGGTTACATTCTCAATATTCTTGGAATAGGTTTCGGGAATTACGGCCAAGAAATTTTTAAAATCGGAAGAAGGGGTCTTAAAACTGATATCCATCTCCTGATTGTCCTCATTTACCTTTACGAATCCTTCAAAAACTAAGGGTAGTTGATTCACCAAAGCTTCGTTCTTTAGAAAGGAGTATTTGTTTTCGTTCAAATCGATTCCAATCAAAGCATCCAGCTGTACCTTATTTTTATTCAGATAATTGGTGCTATCCATTTCAAATGAAACCAAGGCATCTGTATGCGTATCCAATTCTGATGTAGCCAAGGACAGGTCTCCCGTTCCTTTGTGGTTCATATCATCAATTTGCAAGTGAATGCCCGTTGCAAAATCATCATATATTATTTTGGAGTCGTTTATTTCATAGGATTCCATATTAAATGAAAATCCTTCGTTGGCCGATCCCTCCGGGGCAGTTCCCGCATCCGACTCTGTAGATATGTCATAATTGGCATTTTCCTCTTGGTCCACCTTAATGTGCAAAAGAGCGTTATCCACATTAAGTTTAGTGATTGAAATTGGGTCACCACTGAATTTGAACAATTGCATAATCCCCATAGAAAGTGAAACTTCCTTGGAAGCAAAAAGCGTATCTCCCTCAAAAGGAGCCTTGTTGACCAAACTAACGTCCTTAAGGCTTACTTCTGCATTTGGAAAACTTTTGATCAAGCTTAAGTCCGCATCGGAAAAATCCAGTGTTGCATTTACAGAACTATTGACATTGTTCCTTATGATATCCCCAATCTTAGCTTCCAGAAAAAAGGGTATAGCCACCAATATCCCTATAACCAATATTAATATGACCCCAATTATTTTTAAAACCTTCTTTTTCATATGTTTCTATTTCTTTTTTCCATGATGGAGTTAATATCCATCCTTTTTCATAGTCATAGTTTCAATTGACTACCTAACGTTTAGCAATGTAAATACATGCTAATACATTGATACTCATAAAACAGGAAACCGCTTTAAATATTATACGTCCAAATCAATTTCTTGATTTAAGGACAACTTAAAACGCTTTCGCATTATATATACGGATAAATAGAGGAAAGGAGTGTCCAAAAGTGCTATAATTATCTTAAAAATAAACCCACTGATAACAAGACCCGTAAAACGCTCCCAAGGTATCTCACCAAAGGAACATAAAAGTAGGACTACGGTGAAGGTATCAATGAGCTGTGATGAAAAAGTAGAAAAGTTGTTCCTAAGCCACAAATACTTCCCCTTGGTAAGATTTTTCCAAAAATGGTAAATCTGGATGTCCACAAATTGGGCAAGAAGATAGGCCATCATGGAGGCAAAAACAGCGATGATGGTATTTCCAAAAACCGAAGTGAACAGGCCATCCCCTACCGGAGACCATGTCGTGGCCGGCACCGCATTGGCCGTATACACAATCAATAAAGAGAAAAATGAGGCAAAAATACCAGCCACCACGATTTGATTCGCCTTCTTTTTACCAAAAATTTCAGAAATCAAATCGGTAATTAAAAAGGTTACCGGATACGGTAAAATTCCCACTGAAATTTCAAACAAAGGTGCTCCAAAAACAGTAACATCCCCAAAGGGTTTCCAAAAGAAAAACTTTTGAAATATAAGATTGGATACAACCAGCGAGGTAATAAAAAGTGCCCCTAAATAAAGATATATTCTTCTGGCCAGTAACTTATCCCTATGTACCATGTTAATCGATATTCAAGGTAAAGGGCATCCTTGCTTGAATTCCTTTTTGGTTCATAAAGGTCTTGATATCCTTTAGTACCTGATACGTCTCCTCCCCTATTTCCTGCCTGATCATATTTTCCTGTGCCTTGGCACCGGCACCAGAAATATCCTCCATGAACCTTTCAAAACCAGATTTGTATTTTGGATATTTTTTTATTCCATAACTGTCGATTTCGGCCAACAAAGCAGCTTCATCTATGGCGTCCTCCAAGGTACCCAGTTCATCCACCAATCCTAAACGCTGTGCATCCACCCCGCTCCAGACCCTTCCTTGGGCAATACTGTCCGCTTGGGCCATGGAAATGCCCCTGCCCTCGGAAACGCGCTTTAAAAAAGTTTGGTAAGTATCCTCTATACTTTCTTGAACCTGGTTCCTAAAGGTTTCCCCCATGGGCTCGAAAAGTGAATATTCAACGGAGTTTTTATTTGTTCCGACCTGTTCCGCGTTGATCCCGATATCTTTGGCCAACCCATGAATATTGGGTATAGTGCCAAAAACACCTATGGAGCCAGTTATTGTGGTAGGTTCAGCAAATATTTTATCGGCCCCGGCCGCGATATAATAGCCTCCTGAAGCCGCAACGTTCCCCATGGAAACGACAACGGGTTTAACCGCCTTGGCCAATTCCACCTCCCTCCAAATAATATCAGATGTTAGGGCACTTCCACCAGGAGAATTAACACGAAGTACAATCGCCTTTACATTATCATCTTCCCGGGCCTTGACCAAAGCCTCATTGATGATACCTTGACCAATCACATCAGGTCCACCTTCACCATAGAAAATTTCCCCTTGGGCAAAAATTACAGCTATTTTATCATTGCCTGATTTAAGTACCTTTTTATTGGAATATTTGGTGTATTCATCCAAGGTTATATAGTTTATATCCTCCCTGTCTTTCAAGGACAGGGCATCCGCAATCTTGCCTTCGTATTCATCATAAAAAAGGACACCATCGATCAACCGGTTTTGCTGGGCATACTTTGGCAATCTTCCTCCCAGCGTATCCGCAATAACATTAAGGTCATCTTGGGCAATGTTTCTGTCCTCCGAAATATCGGCAATCATAGAATTCCAAAGTGACTGTATCAATTCCTTGATTTGGGTCCTGTTGGCCTCACTCATTTCATTCTCTAAATAGGGTTCTACGGCGCTTTTGTATTTTCCATGGCGGATTACTTCCATCTTTACTCCTGTCTTTTCCTGTAAATCCTTATAATAAAGCACCTCAGAGGAGAGCCCCCTAAAATCCATAACACCCACTGGATTCAGGAATACCGAATCCGCTACGCTTGCCAAATAGTAGTCTTTTTGGGAGTAAAAATCGCCATAGGTATAAATGAACTTCCCAGACTCCTTGAAATCCTTTAGTACCTTGCGCAAGGTCTGTGTTTGCGCAATACCCGCCAATAAAAAATTATTGTTGATACTTATTCCCGTTATCCTATCATCGTCCTTGGCAACATCTATGGCATGCAAAATTTCGTCCAACCCTTGAGACTCTTCAAACAAACCGGAGAAGGGATTTATCTCGCTACTCCCAACATAATCCGCTATGGGGCGTTGCAACTGTATTTCCAAGATTGAATTTTTCTTGATATTTACGGTGTCCTCCCCACTTCCCAAAAGTGTAAGCAAGACAAAAAACATAACAAAGACAATCCCAAAGGCGACCAGGCAACCTAGAATTGCCGCTAAAAAGTTTCTTAAAAAATTCATGCGGGAACAATTTTTATTAGCTTCCAAAGATAACCAATGTGAATTTGTTTTGCTTATTTTGCCTTCATATTATGACAGCGACCCAAACCGTTTATTTATCCATTGGCAGTAACCTAGGCCAGAAGAGAACCAACCTACAAAAGGCCATTTTTCAAATTGGGGAACACATAGGCGAGGTTATCAAAGTATCTCCAGTCTACAACACCCCTTCATGGGGCTTTGATGCAGAAGATTTCCTAAATGCCTGTCTCGAGGTTTCTACCTCCCTCTCCCCCCACGACATTCTGCGCAATCTAATGGAAATCGAAAAAAAAATGGGAAGGGAAAGAACCGAGGAGATGGAATATCAAAGTAGGGTCATTGATCTTGATATTATTTATTATGGCACTGAAGTTATTGATAGTACAGAACTAACCGTTCCACATCGACGATTGGCAGAAAGAAAGTTTGTCCTGAAACCTTTGGCGGATATCGCTCCCCAATTCTATCATCCAATCGTTAACAAGGATACCCGCAACCTATTGCAGGAAAGCAGGGACAAAAGCACACTGACCAAACTTCCCATCAAACTTTTTAAAAATAAAATCGATTTGTTTTCTGATGTTCAATTCCTTGCCATAGAGGGGAATATAGGAGCTGGAAAAACGAGTTTGGCCACTAAAATTTCGGAAGATTTCAATGCGAAATTGATTTTGGAGCGCTTTGCGGAAAACCCCTTTCTTCCCAATTTTTACCGGGACCAGAATAGATATGCCTTTCCTTTGGAGATGTCATTTTTGGCCGATCGTTATCAGCAATACACGGACGACACCAATCAGTTTGACCTGTTCAAAAACTTTATGGTCAGTGATTATGATATTTTTAAATCCTTGATCTTTGCCAAGGTCACACTGCAAAAAGATGAGTTTGCCCTGTACCGGAAGATTTTCAATTTTATGTACAAGGAAGTTAAAAAACCAAAAATCTACGTTTATCTGTATCAAACTACGGAGCGACTCTTAGATCAAATAAAAAAAAGGGGAAGGGACTATGAACAGAGCATTAATGCTCAATACCTGGACAATATCAACCGAGGTTATTTGGATTTTTTAAAAACCTACCCCAAACAAAATCAATTGATTATAAATGTTTCAGAACTGGATTTCGTTAACATAAGTGAAGACTACGGAACTATCTTAGAGCATATTTCAGACTTTGCCCTGGAGCAACGGGATTAACACAATTTTGGCAATTTATTTGCACAGTATAAAGAAATGTACTTTCTTGGTAGACTCTTTTGAGAAACTAACTAACTCAAACTATACAAAAAGCCCGGCATTGCCGGGCTTTTATTTTTTCAATTTGGACCAGAAATCCCAAATGACCACCCCCACACTAACGGCAATATTCAAGGAATGTTTGGTTCCAAATTGTGGTATTTCCAAGACAGAATCACATATGTTTACCACTTTCTGCTGAACCCCCTTGACCTCGTTCCCAAAAATTAAGGCATACTTACCGTTTTGGTTCGGAATAAATTCATGGAGCATCTGCGCACCTTCTGCTTGCTCTATGGCCAAACTACTGTAGCCCTCCAATTTAAGATCCTTCAACAACTCCAAAATGTCCTCTACATATTCCCATTCCACACTTTCGGTCGCTCCCAAGGCTGTTTTATGTATATCCTTATGGGGCGGTTTCGCCGTTATGCCGCAGAGATAAATCTTCTCTATCAAAAAGGCATCTGAAGTCCTAAATACCGATCCAATGTTGTTCAAACTGCGTATGTTGTCCAAAACAATACTTACTGGAATCTTATCAGATTTTTTAAACCCATCCACATCCAATCGGTCCAACTCCTCGTTTTTTAATTTTCTCATGGGATACTTTTCAACTATCAACCTTAAATATCAACAAAAATTTAAATCGCATGGCGAATGCCATATATTCGTAACTATTCAACAAAAATAGACAGATAAAACAAGTGGCGGACAAGGGAAAAACAAAAAAGGTGACTCCATTGATGAAACAGTACAACACCATCAAGACCAAATACCCTGATGCCCTATTGCTTTTTCGTGTTGGTGATTTTTATGAGACCTTTGGAGAGGATGCGGTAAAAGCCTCCAAAATACTTGGTATTATTCTTACCCACCGAAACAATGGTGGTGACCGTACGGAACTTGCAGGCTTTCCACATCATTCCCTGAATACATACTTGCCAAAACTGGTGAAGGCCGGTCAACGCGTGGCCATTTGCGACCAGTTGGAAGACCCCAAACAGACCAAGACCATAGTTAAAAGAGGCGTTACAGAATTGGTTACCCCTGGGGTGGCCCTAAACGACGATATCCTTCATGCCAAAAGCAACAATTTTCTGTGTGCCGTACATTTTGGTAGGAAAAAAATTGGGGTGGCCTTCGTGGATATTTCTACGGGAGAGTTTTTAACTTCAGAAGGTAGCGAGGAACAAGTTGACAAACTGCTGCAAAACTTTGCCCCAAACGAAATACTGGTATCCAAAGCTCACAAAAAGGAATTTTCGGAAGTATTTGGAAATCAATTCCATACTTTCTACATGGAAGATTGGGTGTTTCAAGAAGATTACGCCCTGGAAAACCTCACCAATCATTTTAAGACCAAATCCCTGAAAGGATTCGGGATTGACCATATTTCCCATGGAATTATAGCATCTGGCGTTGTTTTGCACTATCTCTCCGAAACCCAGCACAGGCAACTTCAGCACATCAACAGCTTACAACGTATTGCCGAGGACGAATATATTTGGATGGATCGTTTTACTATCAAGAACCTTGAATTGTACCATTCCACGAACGAGAATGCCGTTACATTATTGGACGTAATTGATAAGACGATATCCCCTATGGGTGGACGAATGATCAAACGATGGTTAGCACTGCCCCTAAAAAATATTCAAAAAATAAAAAGCCGCCATCAAGTGGTACAGCATTTGTGCGAAAATGAGCAAGTGTTGCACAAGCTACAGGAAAATATCAAACACATGGGGGATTTGGAGCGTCTCATTTCCAAAATTTCAACCGGCAAGGTAAATCCCAAAGAGGTTGTACAGCTTAAAAACTCCCTAGAGGCCATTATCCCCATTAAGCAAATCTCGTCCAATGCAAAGAACGATGCCCTGGCCCTGATTGGAGATAAATTGCAATCCTGTGATTTGCTACGCTCAAAAATCATGGAAATGCTCAATGAGGAAGCACCCGTAAACATACTTAAAGGGAATGTGATCGCCGAAGGTTTTTCCGCTGAACTGGATGAATTACGGGGCCTTGCCACTAGAGGAAAGGACTATTTGGACCAGATGTTGGAACGTGAAACAGAGGCCACAGGAATTACCTCCCTTAAAATAGCGTCAAACAACGTATTCGGTTATTATATAGAGGTTAGAAATACCCATAAAAACAAGGTTCCCGATACCTGGATCAGAAAACAGACCTTGGTCAGTGCCGAACGCTATATTACAGAGGAGCTTAAGGAATATGAGTCCAAGATCTTAGGCGCCGAAGAACGCATTACCTCCTTAGAACAACAGTTGTTTTCACAGCTTATCGTTTGGATGCAAGAATACATCCAACCCGTACAAAACAATGCTCATCTTATTGCCCAGCTCGACTGTCTCTGTGGGTTTGCTCAATTGGCCAAGGAAAACAACTATGTAATGCCCGAACTCAGCGACTCTACCGATATTTCCATAAAGAACGGAAGGCACCCTGTCATAGAAAAACAATTGCCCTTGGGAGAAGCGTATATCGCCAATGATGTAAAGTTGGATAGGAGCAAACAACAAATCATCATGATTACGGGTCCCAATATGAGTGGTAAATCGGCCATTCTAAGACAAACGGCCCTCATCGTGCTATTGGCACAAATGGGAAGTTTTGTTCCTGCGGAAGCAGCCCAAATTGGTTATGTGGATAAAATATTTACCCGGGTGGGCGCGAGTGACAATATTTCCATGGGAGAATCTACCTTTATGGTAGAAATGAACGAAACCGCCTCCATCCTGAACAACCTATCTGAAAGAAGTTTGGTGCTTTTGGATGAAATAGGTCGGGGAACCAGTACCTACGATGGTATTTCTATCGCTTGGGCCATTTCAGAATATTTGCATGAACATCCGGCTCGGGCTAAAACACTTTTTGCTACGCACTATCACGAGCTTAATGAAATGGCGGCCACTTTTGAGCGTATAAAAAATTACAATGTTTCCGTAAAGGAACTCAAGGATAATGTGCTTTTCCTTAGGAAATTGACACCAGGTGGCAGCGAGCATAGTTTTGGTATCCATGTAGCCAAAATGGCGGGTATGCCCCAGCAGGTTATTTCAAAAGCCAACAAAATTCTTAAGAAGTTGGAGAAATCGCACTCCAGCGAGGAACTCACCGAAAAAATGTCTACGGTACAAAACGAAATGCAGTTGAGCTTCTTTAATTTGGATGATCCTTTATTGGAAGAAATCAAAGAAGAAATCCTGCATTTGGACATTGATACTTTGACCCCTGTAGAGGCCTTGATGAAATTAAACGAGATAAAACGCTTGTTGTCAAAAAAGAAGAAAGCCACCTCGTAACAAAAACTATTCTTTTGCTTTTTTTACTTTGACATTTATAGAATTGTATTAAATTTGCATCCGCATCTTTTAGGAGATGTACGTTCTTTAAATTTGCGAAAATAGCTCAGTTGGTAGAGCGCCACCTTGCCAAGGTGGAGGTCGCGGGTTCGAATCCCGTTTTTCGCTCAATTTTTACTCCGCACGGCTACGGCTACGCTAGCCATTACTCGCGGAGTTTTTTATTTAAAACAATAAGTCCTGCTCAAGTGGTGGCCCCCGATAGCTATCGGGAGGTAGACATACCAAAGGGATAATAAAAGGACTTTGTTCTAAACTTACTGTACTACCTGTTGCCAAAAAGTGGCAACGAATATGCTCGAGTGGTGGAATTGGTAGACACGCCGGACTTAAAATCCTGTGGGCATTTGCCCGTGCGGGTTCAAGTCCCGCCTCGAGTACAGAAACCCTTGTTAATCATTTGATTTTCAAGGGTTTTTACTTTTTTAGGGGGCAAAATAGGGGGCATTTATTGTAAATTAGCAGATCAACTTAGAGATATTTTTTAAATGTAATACTTGCATTATTCTTTAAACTGGCGATATAGTTGAAAAAGAAATATGCCTAAATATATTCAAGACCACTGCATTAATTAAATATTTTAGAGTGGTTTAATAAGTTTTCCTTCAATTAAATTAAGATTGAAGTCTAACCCTTCGGTAGCTGCTCTAAATGACTCATCAGAATTCTCAAAAGATGCAAATACTAATACCTGGGCGTCATTATAAGTGGACAGTTCTGAAAGGAACTCATGGAAATTTTCTAAAGCTATATCTTGCTGCTTAGGCTCGTCAAACATTAGCAAGCCTGGATGATTACCACTATGTTCTTTTGAGACTTTATACAAACTACATGTATATGCCCATATACATCGAACAAAATCACTCGCAGAGGAATCAAACCTAATGTTATAAGATTTTATCTCTCCATTTTCCAATTTTTCATTGGCAATGGGCAGATAATTTTCTTGAGAGATATCTAAGAGTTGTGTAGGCTTACTCGTATAATTTACTTTGTTCAGAATTCTTCTAAATTGATTTGTAAGCCCTGAAAGTTTTTCTCGGTCTTTTGAGGAAAAATATTCCTTTGGAAGATTTTTCATTTGCTTCAACATGCTTTCATATTCTTGAGACAATGAAACTATCTCATTAAGCATATCAGCAAATTCGTCTTGATATTTTGTAAAAAATTCAATTCTTTTTTTAATGTTTAGCTTCCTTTCTATTTCTAACTCTGATGGTAACCTATCATCTGCAACCAATTCCTTTTTTATTTGCCTGATGTCATGACGATGCTCTGAGATTTTATTGCGAATGATAGTTTGATTTTTCTCCTTTTCTTCGATTTTATGTTTAACTCCATCCACATAAACATCTACCATTTTCATTTGAGCTTCTATGAACGAAATATTTTCCTCTAAATTCATAGGATTTTGCTCAATATCTGCTGGTAATAAGGAGTCTTTAACAGGCTGATTGCAGGTAGGGCAATTGTCATTTGCTGATTTCAACTTGACTTCAGCCCCAAGCTTTTTCATCTTCAGAGCTCCTTTGTTTTTTCTTAAATCTTCTGTTAGAGATTGTAACTGTGTACTGTATCGACCTAATTTGTCCTTATCAAAACTCAATTCGGTAGATAACATTTCATAATTAAGTGATAACCTATTTACCGCATTATTTAGTGCCTCTAACCTTAGTTCATTCTCATTCAAATTGGTTGAAACAGAAGGAATATGTTTACTTTCTATTTCTTCTAATTCATTCTCCATCACCTCCAAATAATTTGAAACAGTAATATCACTTTCGTTATGTGTCAGGAGAATTTTAATCGCGCTAGAGTCGTTAATAATTGATGGTTTATGTTCTAAGCCAATAAGTTTACCACCACCTTTTTCAGCCAATCTATAGAACTGCCTGTATAATGATTCCCACCTGTCATCTATTATCCTTCTATCAGAATTAAGCTTTTGTCGCTTTCTTTGATTTTCATAAACATCTAAATCAAGTAAGAATTCAACAACTCGAGCCTCCTTGTTCGTTAAACTATAGTAAGGCATGGTCGCGAAAAAATCTGACCAACCCGATTTTTGTTCAATTATGAAAGCGGACGCAACTTGCTGTAAATAGAGTTTTCTTGATTCACCAAGTTTATTTAACACATGAGGCAGCTCCCATCCTAAAAAGTCTTCGAGAAATAAATGAAACCCATAATATTCATCAGATGCACCACCTTTATCATGAACAAACATTGGCCTTGGCTCGGTTTCGTTTATATTTTGGCTCAAAACCGCTTCTTCAAAAACATCTATTAGTTTAGAATCTCTATTCGTACTTGCAATGCTTCTTCTTAATGTAATAATTTGCCCTTGTTGATTTTCAATTTCTAACAGAACGAAAGATTGCAGTACATCATGAAAATTGTCTTTTGGGAACTCAACAACATCTTTAAGTACTGATTGCATTGTCTTCTCATTTCTGCCTCCGATCAATTCTTCAAGTCCTAAACAATAGAGTATAGCTTGGAAAAAACTACTTTTACCTGAAGTGTTATCTCCCCTTACAATGTTTAACCCGATTGTAAAATGATACTCTGCTCCAAACAGTCCTGAAGATGTATTAACCTCAAATTTTATTGCATTGATTTTAAGCATTAAACAATGTCCATTTAGCTGTTATTTTATTTAGTCTACTATCCGTTATTTTATTTTTACCTATCTGTGAAAGGTAAGTCTTCTCAAAACTTAAAATTTCAACATCATTAGCAATAAGTTCATAAAGTTCATTTCCTTTTTCAGTTAAAGTATAATTACCATTTGAATAGCTACAGATTTCTTCTGCAACCGAAATATGAAGTGCCCTATTTAAAGTAGGTTCTATTCCCCAAACTGAAAAATCATTAGTGAAATTACTATTAATAAAATCTCTAAGCTCTGCTCTATTCTTTTCACTTTTTAAAGCCCAAGAAAACAAGTGCAGCTTCAATAGTTTAGAACTATTACTCCTACAAACCAATTTTAAGATAAGTACTATTTGAGCAATCTTATAAAGTGGTCTATAATCCGCAGGTAAAGGAATAGGTTTTTTTGAGAATGATATTTTCTGAATTGTTCCTTCCATTTTATTCAAAGTCAATTGGACATCTCATAATCCAATCTGCCATTACTTGATTGCATAGGTTAGTTACCATAGTCTCCTCTAAAAAAGGAAAACTTTCTTTTATTTTAGAGAATAGATTAGCTTTAATTTCCTTGAGTCTCTCATTGTTGTTATCTGTCGGAAACATACACTCCTCGATTACTTTTTCTTCAAATTGGCTTTTTATTTTAATGAATTTTTCAAAATCCTCAGGGTAATCGTTCTCCCATCTTTTAAGTATAATATTCCCATTAAGAAAGTGCTTAACGCTTTGCTCCGTTAAATCATCTACTTTTTTGTCGACATTATTTGCATCCTGAGTGAAACGTAAGGCGTGTTTCCTTTGAGCGTGTTCAACTAAAGAAATTTCCTTGCCTTTCCACTTCAATTTTTCTTCCTCACTTATAGCCTCTGCGGGAGTAATGTCAATTTTATGATTAGTTACCCCTAATGCTGTAGTTATGTAAGGGGTTAAAAAGTCGATATCCGTGGGGATTACTTCAAAATTAGCATTATCAATTATAGACAAATTTAATGCTCTTATCTCATCCTTTTTTTTAGTACAATGAGCTATGATTTCATTTCTACTATATTCTGGAGTTACGAAATACCAATGCTTTATTAAAGTGTCTCCAAGCCTTCTTTTAAGCTGCGTTTCAAAAGTCTTAAGCTTTCCTAAATCTTGAGTTATTTTATCACGCTGTTTATCATAGAGTTCTTCCTTTGTGTAATGCTCATCAGGACAATAACATTGAAAAGCTTTTCCAGTTCTGGTAAATCCCTCTATCCCAAAATCTCCTGGTGTAGCTTTGATTTCTAAATAAACTTGTTCCTCATACTTCTGCTTGAAGCAAATTTGGCAAATCCGCTCCCACTTATCTCCATCAAAAATTCCGTATTCTGTATTTAACATTATTTTGTTGCGTACTTATGTTTTTGAATTTAATAAATATCGTAAAACTCTAAATAGATAGACATTATAAGAATCAATAGTTTGCCTTTCAAATTAACAAATCGATGAAATGTAAGAATTTAAGGACGAAAAACACATAATGTAAACTTGTTATTTTAGTTAGAATTATATCATCCCCTCATTCGCAAAGCTATAAAATGAACCATGTGGGGTAACGATGATGTGGTCCAATACTTTGATATCCAACAATTCCCCTGCCTTGACTATTTTTTGGGTCAGTTGCATATCGGCCTGACTAGGAACTACGACCCCACTGGGATGGTTATGGGTAAGTATTATGGCTGTGGACAATGTCTTTAAGGCCGTTGCAAATATCAAGCGTATGTCAACGATAGTACCTGAAATGCCTCCGGTGGAAATGGTACAGATTCCTTTTACGGTATTGCAGTTGTTCAAATAGACAACCTTAAAGGTTTCGAATAGTTCAATAGTGTTTCTATCCCAGGAATCCATAATAATATCGTTGGCACTACTGGCTTCGGTAATTTTTAATTGATTGGCACTTCCATTGTTTTTGTAACTGATTTGAATTTCGTTCGCTCTTTCCATTGTTCTAAGATTTTGATGGCGAGCGTCCACCGGATTTTAAATGAATAAGCCAAATCTTCGCATTTGGCGTTTCATTTGAAATTCGGAGCTTGCAAAGCAAAATCTTGAACAAGATTGGAAGGAAGGGATTCCCGCTACAAAATATATTTAGGCCAATGAAGGGCAACTATAAACGCGAACGAACGCTTTTAGCGTTCGTTCGCGTTTCTGCGCGGTTTCGAGGAGGTTGAAAATTATAGAAGCCGGAAAGACGACCGAAGGCGGACCAGCAAAAAGTGTCCGCTTGGTCCGGATTAAAGATGAAGGTTTTTCAACTTCCGCAGGAACATGGAAAACATTTAAATACAAATTATCTGTAATCATTTTTCATAACAAAGTATAAAAAGTAATTGTTTTTCATGGAAAGTAATCATTTTGCATGCTATATTTGTAATCATATTTCATGATTAATGTCAAAAAGTAATCGTTTTTCACGCAAAGTAATCACTTTTCATGGTAGAGTCATGCCTGAAGAGGGCGTTTTAGTAGGCTATGCCTTCTTACTTCAAATTTTGGAAGAGCATACAGGTAGACGTTTACCAACACCAGATGTTCTGGCAATGGTTACTGATAAGCAACAACGCTACAATACCGAACAATGGCAAGTGTTCGCCAATCGTTATATGCCCTCAAAAGATGAAATGTCCCATTTAACATTCGCGTTAAAATACGAGGGCATTGATTTATTAATCTTAAAGGAATTCTTTCTTTATGCCGGTGATGGCCTTGTAAAGACCATGATGAAGAACGAACCCACCAGTCAATACTCACGACGCATTTGGTTCCTATATGAATGGTTATTGGGCAAACAACTTGACATTCCCGATTTAAAGGTAGGCAACTATGTCGAAATCGTCAATCCAAAACTTCAGTATGAGGGGCCAATTGAAAACAGTACCCGGCATCGCGTAAAAAACAATCTTCCCGGCACTCCTGAATTTTGTCCATTAATTCGAAGAACCGAGAAATTGGAAAATTTTACGGCAACCAAATTTCCTGAACTCATGGAAAAGGACTTGAAAGGAAGAAACAAGGATTTAATCCGCAGAACGGCCGCCTTTCTATTATTAAAAGATTCCAAGGCCTCTTTTGCCATCGAGGGTGAATACCCCCCGAACCTAAGAGCAAGAAATTGGGGCAAGGCTATTGGGCAGGCAGGAAAAAAACCTTTGTCCGTAAATGAATTAGAACGCTTACAGGATATTGTTATCGGCACGAAGAAATTAAAGCATATGGGACTCCGCATAGGGGAAGGCTTTATCGGCGAACATGACCGGGAAAGTTTATTGCCTATGCCCGACCATATTTCTGCAAAAGCAAGTGATTTGAATTCGCTGATGCAAGGGCTTATCGACGCCAATGAAAGACTTCAAAATAGCAGCTATGACCCTGTTTTGGCTGCGGCAAGCATCGCCTTTGGCTTTGTGTTCATACATCCTTTTTCCGATGGAAATGGCAGAATCCATAGGTATTTGATACATCATATATTGGTCAAAATGGGGTACACGAAACGGGATATGATTTTTCCAGTATCCTCAGCTATCCTGAACCGAATCGGGAAATATCAAGATGTTTTGGAGGCCTACTCCTCCCCTATACTGGATTTGATAGAATGGAAACCAACTCCAGATCATAACGTTGAAATTACCAATGAAACGATTGATCTATACCGCTATTTTGATGCCACTCGTCAAGCTGAATTTCTTTATGAATGTGTAGAAGAAACTATCGAAAAGATTATTCCTGAAGAGTTGGACTTTTTAGAAAAGTACGACCGAATGACCAACTTTATCAATTCCGTTGTAACCCTGCCTGATACTAAGGTCGATCTCTTGATTAAATTCCTGAACCAAAATCAAGGCAAACTTTCAAAGAACAAAAGAACTAAGGAATTTGATGAATTGAGTGATGAAGAAATTGCGGCTATTGAAGCGTTTTATGGTTCAACTTTCTAATTCAAACCCATGCCATCGAAGAGAAAAACTAAAACCGAATCAAACCTTCATCTTGTTTAGCCATAGGTTCGAAGATACTTTTGCCCTGCCAAATAATCTTTTGGTAATTGTCTTGAATATCCTGATCCGTTGCCCTAATTGGAAAATCGAAACCACTATCTCCTAACCACTCATTGATTGCAAATTCAGATTTTAAGATTTCCCTCTCGTTGCCTTCGGCTATTAGACCATAGAATTCCCCTGGTCGAAGACTCATTATATCGGTGGTTTTTACTCGGTCCCGTTCTTGAACGGTTTCGTTGGTACTTTTGTTCAAAGAATTGGTGTGCTTACCAAAAATGGAGGATTGATAATAGTTATCCCCATGACTGGTCGTCTTAAAAGTTTTGTCCGCCTTGCCGAATATATGGGTTATCATCTGTGCGGAATCCTTATTGACCGTTCTTCCGTAAAACTGGCTTCCCATGTTGGACAGCATAACCTGGGCCTTGTCACTTCCGTATCGGTCTACGAGTTGGCTAAAATCTTGACAGGCCAAAACCGTCGCTACCCTATTGCTGCGGGCCGTGGCAGGGGTCTGTTCCAGTTTGTTGATATAGAGGGTGGGCAGCTCGTCCACCAATACTATCGATTTATGTTTACCCGGTTGATTCATCTTTTTTAAGGCTACGGAAATAAGCAGGGAGATTACAGGGGCATAGGTTTCGGACAAGGTGCTTTCGTTTCCGATACAAAGGAATTTTGGGTTTAGCGGGTCGTTGATGTTTAAATCAAGGTCGTTTCCGGAAAGTATCCAGAAAATATCGGGCGTATTAAGCTTCGCCAAATTGGTGCGTAAGGTACTTACCACTCCTGCCACTTGGTTGGAGGCTTCATTTTGAACTGCCTGTTTTAAACTGGCAATAAAACCCGCAGCCTGCGGATTTTCGGATATCCGTTCCACCAGTTCCGATATATCGCTATGTAAAATCAAACTTATCACATGCGGAAGGCTACAATAGAGGGGATGCTCCGATTTCAGATACCATATAAGCCCGGTCAGCACACTTTTAGCCTCCATCATCCAATAGTCCTCGTTCTTGATGTTCTTGGGAGAAAGGTTGTACATCAGGGTCTGGGCATATTCGTGGGCATAAGCAATTTTAGGTAACAGTTCGGGTTGTAAGGGATTTGTCCGCGCACTTCTCCGGGCTTCCTTGAAATCGATAAAAATAGGTCGGACTATCCCCTCCCCTTTTTTAACCGTAGCAAATAGTAATTGTGTCAATTCGGGGGATTTAAAATCATAACATATTCCTGAATAATTTTTGGCAACAGCCTGTATCAATATGGGGTGTATCAAAGAGACCGACTTTCCACTCCCCGCTCCTCCCTGGATATAAATGCCCCGATATGGATTCTCCAAGAGTATGTTCTTCCCACCGACTGAAAACAAAAAGCCCTCCAGACTGTCCTGAACCTCATTGTGGACAACTTCGCTTTTCTTAAATAGGGAAAGTACCCAAGCGTAAATCCGATAGGAAGTCCAACCTAGGACAAAACATGGGATAAAAAGTGCCAATGGAAAAAATGTGGTTAGGGGAAAAGAAACAAAGAGTGCTAGAAAAAAGTGCATCCTACAGACACGCTTTAAAAACAGCAAGTAGACTACAAAGGCGACAAAGCGCATCAACAGATGTATGATGGGGTGCGTACCTCCCATCAGCAATTCCATAAATACCGACTTGTCCATGAGCTTACCTTGTAATTTGATTGTTTCTCTTAATTATCCTTTCCTTTTGAATACTCTTGGCCATTTTGATTTCATTTGAGAGAGAGCGATTTTCAATGACTTGGTTCCTTTCATTTTGTATGGCCATTTTCAACACCTTTTTCTCTTCTAGGGTACCATGCTTTAAAACCCGAAGCGTCTCAAATTTTTCCTCCAGGCCCCTCTTGTACCTGAACATATCATCAAAAGTGTCTTCGTTCCGTTGTTTCCATTGGGAACGGTCAAATCCCCCATTTACTTTTTTTCCGTTCAGGACTAGATTCTTGCCACTACGGGCATTGGCCAAGGGGCTTAGGTTTATCCTATAATCCTTGTGCATTCTCGAAACGGTAATATGTACATGGGTCTGCAGCCCTTCTTTACGTTCCCCGCTTTTGGCCTTGCCGACCAATACCTCTTTATCGGTTCCCTTATAATATCTTCGGTGCTCAATCTTGGCAAACCAAACAAGTTGCTTCTCGGTAATTCCCTTATTAAAGTTGTCCGCATAATTTCGCATGGCCTGTCGGGTAAACAATCGGATAACCTCATTGTAATCCTGTAACTCCTTGTCGCCTAATTCGGCAACATCCCTGATGGGTCTTTTTGCCAAGGTCGATGTAAGATGTTCCAGCTCCTTATTGCTAAAATTCAGGGTCATCGTAAAATACCGGTCCTGTTTTTTGGCCAATCCTTTGTTTTTTCCATTGTCATCGACCATTGAAATCGCCTTTAGGGTCGTGAGCGTATTTTGTTCCTGGTCGAAGAAAAACTGTTGCCGATGCCCTAGGCCCTCCTTCTTCAGCACCTTATTTTCCTTATTTAGGTAATGTCCGTATTTGGAGCAACTGCCCTTATTTTCTTGGGAAGTGGTATGAACGATACTTATGGGCATCATCCCCCAAATTTTATCCGTTCAAAAATCTTGTTCAGTTCCTCGATAAGCTTTTTGAAAAGAAAGTCGGTACGCTCTCCATTTTTGTTTAATTGCGCCTGAATAGGATACAGGATTTCCGATTCCTGGGTCTTAAAGAAGGAAACGATACGCCTATCGATGACCTTGATCATCTCGCTGGCGTTTTTCCCTTTTATCGCTTGGGGGTCGGTTCCGGTTTTTTGGAAATAAAGGATCATTTCCTCGGTAAACCTTGCAATAGTCCTGTTGTGCTCTTGGGCCAGTTTTTTGAGTTCCCTGTGGCTTCTTTCGCTTACGATAATACTCTTCTTACGCATGTCGGTTCCTTTTCCCAAATGTCCTTTTTTGGAACTCCGAATCCCGTGCACTAAGTTTTGTGGTGCATGTTTATCCTTCTAACTCCCTGGATATCAGAATTATTTAAAAAATGTCGAAATTTAAGAAGTGCGCAAGGCTTTTATATCATTTCATTCTGAAAATCAACTAATTGCACCGTTCGTTATAAGATAATTATAAAACGGTATAATCTTGGAAATACTTCTTAAAGCAGGCATAGCCTGCGTTGGCCCGCCGCAGGCGCAAGCGGGAACCACTGCATCGCATGGTTCCCGCTTGCTATCTTTCTTTTTTGAAAGATACGACTCCAACTTTCGTTGTTCCTTCTTTAAAAAGTAAGGACAGGGTATTATGGTGAAAGTCCAATTTACTACTCAATTTATGGACATCAAACAGTCCTAATCAAATACATGAAACGATTAAAAATAAAAGAAAGAGATCGGTAATTTAAGGTAAGGAGAATATCCCATAAACTTGAATTACTTCACTTCACAATCTATAGTGCGCGACATACGTATGCCAATATTCTAAAAAGAAGTGGGGCGCCAAGGAATATAATTCAAGATAGTCTTGGTCACACCACAGAGACTATGACCCAGGCCTATCTAAATTCGTTTGAGACTAATATCATTGATGATTATGACTCCAGAATAATGTAGTCACAAAAAAAAATTATATGTTTTTAACGTAGTACTATCCATAATTTTTACAATATAAATTCTTCATTATGAACCATTTGGAAAATAAACAATTGTCACTTTTCAACAAATCTTGAAGAAGTACCTAATGCTTTTTAAACCATATTTTTCTTAAAATATTTTTGGAAATCAGGTGGTGAATTTGAGTTTCCAGTTAATAATTGAAGCGAGAGGAAATCAAAAACAGGAAAGAAAAAGGAGGAAGTTAACAATTTAGAATTGGAAGATTCGAAAAAATATTTGAATAGAATGATTAAAACGGTTTATAGGGAAGTACTTATATAAATTATATTGCCACACAAGCAATTTTGAAGCCTTTGATTGATTTTAGCCAATGTCTTTACTAAAATTGATCAGAGAAGAAGGTGTTTCAAAGTGAGTATCATAAAGGTAATTTGAACTCTTAACAAACCTGAAAACAGCAGTGTATAATGAATTTTGTAGTAATAAAATTAGGTATTGTTATGCTTAGTAGAATTATAAATTCAATCTTTGGGCATATGTGTAATTAATAAATCCAACCCAATAAGAATAAAAAACTTCTTTAATCTTTTTTTACCCAAATCCGGAAAGAATTTAACCTTATTATTTCGATAAATATTATGTCGAATTTTAGTTTACGAGAAATATGTTCAAACCACATGACCATTGTTAGTTGCATATCTTTTACAATTTGCGAAATAAACGTGCCCTTTTATTAGGATAGATGTAAGTTATTAAATTTACGACTTATGATAGTCCAAACGATAGGTTTGTCATTCAATATGAGATAAAAACTATGAAAAGATTTTCATGGATTCTAGGTATTTGTACCTATATTTTAATAACAGGTTGTGAATCACAGGAAGACCAGAATTTATTTAAGCTATTAAAGTCCAAAAACACTGGCATTGACTTCATCAATCGTCTTACACCTAGTGACTCCATAAATATATTGGATTTTGAATATATGTTCAATGGTGGAGGTGTGGCAATTGGAGATGTCAACAATGATGGATTACAAGATATCTATTTTACTGGAAACCAGGTTTCCAGCCGTTTATACCTTAACAAGGGAAACTTAAAATTTGAGGACATTACACAATCTGCAAAAGTAGGCACGTCTGGTTGGTCTAATGGAGTGGCCATGGTTGACATAAACCAAGATGGACTTATAGATATCTATGTAAGTCGTGGAGGCCCTAGGAACACTTCTCCGAAAGACATGGCCAATCTTTTTTTTATCAATAATGGCGATGGAACATTTAGGCAGTCCGCTAATGAATTGGGGGTAGACGATTCTGGATATAGTATCCAAGCTTTATTTCTGGATTATGACAAAGATGGTGATAATGACTTATATATTCTTACCAATGCCCTTGTCGATTACAATAGGAATACATCAAGAATCAAGGCTTTGGGCGGTGAGGCCACCAGTACTGACAGACTATACCGAAATGATGGAGTAAGAGGTTTTACAAATGTCTCTAAAGAGGCAGGAATCCTTGCCGAGGGTTTTGGTCTTGGTGTTTCGGTCTGCGATATTAATAATGATAACTGGCCAGACATATATGTTTCGAATGATTTTTTGACCAATGACCTTCTTTATATAAACAATCAAGACGGAACATTCTCAGATAAAATAGATGTCTATTTAAGACATCAAAGTTATAATGGTATGGGTAATGATATTGCAGATATAGATAATGATGGTAACATGGATATAATGGTGGTGGATATGCTACCAAACGATAATAAGCGAATCAAACAAAGTATGATGAAGGTCAGCTATGATACTTATGTCCGAGACCTTTCATTGGGCTATTCTCCTCAAATGGTTAGAAATACCCTTCAACTTAATAATGGTAACGGGACTTTCAGCGAAATTGGTCAGTTAACAGGATTACATAATACTGATTGGAGCTGGGCCCCACTTATGGCAGATTTAGATAATGATGGCAAGAAGGATATTTTTATTTCAAATGGATATCGAAGGGATATCACGAACTTAGACTATATCGTTTATAGCGAACAATCCTCATATTTTGGTGGAAGTAAAAATCGTGATAGTATTAATCTAAAACGTCTTCAGGATTTACCGGAAGTTAAGCTTCCTAATTTTGTCTATAAAAATCATGGGGAATTAAAGTTTGAAAATAAGGTTAGGGAATGGGGTTTAACACAACCTTCCTATTCAAATGGTGCGGCTTATGCAGATTTAGACAATGATGGGGATTTGGAATTAATTATCAATAATATAGATGACGAAGCCTTCATTTACAAAAATAACGGTATGGAGTTGGCCTCCAAGAAAGGCGAATCCAGAAATTTTATTGACATTAAGTTAATTGGTAATAACTCTATCGGCACTAAAGTATCGGTATTCACAGGAGAGCATCGGCAAATTCAAATGTTTTCACCTGTTAGGGGCTATTTATCCACAGTAACAGAACGATTGCATTTTGGTTTAGGATCCACATCTAAAATTGATTCGATTTATGTGCTCTGGCCCAATGACAGGCTTGAAATAATTAAAAATCCTAAGTCAAATCAATTGATGAAAGTTTTTGAAAAAAATGCACAGCCGGACTATAGGGAAAGTCCAACTTCTCCAGAAAAATTATTTTCTGAAGTAAGTAAGGAAATAGGAATAGATTATCGCCATCAAGAGGATGATTTTATAGAATTGAGGTATCAAGCAAGTCTCTTAAAAATGAATACGAAGTTAGGCCCGGGTATTGCGGTTGGAGACGTCAACAATGATGGTCTTGATGATTTTTATGTAGGAGGGACCGAACAAAAGAATGGAGCATTGTTTGAGCAAAATTCGAAAGGTCTTTTTGAGTCTCGAACAATTTTAGAAGAGAAAAGGGAGGATATGGCCGTATTGTTCGCCGATATAGACTCCGATTCCGATATTGACTTGATTTCTATTGATGGTGGTGGAATCGCCGATATGATTAATAAGACCTACACTGACCTTATTTTCTTTAATGATGGTGAGGGCAATTTTGAGCCTACTGAATTATTACAAAGAGAAGGTAGGGGTTCATGTGCGGAAATGGTGGATTTTGATAGAGATGGGGATTTAGATTTGTTTATTGGGGGGAAAGTAATGAACGGATCTTACCCGAATAGTCCAAAGAGCTATTTTCTATCGAATGAGAATGGGAAGTTTAAGGATCGTACTAACAATATTTTTGATGGAGATGGAAATCTTGGTATGGTTAGCGATGCCCTTTGGACTGACTTTAATGATGATGGTTATATAGATTTGATAGTTGTTGGTGAGTTTATGGACGTCCGCTTCTTTAAAAATAAAGAAGGGAGATTGGTAGATGTTACCCAAGAAACAGGATTAAAAAATATGAACGGATGGTGGAATAGTATAGTCTCTGGTGATTTTGATCAAGACGGAGATACAGATTATGTAGTGGGCAATCTTGGTCAGAACAGCGACGTAAAGGCGAGTCCTGAAGAACCAGTAACGATTTATGCCAAGGATTTCGACGGTAACGGGTCAATTGATCCGCTACTTAGTTGCTTTCGAAATGGCAAAGAACATTTAATTCATCCGAGGGATGTTGTGGTAGCGCAAATTAGCCCGTTTCGCAATCGTTTTTTAGATTATGAAAGTTATGCGAATGCTACAATAGATAAAACGTTTACCGAAAATGATTTTCAAGATGCGATCATTTTGAAAGCGACCAATTTTTCATCCACTTATATTGAAAATCTGGGTGATGGCAAATTTATGGCAGTACCTTTGCCGTTACAGGCACAATTTGCCCCAGTTTATGGTATTCAGGCCCGAGATTATAATATGGATGGTTTATTAGACCTGCTTTTAGTTGGTAACCATTATAGTGTTGAACCTTCTACAGGTCCATACGATGCGTCTATAGGAACATTATTATTGGGAGATGGTGCGGGTAATTTTTCATATGTTAAACCTTTAAAAAGTGGTGTAACAATAACAGGTGATGCAAAAGGGATGGCAACTATGATTTCTGCAGACAAAAATACGTTAACATTAATTGGTCAGAATTCTAAAAAACTATTGGCGTTTTCAAACAGGACCACTCATCAATACATTGCTGTGAATCCGCTAGAGTTATTTGTAAAGGTTCATCTGAAAAATGGAAAAGTTGTGAAATATGAATTTCCTTATGGTGAGTCATACTTAAGTCAATCAGCTCGATTTTTGACAATTAACAACGAGGCCACGGATTTTGTGGAATTTATCACCGCAACCGGAAAAAAAAGAAATCAGAAAATTTAAGAACTAAGAATTAGTCGTAGATACCGATAAGGTGTGTTCTAATATACACGGGAACTACCAAGGAGTCTTCTTGATTAAAAACTGACATAGTTTTTGATGGAATCAGGGGCATATGGCAACTAACACAATTGTTTCCACCTGAATTTCGTTTTTCCATGCTGACACTACACTCGATTATATTGTTAGCATTTCCATGACATTGGATACACTTTGATTTGAACCATTCAATATCATTTCTTTGATTTTTATGGGGATTATGACAAGTAGTACAACTCATGGCAGTACTCCTCTTAAAACAAGGGCTTGATAGTAAAAGTCCGTATTGGTTGCCATGTACATCCAGGGAATCTTGTATAGCCAAACTTTGATTCTCTTTTCCCGTATTGTTCGTTAGTGTATCTCCTGTTACGAATTCAAATGGGTTTTTCCCAAATTCCAATTCTGTTCCTGAGTGGCAAAGGGCACACATATAAAGATTTTGCCTTTGGGTTGCATTAGAAAGTGATAAGATATCACGCCCTGTATTTTCATTGGGATTTTTTTTATGGTAATTAACATGATCTATTGATGGTCCATGGCAGCGTTCACAATCAATTCCAAAAATTAAATTCGATTTGTCATAAATATTGTATTTGTTAAATGTTACCTTATTTTCTGCATATGTAAAATGACATTCAAGACAACGTGCTCTCACAGGTCTATTAGGGGCATAAACGCCATTGGGATAACCAGGACTGTTGACCCAACTTCCATCCGCTTCAAAATAAGAAACTTGCAGCTGATATAATTGATTCTCCTGCCAATTGAAATAAGATTGGCCCTTAGTCCCAGATCCAATGGCAATATCTAAACTTTTGGACTCGATTAGGGAATCAATTGGCCTCAAAAAGGTATTTTGATGGATACTCTTCTCCTTTGAAACCATGGAAAACCTAATTTCATCGTTCAGTATAAAATCATTATCAATAGTAATATTTCCTTTTACCGTAGTACTATCTGCGGGTCTAGAGGTTTTAAAATGTGTTGTTTCAAGGTGTGACCTAAAGATTTCTGGATGGCACGAGGCACATGTTTCCGAACCTGCAAAACCCTTACCGTTGTTATGTACAATCTCGGGAATTATGGGTTGGTATTCATTAGTAGAATAGGATTTATAATATTTAAATGTCAAAAATCCAAAGATGATTAAGATCAAGCTGAATATTGGAATCGAACGTTTCCTCGTTAAATGAATCATAATTTAGAAATAACTCAATTATCTGAAAATGAAAAATTTGTTTAAGAAGTTCATTAATCCTTTACCCCAAAATAGTTTTTTTTAGTCCGTTAAATGTAAATAGGTCAATAATTGTTTTTAAAGAATAATGTTTTGACAAAAAAGTATTGAAATATGAGCTAATATTTGAATAAATTGCCTTTTCACTTTAATAAAACCCTATGCCAGTAATACGGTCAATTATTCCCTATATTTTAATTTTTATGGGGAGCACCATATATTCACAAGAAGTTCTGAGCAGAGTTTCTGTAAAAGAAAACTATTTTGTTACTGAAACCCAGGAGCTAATTGTTTTTCGGGGAATGAGTTCTAGTGATCCGGACAAATTGGATAGGGAAGGAATATGGACCAAAGGATATTTTGATGAAATAAAAAATTGGGGTGCTAACTTAGTTCGTTTTCCTATTCATCCAGAACGATATAAAAAAAGAGGAAAGGAAGCCTACTTCAAACTTTTGGATAAGGGTATTCAATGGGCAAGTGAAGCAGGGTTATATGTGATTATTGACTGGCATAGCATAGGAAATCTAAAAACTGGGTTGTTCCAAGCTGAAATGTACGATACGGACTTAAAGGAAACATTCAAGTTTTGGCGTGAGATTGCAATACGGTATGGCAATAATACAACAGTTGCCTTTTATGAACTTTTTAACGAACCTACCAGTGCGCAAAATAGGTTCGGTACACTTAATTGGGAGGAGTGGAAGGAAATAAACTTGGAAATTATTGAAATTGTAAGAGCTAATGGAGGAAAGGGAATACCTTTAATTGCAGGTTTTAATTGGGCATATGATTTGACTCCAGTGAGCTCGGAACCTTTGGAGGTGGAGGGTATCGCATATGTAAGTCACCCATATCCGCAAAAAAGAGAGAAACCATGGGAGGAAAAATGGACCAAGGATTGGGGGTTTGTAAAGGAAAAATACCCTTTGATACTTACAGAATTAGGATTTTGCGGTCCAGAAGATCCTGGTGCACATATACCGGTTATTAGCGACGAATCATACGCAGAAGCAATTACGGATTATTGTGATGAAAGAGGTATTTCCTATGTGGTTTGGGTTTTTGACAAGCAATGGGCCCCTAGGCTATATGTAGATGAAAACTATACCCCTTCACGCCAAGGCCGTTATTTCAAAAAAAAGCTGAGAAGCTATTGAAAGTAATTCAATTTGTCATGTCCATTTGCCCAATAATAAGCATTCTTTCAATTCTCTTACTCTTGAACTAGACACATTTGCACAAGTATAATATTACCATAATCCCATGGTCCTTGAATTGAATTCTTTCCGCCACAATCATTGAAAACCATCCGCAGATTCCACGAGATTCGCTTGAGCTGCGACTTAAAAGAAGTCATTACCAAATAAAAAAACCTCGTCAAAACGAGGTTTTTATAACTAACAACTCAATAATTAACAATTGTCGCCTAATTTTAACAACGGGTTGTCAAACCACGACAATTTTTTACTTATTATTCAAAAGTACGCCTGATTCAATGTATTTTGTAGTATTATTTTGTCAATTCCCAATTATATTTTAAAATCTTATCTGCTAGTATTCTAGTGATTTTATAATTGCTAAAAAAAGATTTTTTTCCAGTCATTTCGCAGAAAAAAAATGTCAATATTCTTTTCGTATATGACAAAATAATACATATTCATTTCAAGGTGTCTGGTTATTTTTGATATAATTTTTTATGGTTTTTCTTCATTATTTTTAAGAAATTTTCATTAGGACCTGCAATAAATTAATGATATAAAAAGCATTTGGCATTTATATTTGAATTTGGGTGATACCTTTAATACCCTAAACTACTTTAACAGGAGTTGCTAATCAATTATGGAAGCATACTTAATTTAAACCCTATGCAATCAATGTAATGCTTCGAACCACAGATATTGTAATTATAGCTATATATCTCACTGCAACGATTATCATTGGATTGATACTTCGGAAAATGGCGGCAAAGAGTAAAGGGGACTATTTACTTGGGGGCAATTCAATTCCCTGGTATATGCTAGGGTTGTCAAATGCTTCTGGAATGTTTGATATTTCCGGAACAATTTGGTTGGTCACCTTAATGTTTGTTTATGGGATTAAAAGTGCATGGATTCCCTGGCTTTGGCCAATTTTTAATCAGATTTTCATGATGGTTTATTTATCCAGTTGGCTCCGAAAATCAAATGTTACTACGGGTGCGGAATGGATACAAACACGCTTCGGAACTGGACGTGGAGGAAAACTTTCCCATTTAATTGTTGTTTTATTTGCCTTATTAAGTTGTCTAGGATTTCTAGCCTATGGATTCATAGGGCTAGGGAAATTTGTAGAAATTTTTCTTCCCTGGGAATTATTGAACCCTTATGTTCCATTTGAGGTTCCCTTACGTTATGTACCTCACTTATATGGTATAATGTTCACGCTTTTTGCCATTTTTTACACCCTTTTGGGTGGCATGCGAGGTATTGTGTGGGCAGATGTACTTCAATTTGGAATTATGACTATTTCTGCAGTAGTGATAGGGTACCTTGGATTTAAAGCGATTGGAACAAATCCTCTTAATGTACCCCAGGGATGGATGAGTCCCTTTTTCGAATGGAAACTCAATCTGGATTGGAAGGAAATTATACCCCAAGTAAACCAAAAGATAGCCTCTGACGGCTATGGGTTATTCACTGTGTTCTTTATGTTAATGGTATTTAAAGGCATATTGGTGAGTTTAGCCGGACCTGCCCCCAATTATGACATGCAAAAAATTCTATCTACAAAGTCTCCCCAGGAGGCCTCCAAAATGAGTGGCCTTGTTTCGGTAGTACTTATGCCCATACGATACCTAATGATTGCAGGTTTTACTGCTTTAGCCCTGATTTATTATGAACGTTTAGACTTGTTGAAAGCGACAGGGGATGTTGATTTCGAACTTCTATTGCCGTCGGCTATTCTTGAGTTTGCACCAGTTGGACTTTTAGGACTTTTGTTGGCTGGGTTACTGGCTGCATTCATGTCCACCTTTGCCGGCACATTGAACGCTGCCCAGGCATATTTAATTAATGATATTTATCTAAATTATAAAAAAGAAAAAGTAAATCCGGCCCAAGTCAAGTATGTCAATTATGGTTCAGGTCTACTTGTGGTATTGGTGAGCATAATACTGGGGTTTTTTGTTGAGGATGTCAATTCGGTTTTACAATGGCTGGTATCTGCTCTTTATGGAAGTTATGTACTTGCGAATATACTCAAGTGGCACTGGTGGAGATTTAATGGTCATGGCTTTTTTTGGGGAATGGTATCAGGAATGATTCCTGCCCTTGTACTTCCAATTGTATTTGCAGAAACCCTAGAACTATATTATTTTCCTGTTTTATTATTGACTTCCTTATTGGGATGCTTAATCGGAACATATTCCGCTCCACCAACAAACCATGAAATTTTGTCTAACTTCTATATAAGTATTAGACCTTGGGGTCTATGGAAACCCTTACGGGAGGCCCTGAAAGAACATCACCCTAAAATAGAGAAGAATAAATATTTCAAAAGGGACATGTTTAATATTTTCATTGGTATTATTGCCCAAACCTCCTTGGTCCTATTACCGATGTACTTAATCTTCAGACAGACCTTACCTGTGTTCATTCTTCTACCTATTTTGATTGGATGTATCTATCTTTTAAAAAAATACTGGTGGGATACTTTAAATGACACCAATGACCTTATAGATAAAGAATAACCTTCAAGAATGCTGATCACGAAAAGGTATGAAGATATAAAGGTGGAGATGTTTGATGAACTGCATCGGATATTGGAGTATTGGGCCTCATACTCTATTGATGCTAAGTATAATGGTTTTGTTGGAAGACGTGATTTTTATAATAATTTAATTCCTAATGCGAATAAAGGCATCATTTTGAACTCTAGAATTTTATGGTCATTTTCTTCGGCATCAATTTTCTTAAACACGAAACAATATATGAGCCTTTGCGATAGGGCATTCCAGTATCTTAAAAGTTACTTTAAGGATGAGTTAAATGGTGGTGTTTTTTGGGAAGTACATTTTGACGGCTCACCATCAAATACTCGAAAACAAGTTTATGCTCAATCTTTTGTCATATATGCCTTGAGCGAATATTACAAATTGACAAAAAACGAAGAAGCCAAACTATGGGCAATAGATTTATTTGAAATACTTGAAAAATATGCCAGAGACCGTATAAACCTAGGGTATTATGAAGCTTTTAACGAGGATTGGAGTCCTATAATGGACATGCGTTTAAGTGAAAAGGATTTAAATTGTGCCAAATCAATGAACACCCATTTACACCTATTGGAGGCCTACACCAATCTTTACCAGGTTTACAAAGCTGAGTATTTAAAAAAGGCACTCGAAGAATTGATCTACCTTTTTCAAAACAAATTTTTGGAGAAAAGTTACCATCATACACTTTTTTATAATGAGCATTGGGCTCCTTTAAGTCAAAAAATTTCATATGGTCACGACATTGAAGCAGCATGGCTCATGATCGAGGCAGCTAAGGAAATTAACGATAGAACGATGCTAAAGGAAGTAGAAAATAATTCGCATAAAATCATTTCTAAGTTTATGGATGAAGCTTTGGATAGAGCCGGAGCGGTTATGAACGAATATAATACAACAACAAAAACATGGGATGCTGATAGACACTGGTGGCCGCAAGTTGAGGCACTGATCGGGCTTAAATATGGGTATGAGCTAGTAGGTACTTCAGAATATTTGGAGAAGTCAATAAAAATTTGGGAATTTATCAAGGGCAATCTTTTAGACTACAGGAATGGTGAATGGCATTTTAGAGTTGATACAACTGGACAAGTATGTTTAGATGAAGATAAAATCAGTATGTGGAAGGCCCCTTATCATTCGGTTAGGGCCTGCATTAAAATGAACCAAATTTCGCAATGACAACAAATTTTCGAATAGCCTTTTTAATTTTGAGTATACCAATTATGGTCAGTTGTTCAACAAATACGGACTATGATTCTTATATACCTGAGATAAATGGTGGGACCAAGGAAAATGATAGTTTACAATTTCCAGTTTTGGATTTCGAACCTGAAGAAGCGTATTTATATATGGTGAACCCTAATGCTACTTTGGAAACCACTAGCCTATTCTATAACCTTAAATCAATTTCGCAAACAAGAATTATCCTGGGTCAACAAGATGCCTTTAGCAGTTTTTATATGAATAATGCGGGCGATTCAGACATAAAAAAACTTACTGGAAGCAATCCTGGATTATTGGGTTCAGACTTTATGTTCATCACCGATGATTTGAACGATGGATCTATGTCCAACTGGTATTTCCAACAGGAAAATCAAATTCGGCATAATGTGATAGAGGCATTTGATATGGGCCTGGTGAACGTTTTCTGTTGGCACCTTCGAGAGCCATTTGAAGGAAAGGTTTTTTATACCGATGAAATGAGCCAATTCCAGAAAGAAAATGCCTTGAAAAGCATTTTTCCAGGAGGTGAAAATCATGCGTATTATAGACAGAAACTAGAAAAAATTGCCTCCTTTTCAAAAAGTCTTGTAAATGCGGAAGGTCTAACGGTTCCTATAATATTTAGACCTTTTCATGAGTTTGATGGTGATTGGTTTTGGTGGGGTGCGCCTTATAGTAGTATAGATGAGTATATTCAGCTGTGGCAATTTACCATTTCTTATCTTACACGTGATCTTATGGTTGATAATTTACTCTTTGCGTTCTCCCCGGACAATACTTTTAATTCGGAAGGCGATTACTTACAAAGATATCCAGGAGATGACTTCGTTGATATTTTAGGCATGGACAAATATGGTGATTTTATGGCTCAAAATTCACAGGATATCGAAAGCGCTTCCCAAAAACTTCAAATTATATCCCATCTGTCTGAGACAAAAAACAAAATAGCAGCATTAACCGAAACCGGTTTTGCATTCAATCTTGATGAACATAATGTTATATCTGATTATTATACAAACAAACTTTACAAAGCCATAGTTGGTGAAGATATCAATATTGCCTTCATCATGTTTTGGTTTAATTCGCAAAATTCCTATTACACTCCCTTACCTGGTCTTGAGGGGTCTACTGATTTTATTAAGTTTGTCTCCATGCCAGAAATACTGTTAGCTGATGAACTCCCCGATATGTATAATTTATCCAATGGCTTTTAGGGACTTGGACAGCATGCTTTTTCAAAAGGTTTTACCTATTTAGAATACAGTCAATATAGGCTATCTCTTCCTCTTGAAAAATAAGATTATTTACAGCTCCCAGATTATTTAACAATTGATCTGCTGTACGTACCCCTACCAATACCGAAGTTATAACCGGATTTCTTAATATCCAAGAAATAGCCATTTGGGCAAGACTCTGTCCTCTATCAAGTGCGACCGAATTCAAGATATTTACCTTTTCGAGAATCTTCTTATTAATTTCGTTCTTTTGTAAAAACCAAGACTCTTTAGCCGCTCGGGAATTTTCAGGAATTCCTTTCAAATATTTGTCAGTCAGAATTCCCTGATTTAATGGTGAAAATGCTATACAGCCAATTCCCTCCTTCTCAAGTGTATCCAAAAGCCCCTCTTCAACCTTACGGTCAAACATGTTATAACGAGGCTGATGAACTAAACAGGGAGTACCTAAACTCTTTAAGATTTTTTGTGCCTGTCGTGTTTGATTTACATTGTTAGAGGATGATCCAATATAAAGCGCTTTTCCTTGACGCACCATAAGGTCCAATGCCATTAAAGTCTCTTCAAGGGGAGTATCGGGATCAGGTCGATGATGGTAAAAAATATCCACATAATCCAGTCCCATTCGTCTCAGGCTTTGGTCAATACTTGCCATCAAATACTTTTTCGAGCCCAGATTACCATAAGGTCCTGGCCACATTTCCCAACCAGCCTTGGTCGAAATAATGAGTTCATCCCTAAAGGATTTAAAGTCAAGCTTCAGGATTTTCCCAAAATACTCTTCTGCAGAACCGGGTGGTGGCCCATAATTATTTGCCAAATCGAAATGGGTAATACCATGATCAAATGCGGTTCGTATAATTTTCCGGGCATTCACGAAATTATCTACATGACCAAAATTATGCCAAAGCCCCAAAGACAATAACGGCAACAACAATCCACTCTTTCCGCACCTTCTGTATTCTAAAGGTGTTTGATAACGTTTTGTATTGGGTCTATAGGGTAGCAACTATGGTATTAATTTTTCTAAGAATGGCTTTAGCTGTATAGCCATTCCTTTATGCTCTTCAATATTGGGGTGTGATCCACAACCTGTAGGTTTATTAGTTTCAAATTCAAAAATCGATATATTCATATCCTTTGAAAAATGATTCTTTATTTGAATTAGGCAATCTAAAAGTATTTGACCTTTTTCTCCTGAAAGCATTGGTGACGTGAGTAAGACCATTTTTACATCAGGTGTCTTCTCTACCAATTTATCCACAAAATTGATATAGTTTCTAATAAATTTATTCCTATTGAAAGGGAGTCTTCCCTTCGTACCATCACCTTCCGATAGATCATTGGTCCCCAAACCAATGCACATTATATCGGGCGCCTTAGTATAGGAAAAATCGAAAATCGAATCTTTGTTTAAATAGAGGTTATCATAAATGTCCGGCATAATAGGTTCCAATTTATTTTCATCATTCCAGTTCCTATGCATTCCGATTCCAGAAACCGCACTCAGTAAATAATCGGCATTGAGGGAGCGAGCAACTTTGGGACCGAATGCCAAATAAGCATTGTGTTGGTCAAACCATTTCCCTGTATCGCATGGAACTTCAGAGGTATCAGCTCCCATGCCACAAGTTATTGAATTACCGATAAACTCAATCAAAAACGTATTTTCAGAATTATAAGACGTTATTGTTTTAGCAGTAGCACCTAGAAAAGCCAAGGCTCCATTTGCTGATTCAGTAGCCTTATGGAGACCGATCCTATTTGCTCCCTTTCCAGATAACCCTAAGGATATTTTATTCACGGAATCACCGTATACCTTATATTTTTTAACAAAATCCCCATTAATCGAAACCGTTAAATAATCGTAGTGCGGATTACTAGCTTTTAGATACAGTTGAAGGGAGTCTCCATATGCCTCGAATTCAACTCCGGAAGCCGGACCAATAAGAAGTGTTTTATCATTCTGTTTTAGAACACGACCACTATACTGGAAGACATTTAAATCCGAGGCATAAAAACTAGGCTTATTTTCATTCGAATGGCAGCCCAAGAGCAATAAAATTGTCAACGATGTACTAACCCAACTCCTAAGATTAATGAAATTGAATGGCATCATAAAACTCTTCTTATACCATTGAATTCAGCCCTAAAAATACTAGGCGTTATTCCCTTCACCTTTTTAAAGACCCTATTAAAATTCGCCATATTGTTAAATCCACATTTAAATCCAATCTCACTAATGGTCAAATCAGTTTCTATCAACCATCTTGAAGCATAACTGATACGGGTGTCATTTATATATTCAACAAAGGTCTTACCCGTTCTTTTTTTTATAAATCTATTAAAGGTGACCACCGTCATATTTACAAGTTCGGATATTTCATCGAGGGATACCTTTCTATCGTAATTCTCTTGTACATAATCATATACCTTTTTTATCTTTTTACTATTCTCAAAATCATTTAATTGAGAAACACTGGTAGATAAAAGCCTTTGATTTCTAGAGTTGGCCAAATCATGGAGAATTGACATAAGGTCTAAAAAGTAATCGATATTGGTCGTCTTCGAAAGTCTCATTATTTTGGGAAGACATTCCTCGGAAATTTTCCTCGAAAATAGAATACCATGGTTAGCTCTGTGAAATAAATCCCTTAACGGTTTAAAAATTGTTCTTGAAAGTAGTTTGGCGTCAAGAAGATCTTCATGGAATTGTATGGTAATTTCATGAATAAGCTTGTTTTTAGAATTGTGCGTTTCCCAACCATGTATAAGATTGGGACCTACAAGTACCAATTCAATATCGTCAATTTCTTCAAGATTATCTCCAACGACTCGCCTAACTCCTTTCCCATTAATTATGCAATTAAGTTCATATTCCGGGTGGAAGTGAATCGGAAAGTCAAAGTCTTCCTTAAAACGGTCAAAAACGATAAAACTATCCTCTGGAGTAAGTGGAGTAATTTCTCTATGAACGTTACTTAAGGCAAATTGATGATCCATGAAATAGGTAATTTATTTTTTTCTATTTTCTTGTGTTTCCAACATTTCCTTGCAATTGACTAGTGCCCTATAATTGTGGTAGGCCCCTTTCCAAATATGTCCCTTGCGATTTAACTCTGTTTCCGGTCTTTTATCCAGCCCCCACTCATACCATCCACCGTGCTTTTTATCCATTAGGTAATCATTTGTATACTTCCAAAGCGTATTAAAATGTTCATAATAATTCAAAGAATCATTGGGAAAGTAATGGTGCATTAGCAAAAGGCTATTTAGCCCCTCTGCTTGTGACCACCAATTTTTATCATCATTAACGATAGTTATAGATTCCTCATTTTTAAAGTAATAGCCCCCATCGTAGAACCCGCCAACTTGGTTATCCCATCCATTCCTTAATGAATGATCGACCATTTTTTTACCTTTTTTCAACGTTTCGTCAAATTCCCAATTACCTAGAACATGTGAGGCTTCCAGCATTAAGTAGGCCGTTTCAACATCATGTCCGAATGAGACATGGTCCAGAAAATAGTGCTTTGATATCGAATCTTTGGGGCTTTCTACAAATGTCACGGGTTTCCAATCTTTTTCAAAGAATAAATTCATGTAGTCTTTTTCATTTGTAATTGTGTCCCTAATAAGTGTTAACAATTCCTTTATCCTTTCTTCAAGAATTTCATCCGGCCATACTTTGTACAAGGTAGTAAAGGCCTCCAATAGATGTATACTGCTGTTTTGGTCTTTATAGCCAACATCGGAAATGGATGGAAAGCCTTTTCTTCTCTCAATTGGGGTTCCATTAACATTTAATGACTGAAAATATCCTTTATGAATACTATCGTGGCTATGGTTCTCCAGCCAATTAAAGGTTGACTTTGCCAAATTAAGTGCCTCTTCATTCTCTGAGGCCGCATAATACATCGACAATCCATAGATAGCAAAAGAGTTACCATAGGCAGTTTTTTCATTACCAAAATTTAGGATAGGTGTTCCATCACTGGTCACTAAGTTATAAAACCCTCCGTTAACGGTATCCCACATAAAATCCCTTAGATATTCATAGCCATGATGGGCATATTTGAGATACTCCTCTTTCATAGAGGGAACTTTTTCCGATGCCATTGAAGCAGTCCATAAGTGCCTGGCTTGGGTGACAATCATTTTTTCGGATTTATCACCAACCTGAAAATCATAGGATATATTACTGAAGTAACCACCATTGATCGTATCCAGTACCAAAGGATACCATCTTTCCAATAGACCTTCCCTCGCAGCTTTGTCAAATTCTAAAAGTAGGGTACTGTTCTGGGACTGTGCATGCTCATTTGAGGTACATCCGAGTGTTAGCCCGAAAAGGAGGAGAATTGCGATAATGTTTTTCCACATATTATGAAGCTATTTACAATAAATATAAAATATTCTTTATTGCTTAAAGATTCTTGAAATAATTGTACTCCAAAATGACAAAATAGTACTATGATGCAATTTTATAATCCTACTACTTTTAATCCGCATGAAATTTTTACCCTCAATTCTACTTTTACTACAATTCGGAACGGCTGTTGCCCAACTTCAGTACGATTCAATAACTACCCATTTTGTGATTAACGATTTGGAATATTTGGAAAGGACGGGTGTAAATGTAATGCTTGCCCATGATTTCTATCCCGAAAGTCATCAAGGAGGTGTGGGCATAATTCAAAATGGTGTCCGGGTTGCCACAAATGGGGACCTTAGATTGGAGTCCGCTCCAGGTCAGTGGCAACCTGTACCAAAGGTTGGGGAGAGATTGGTAGATCGTAGGAATCAAGAAATTAGCGTTGTTATGTCCTATCCGGATAAAAGCAAGGACAAAATAGGCTTTAACCCTATCGATTATCCTGACTTAAATTTTTCCTATACCCTAAAAATAAAACCTGCGGGAACTTCATTTAAAATAATAGTTGATTTGGACAAACCTTTACCAGAGGAATGGATTGGCAGAGTGGGTTTAAATATCGAACTTTTTCCTGGGCTTCTATTTGGAAAGTCTTACTACATGGATGATTCCTTTGGTATTTTCAACCGACAGGCCAATGGTCCGGGGAAAACAAATAAATATGGCATCTACGAACTTGAGCCCATGGCTACGGGATCACGGTTGACAATAGCTCCAGAAAATTCCGAACAAACCATGACAATTGTAAATGTCGATGGAAGCCCTTTACAATTATTGGATGGTCGGGCACAACATAGCAACGGGTGGTTTATAGTTCGTTCATTAATACCATCTGGAGCTACAAAGAATGCCATTGAATGGTTAGTTGAACCAATTGCAAAAGAAAACTTTGTGTACGACCCAATTGTACAAGTTTCCCAAGTGGGCTATCATCCCAAACAAAATAAGGTCGCCGTCATTGAAACGGATATAAATGATGTACCAAGAGTGCTATCCTTATTTCGAATAAACGAACAAGGTGGTAAGGTTCAAATCTCTTCCGACATACCTGAATTATGGGGTGATTTCTTAAGATATAGATATTATCAATATGACTTCACCCAAATAACAGAGCCTGGAATTTACCAAATTCAATATGGAAATTTCATGACCAGTCCTTTTCAAATTTCAGAATCCGTTTTTACCAGAAATGTTTGGCAACCCACCTTAGAATATTTTTTGCCTGTTCAGATGTGTCATATGCGAGTAAAGGATAGATATAAGATTTGGCATGGACTATGCCATATTGATGATGCAAGGATGGCTCCAATTAACATGAATCATTTTGATGGGTATCTCCAAGGTCCACAGACTTTCACAGCCTATGAGACCGGGGAGCATGTACCTGGTCTCAATGCTGGGGGCTGGCATGACGCAGGTGACTACGATATACGTATTGAATCCCAATCCGCTACCGTACATGGGCTCTCACAAATATACGAGCTTTTTAAAATAGATTATGACAATACCACTATTGACAGGTCAGCTCAACGTGTGGATATGCTTACTCCTGATGGAATACCTGATATTCTTCAACAAATCGAGCACGGGGTCATTTCAATTGTAGGTGGGTACACTAATATGGGTAGATTTTATCGTGGACTAATTGTTCCGACCCTAGATCAGTATAGATTATTGGGAGACCCTGTAAATCATAGTGATGGCAAGGATTATGATGGCAGGAATGTAAGTCAAGAATTTCAATGGGGAAAAATGGGGGAACCAGATGATCGATGGGTATTTACTGAATCCAATCCACGCCGTGAAATTTCAACTGCTGCAGCGCTAGCGGCTGCTGCAAGGGTACTAAAAATTCACAACCCTGTCCTTTCCAATAGCTGTTTAAGGATTGCCGAGGACATTTGGTCACTTTCCAAAAAGGAAGATCCTTTATTGAGAATGGGTTTGGCCGTTGAACTTTTTCAGACCACAAGTGCCAAAAAATACAGAGAATATATTCTAAAAAATGAAGAAAGCATCATTAATAATATTGCAAATACCGGATGGTTAGTAGGTCCAATATTACCGCATTTGAATGATGTGGATTTTAATACAAAAATTGAGACTGCAATCAAGTCATACTTTAAGAAAATTGAGGAATTAGGAAAAAGGACCCCTTATGGTATACCCTATGAGCCTAATATTTGGGGGGCTGGTTGGGGTATTCAAAGCTTTGGGGTAAAACAATATTTTCTGCACACAAGTTTTCCTGATATTTTCCCGAACACTTATATGTTTAACGCCTTGAATTTTATTTTAGGCGTCCATCCCGGAGTGAACACTTCTTCGTTCACTTCGGGTGTGGGATCTAAATCAATAACGCAGGCTTATGGGGTAAACAGGGGCGAGTTTTCGTATATCCCTGGAGGCATTGGTTCCGGAACAGCTTTGATTCGACCCGATTTTCCAGAATTATTGGAATGGCCATTTCTATGGCAACAAACAGAATATGTTCTTGGAGGGGGTACTACGGATTACTTGCTACTTGTTTTAGGAACCCAGAAGTTACTCACAGATACTATTAAAACTACTAGCAAATGAAAAATTGCATTTATTGTTTTATCACATTCTTTACTGTTGGAAGTCTTCAGTCGCAGACCCCGCCTGTGAACAAAAATTCTACCAAGGAAGCGCAAAGGTTGTTAAATTATATATACACTTTGGGAGATAGAATCCTAACAGGGCAACATAGTTATAATGAAAATCCCAGCTCTTTTTACAATGTTGCCACGGAGATTACTGGAGAGGAACCTGCCGTGTGGGGTACTGATTTTTATTGGAATAGAAATCAAAATCCAGGTGATAGAATAGTTGAGGAGGCAATTAAAAAACATGCCAACGGCAATATAATTACCCTTATGTGGCATGTCGGTCGACCTCATGATACTCCTCCTTTCACTTGGCGCGAAAGTGTACAAGGGGAGATAAGCGAAAAGGATTGGCAAGCTTTGCTTACACCAGGTACAAGTTTACATAAACGCTGGGAAGAACAAGTCGACCAAATCGCTTTGCCCCTTAAAGAACTACAACGGAAAGGTATCCCCGTACTTTGGAGACCATACCATGAAATGAATGGAGTTTGGTTTTGGTGGGGGAACAAAAAGGGTGACAACGGATTTAAAAAACTTTGGATTCAACTGTATGATAGAATGGTAAATGTCCATCATCTAGATAATTTGATTTGGGTCTGGAATGCGAATGGTCCTAGAGATATACCTGGTGACGAAGCATATGATTATCTTGATTTCTTTCCCGGTCATGACTATGTTGATATTTTAGCCACTGATGTGTATCATGGCGATTATGAACAAAAAGACTACGAACAGTTAGTTAAGTTGGCTCAAGGAAAGCCCGTAGCCTTGGGTGAGGTCGGTAAACTACCGAATCGTACTATACTTAATTCACAACCTAAATGGTCTTGGTTCATGGTCTGGTCGAACTGGATTACGACTGCCAATACCCCTGAAAATGTTAAGGATATATATGAATACACAAAAACAATTTCTAAAAATGACATTGACATATCAAATTAATTTGAAATACCTTATCTGGATTTTATTTATTTTGTCTCCACTTCATGCCACATCCCAAACCGAGTTCACGACTTGGGGAAATATTACGGGAATTCGGGTGGACAATCAACTTATGGAATTCAATTCGAGCCTAGTTGTCGTAAGCGATGATTTTAACGAAAGAAAAACTAGAAAAGAGGGACAAAGAATAAATTTCACACGCACCGAAGGTCACAAGATATTCACATTTGAAATGGAAAACCTTCGTTGGTTAGAAGATATTTCGACAACTGGTAATGGCATCTCCACTATAGACATTGAATTTTCATCTGAAAAAGACACCCTTTTAAATGGTGCCTTTTTTAGAATTGAACTGCCTAAGGAGTTCGGTTTAGACACGAAATTTGATATAAAGGGACCAACCTCCATGTCCTTAAGGGATATTACAAAGCCCATCGATAAAGCCCAGTATAAATCACCTGTTTCTTCGTTATCTATCGCTTCAAAAAACAGAAAGCTTGAGATTTCCCTGGAAAAGGTTACGGATATCAGCATCAGGGCCTTGGATTCGATACGTCCAAAAGTTGAACTTAATTTCAGAATTGCCGGAGGGACTATTAAAGCCGATTCCATTTACAGGAACAGTTTTTCGATTGCGGCCTCCGGGGCTATTGATAAGTCACCAATATCGTTAAAATTATTTCCTGATCAGCTAGGTGAAAGATTTGATGGAATCGGCGGTAATTTTAGGCTTCAAAATCCTAACTTGGATCCACAAGTAATCGATTATAGTCTCAAAAATTTGAGGGTATCTTGGTCAAGGGTTGAAATGCCGTGGCATTTATGGCACCCAGAACGCAATATTGACCCTACTACCGCTGCCAAAAATGGAAACTTGCACCCTAAAGTCGAAGCGGCAATGAAGATGGCCCAACGGCTTGACAAGATGGGAATTCCCGTTATTTTGGCAGCATGGTTTCCCCCAGAGTGGGCAATTAATGGGACTCGTTCCAGAGGAGAAAATCCAGATGGCACTAGGGGAAATACATTAGACCAGGACAAGAAAAGTGCAATATATAAGTCGATTACGGACTATATTCTATATTTAAAAAACACCTTCGGAGTAGAAACGGTCATGTTTTCTTTTAATGAATCAGATTTGGGAATCGATGTACGCCAAACACCCGAGGAACATAATATACTAATAAAGGAATTGGGAAGTTATTTTAGGTCTCGAGGAGTGAACACTAAATTTCTATTGGGAGATACCGCCGACGCGAACGGTTGGGAATTTACAACAAAGGCCTCCTTAGATCCTGAAACAAGGCCCTATATAGGTGGCGTATCATTTCATTCCTGGCGAGGTTGGACCATTGAAAACCTAGTAAAATGGTCGGATATTTCAAAAAGAGTAGGATTACCTCTTTTTGTTGGAGAAGGAAGTATTGATGCTGGTGCATGGCGTTACCCCCAAATCTTTGAAGAACCTACATATGCTCTAGATGAAATCGATGTTTATTTAAAAATTTTGAATGTTGCACAACCATTGACTATTCTACAATGGCAACTGACAGCGGATTATTCACCCATGTCCGGTGGTGGCATTTTTGGAAATGAAAAAGAGGATTTATATCCTACCCAACGATTCTTTAATTTAAAACAATTGGGCAGTACACCAGACAATGTCTTCTCTATACCTTCAAAAAGTGACAACGATTGGATAACCTCCGCTGCTTTCCTAAATAAACAGAAGAGCAAAATTGCCATTCATTTAGTCAACAAGGGTGCCACAAGAAATATAACCATTGAGGGAATACCTAATAGAATAAAAAGGGTTAAGATGTATAAAACCAATACGCAAAAATCCTATGAACATTCCGAGACAATTCCTGTTGTCGATGGAAGTATTACTCTTTCATTGGAGGGAGCAAGTTATATTTCATTAATTAACGATTAATAGCTGACTGAAGCTAACCATTATAGATCTGGAAGAATTTTTCCCACTTCTTCCAGATTTGTTTAATAAAAATGGTATAATAATCATCCAACCCTATTATTGGAATTCTTCATTGCGCTGTATTAAATCGTGGATAGCAGCTACCGAATTATTGGAATATAACTTATCTTCAGGTGTACTTTTACAGTAGTCTAGAAGAATTTTTATATGTGAGGTCGCCACGTGCATCCGAGTATCCGATGATGCATAATAAATAAACACTTTACCATCCTCATCAGCAATCCATCCATTGCAAAATAGAACATTTCCTACATCACCGATAATCTCCTGATTATTTGGCGCCATAAGATATCCACCAGGTTGGTATATGACTTTGGTGATATCTTTTAAATCCGTCATGAACATATACAGGACATATCGAAGTCCTGCAGCAGTATTTCTAACCCCATGTGCCAAATGCAACCAGCCTTCAGTAGTTTTTATTGGTGTTGGCCCTTGGCCATTTTTTAATTCGTACACAGTATGATACATTCGGTTGTTGATAATAATTTCATCCTTTACTTCAGGATAAGACATATCATGTATATATCCTAACCCTATTCCTCCTCCAGAACCTGCTAGAATAAAATCATCCTGTGGTCTTGTATAGATTGCATATTTACCATCAACAAACTCGGGATGCAATGTTACGTTGCGCTGTTGGATAGTCGTTGAAATTAAATCAGGTAGACGCTCCCATTTCTTCAAATCCTTAGATCTAATTATGCCTGCATTCGAAATTGCAGCGACCAAATCCGAGGAAGGAGCATTAGTATCTTTTCTCTCAGTACAAAAAATTCCATATATGTATCCGTCCTCGTGTTTGACTAGGCGCATATCATAGACATTGACATCTGGATTTTCAGTTTGTGGAAGTAGTAATGGTTTTTTCCAAAATCTAAAGTTATCTATACCATTTTGACTTTCTGCAAAGGCAAAATATGATTTTCTATCCGCACCTTCTACCCTAACTGCGAGTATATATTTATTATTCCACTTAATTGCACCAGCATTGAACGCAGCATTTACGCCTATTCTTTCAATCCCATAAGGATTTGTTGATGGGTTTAAATCATATCGCCAGTGTATAGGAATGTGTTCAGCTGTAATCACCGGATGATGGTAACGATAAATAATCCCATTGGATTTCAGCTCCCTTTTATTTTTACGAGTAATTAAAGCATTATAATCGTCAAAAATCTTTTGAAATTTTACTAAGGGCTGAAGATGGGTAAAATTATTAATCATTGTGTAATAAATTTATTTACATAGCATTCCGAAATTGTACGAAAAATCTGTTTACATATTCCTGATATCATTGTGATTAAGACCTCAGTCTAAAAATTTAAAATATTTGTTCTAATCTTAAATCTAATAATCGTAAACACAATGACGGCAATAACTATTCAAAGTTCTAGTTTGTTTTCAATGATATAAAAAATTAACTCACGACAGACATAAAATAAAATCACCGAACCAAACCCAATGTATTCCCATTCCGCTATTTTTGTACAAAAAAGTACAAAACTAACTATATTCAGTTTCTCGAATAAAGATATAAGTCTAATCCAAGTGTTATTAATACTTTCTGATCAAAAGCACACAATATATAAGCTAGGAATTGCTTTGTTCCTGAGGATTATTAATTTCGTCAAAGAAATCTTTTTTCTGAAAATCAAGTAGATTCATAAAAATTCAAATCTTAAAATGTAAAAGGACCTCGAATAGATACATCAAGGTCCTTTTCAAAGCTAACTCCAAGGCTAATTAATATCCAGGGTTCTGGTCCAAATTAGGATTGATGTCTATTTGAATTCTCGGTATTGGTAACAATTCACGTCCTTGAGGTATTGTAATTCCAAACTTGCTGGCCATATACTCACTTACTTGACCGGTCCTCCTTAAGCAAAGCCACAAAGAAAACTCCCCGCCAAGTTCATGGCGGTATTCGTCAAAAATAGCGTCCATAATATTTCCAGATGGTGCAGGAGCAGTTCCTCCCCATGCGCGATTTCTCACACGCATTAAAGTCTGCATTGCTAAACCATCATTTCCACTTTTATGATAGGCTTCGGCCAAACTAATTAATACTTCCCCGTAGCGAAGCCAAATATGATTTTGTCCGCTAAAAATATTTGGGCCGTTCCATCCACTTATAACAGGATTTCTCCATGTTTTTACGGCATAATAACCAGTTCTTCCTGGTGATCCGTCCGTGCCTAACCAAGGCTCAGTTTTAGTACCCAGGGTATTAATTCCGTTATAATTTGCCTGAATGTTAGGATAATCGGAGATATTAATTAAAGGATCCGGATGTTCTTCTCCTGGGGCAATTATGGTAAAATCCCTTCTTAAATCTCCAAGCTCAAAAGATTCGTATAATGCCTCTGTTGGGATACCGCCATATGACCCCCCATTAATTTCCGATGGCATATTAAATGACTGCAGAAATGTTTTCTCTTCATTCCTATTCCATCCTAAGTCACCGTTATCATTGAATTGAATTTCGAATAATGACTCTTTACCATTTTTGTTAGCGAGTGCATGAACATCTAAAAAATTTTCCTCGAGAAAAAAGTGTCCCTCCAATTGTTCAAATGCTTCAACGGCATCATCATATCTTCCCAACCACATGTAAACACTACCCAACATAGCATAGGCAGTTCCTTTGGTAACCCTTCCTTTTTCTAAGTCATAGCTCCAAGGCAATCTTTCTGCTGCATCCTCTAAGTCTAAAGCCAATTGGTTCCAAACTTCTTCTTCCGTATTTCTAGGAGCAAAAAAATCAGAGTCCCCCGTTGTAGGTTCCAATATTAGGGGTACACCCCCCATGGTACCTGTAAGATAATAATAGAATATACTTCTTAAAACTAACGCCTCTCCTATCAATCTATTACCTAAAGCTTCGTCAATATTTCCTGCATCTATAGCAGGTTGCAAATTGGAGAGCGCCACATTGGCCCTTCCAATCCCATAATAATGTACCGGCCATAATTTTCCTGATATTTCATTATCGGGATTTAATTCGAACTGCCTAAACTCTTCGTCCAAACCATTACCCTTCCAGTCTTGTGTTAATCTGTCCAAAGTTTGAATGGCTTTGGTATTATATTCATTAGGTATTCCATCCGGTCCCCCGTAGGCTCCTTGAAATGCATCATATATTCCAGTTATAGTTGCAACGGCAGTAGATTCGGAAGTATAAACCGTAGCATCACTGACCCCATCAGTTTTGGGATCTTGTAGGGCATCGTCAGAGCAGCTATAAATTACCACTCCAATGATAATTAAAGCAAACAGAATGTTTAAAATTTGATTTTTTTTCATTGCTTATTTTTTAGAATTGTAAATTAACTCCTAGTGTTAGTGAGGATGAAATAGGATACTGACCTGCATCTATTCCTCTTGTTTGGGCGTTGTTCACCCCATTAATATCAGCATTTTGACCTACTTCCGGATCATATCCCGAATAACCAGTCCAAGTTGCCAAATTTTGTCCACTCAAATACACTTTGGCACTGGTCATGCCTAGCCTTTCGGTCAAATTATTTTGGAAATTATATCCTAAACGAAGATTTCTTAGTCTGAGAAAAGAACCATCTTCCATATAATAATCGGAAGCCCTACCATTCTGGATTTCACTGTCATTGCCAATTGCCCTAGCATAAGTAGTACTTGTTCCAGGACCTGTCCATCTTCCATTATAATAATCAATTCCTATATTTGTAAAAGCGTCTGCTAAGCCATATCCACCGGCAGTTTCCAATTCCAACCTTGTAAAATTCATTATTTCACTTCCATAGGAACCATAAATATCGATTCCTAAATCCCAATTCTTGTAACTAAAATTCATGTTTAGTCCTCCAAAGAAATCAGGTATAGGACTTCCGATAATTTCCCTATCGTCACCATCCACACGACCATCTCCATTTAAATCCTTAAACCTTCTATCCCCTGGTGCTGTATTCTCCGATTGATAAAAGTCAAACCCTGCAGCTTGCGCGGCGGCATTAGCAGCATCAATCTCGTCTTGGGTTTGAAACAATCCGTCAGCCCTAAATGCGTAATACGAACCAACTTGTCCTCCAACTTCCGAACGTGTAAGACCAAACCAAAAGTTAGCCGTACTGAAACTTGGAACGAATTCCGAATTCAGAACCACAAAATCCTGTTGCGAAGTCAACTCAGTTATTTCGTTATTTAATAAAGTTAAATTGGCTGAAATATCATAAGTAAAATCCCCATCTATTTTTCTATGTCCCAATAAGAATTCGAATCCCTCATTCACCACACTTCCTGAATTAACGGCTCTGAAACCAAACCCATTTTGAATAGGGATAGGTTCCCTGAATAAAAAGTCTGAAGCCTCCTTTTTAAACCAATCGACCGTTAAATAAATGCTTCTATTGAAAAATTCAGCCTCCAATCCTATATCAGTCTGTATTTGTGATTCCCATTTTAAGTCTGGATTTGGCAATACCAAAGGATATAGCCCTTGGGACGTGGTTCCCCCAAAATCATAATTAGCATCATTATTTGCGTTCCCAGCAGAGTAAAATACGGCAAATTGGAATGGATCTATTCCAAAGAAGCTACCTGTTTCCCCCCAACTTCCACGAATCTTTAATATATCGAAAATACTATTGTCCATAAAAGATTCTTCGTCTATATTCCAACCTGCAGCTACTGAAGGAAAAACTCCCCAAAGATTATTAGCCCCAAATGTGTCTCCCACACCATCCCTACGAATGGTACCAGTGATATAATATTTACTGTCAAAATTATAATTCAAGCGACCAAAATAACTTGCCAAAGTTCTTCTAGTTCTATACCCTTCTACAATTTGAATATCCGCTGCTTGGGATATATCCCTGATATCGTTGTTCAAAAATCCGGCACCCCTATTTCGAACTCTTTTAAAATAATTTCTTTGCCCGGAAATACCACCCAACAGATTTATTTTGTGTTTACCGACTTCCTTGTTATACTCCAAAAGCAATTCTCCCAATACTTCATTATTCACATTTGTTTGCACATCAAACAACGCTGAGGTATTTAAATCCACGTTAACCTGACTCCTATAATATTGGGGAGTGAAGTTTTGACCGAAAAAGGTATTTGAGTTACCACCAACGGTAAGCTTCGCCGTAAAATCTTTGAAAAAATCGTACTCCAACCCCATGTTCAATTGTACATTGGTACTACCATTATCATTTTCATTTTGAAGCGCATTACCAATTACATTGGTGCTACCCCTGAACGTTTGCTGTGTGATATCAGGATAGCCACCATAATTACCCATTCCATCAAAAGGAATATTAGTACCATTGGTATTACCTTGGGCATTTACTGCATCAGCATCCGCTAAATGGGGTACATTACCTAATAACTTAACTATATTATAGTATCCCTGATTTAATTGCACAGTACTTTCCGTATAGGCATATTTTATATCCCCGTTCACCCTAAAATTTTCTGTTACGTCAAACTGGCCGTTTAGACCGGCATTGTACCTTTTATAGGAGGAACCGACAACCACACCATCTTCTTCAATGTAACCTCCCGTGAAAGCAAATCTGGAATTTTCGCCACCCCCACGCACTGTCAAATTGGTGGATGTACGAAAACCGCTGTTATAAGCAAAATCCTGCCAGTCCACGTTGGTCAAACTCGAAGGGTCATTCCAACCTACATAAGGAACTAACTGTTCGTTTGGTTGGTCTGGACCATTATTTTCTTGGGATAGATTGACGGCAAAATTTGCAAATGTTTGGGCATCCAAAACATCTAAAAACTTTGGCTGCAATCTAAACCCAGACCATGAATCGACTTCAAAGGTGACTTTACCATTTGTCCCTTTTTTAGTTTCTATAATTACCACTCCATTACTTGCACGAACTCCATAAATAGCTCCAGCGGAAGCATCTTTTAAAACTGAAATCGATTGTATATTATTAGGATTCAAATATGAAATATCTTGAATTGGATATCCATCCACTATGTACAAAGGTGTTGTATTAGTGAAAGACCCTGTTCCCCTAATATTGACGGTAACCGAAGCGCCTGGGGCACCTGAATTTGATACAATTTGAACGCCTGATGTCCTACCCTGTAAAGCTTGATCGACTGTGGAAGTAGGAAATTTTGCCAATTCTTCCCCCGAAACTACACCAACAGCACCTGTCAAATCCTTTTTGGTTGAAGTACCATATGCAACTACCACTACTTCATCGAGGCTTTCAAAATCTTCTTGAAGATTTACATTAACAGTATTTCGATTATTGACTGCAATTTCCTGTTTGGTATATCCAATGTAGGTAAATACCAAAATGGCACCAGCAGGCACATTGTCTATTACATAATTACCATCGAAATCGGATTGGGTCCCATTGGTTGTACCCTTTACCACGACGTTGGCACCTGGCAAAGGGCCATTGGCATCAGAAATGGTTCCGGTGACGGTTTGACCATATGATAAAGAACCAACTAAAAAAGCAAGACTTACTAAAAGTTTTCTAAATAAAGGTATTTCCATGATTAATTGTTGTTAGGTTGGGCGATTAACTTCATATTATTGATTTAAAAAACAGGGCGTGTTAAAAAATAAATTTGACAATTATTGCCCACAAATTTTTTAGAATATTCAAAAATATGACATGTACTATGGGGAGACTTAACAAAATTTAATCAATTGTTGATACTATTTTAACATAGGAATTCATTTGTGTAGGGCTATTTGAACAACCAATAAAATCATCTTACCATTGGTAGGAAGGAGGAAAGAAAATGAGCATTCAGAAAATATAATGGACGGTGGATTCAATTTTTCCTTATTAAAATTTTTGTCAGTTTAGAGAAAGGTATACCACATGGAATCAAACACTTGATAATAGCTTTTAAATCCAAAACCACCTTACAGGAAAATCTTTCTAGGCGAAAAACTAATTTTTCAGTCAAGGAGTAAAGACTGTAAAAACGATATATAAGGTTTAAATTTTTTAGGAGTTTAGAGCCTTTCAAATATACTCAAGAGGACCATCATCTAATTTCAAAGAGATAAATAATACATATATCATTCAGAAATCATAAATTCCTAAAAACCTTGTGCTTCATTATTTTTTGAGTCGCTTCTGGGTATTTATGATTTTGATTTTTCAATTGTAGGTCTGTCCTGCCAATAGGAAGCTAGTATAGATCCCGTGATGTTCATTAATGGACCAAAAACTGCCGGAGCCAATCCCATTGTGGCAATTTTTCCCAAGGCATTGGCAAGTCCTGAGGCCATACCTCCATTCTGCATTCCTACTTCTAGGGCTATTGTTCTGGCATCGCGTTCGGAAAGTCCGAACATAAGGGCATAGCCATATCCGATACTGTACCCTGCCAAATTGTGTATTAACACAAAAACCATAAGAGATACTCCTATTTCCAATAAACTATCCCGACCGGCTGCGGTAATAATGATGATAATCAAACCGATAGCGAACATCGAGGTCAAGGGCATAACTCGATTAATCCATTGGGTTCCCCTAGCGAGAAACCTGTTAAACAATAATCCAGCGCCAATAGGTATAATAATCATTTTAATAATTGTCCACATCATAGACAAAATGTCAATTTCAACAAATTGACCTGCCAAAAGCTTCATGAGAATTGGCGTCACAAAAGGGGCAAGTAATGTGGCAATCGAAGTGATGGTAATAGATAACGCTACATTGGCCTTAGCCAAATAAGCCATAACATTAGAAGCTACTCCACTGGGCGAACATCCTATCAAAATAATGCCAGCTGCAATTTCCGGAGAAAAATTGCTTGTCGTTGCCAAAAGAAATCCTATAATCGGCATAATTAGAAGTTGCGCTGAAACCCCAATCAATACTCCTTTTGGAGACTCAAAAACTGTAGCAAAGTCTTTAATGCTCATTGTAGTTCCCATACCGAACATAATGATTTGAATTAAAGGTATAATTAGTACGGTTAGTTTTAAACTGCCCATTTCGGTAAAGAAATCCGGATAGTATAATGAAATGGAAATTCCTGCAAAAATCAGTATGGCGAAGACAAACCCCTTAACGCTTTTATACCCACTAAATCCAAATGCCAGGGTTAAAAAGAATCCTAAAAATAACCATCCTGAATCAGATATTCTTCCAATAAATATCATGTAAACTATGGCAATTAGCAACAAAATGGATATAACCAATGCCATAGGATAGAGGGTAGACTTTTTCATTCCAGGTTACAGTTTATAGGCTTGACGCGCCAATAGTTTCCATTGTCCACCAACTTTGTTAAAAATCAATAGTGCCCCAATATTTACATCAACCTCTACCCCTTTATCTCTTCCTTTAGCCTTAAATATATGTCTCACTATCCCCGTATTTTCATAAATTGATATGCTTTGGTCAATAGGGGTAATGGACAAAAATTCGAATGGGCCGTTCATAATTGCCTCAATAAACTCCGTTCGATTTTCGATGATTCCGCTGGAATGGCCATACGTAAGTTCTTTAAGTGTAAGAAATTCCAAATCCCCCTTTTCCTTATGGACCATTGCGTAATAAAGTTTATGCACCGTTTTTAGCAGAGCTTTTTCTTCAGCATTTGAAATTTGCGCATGGGTAAAGTTCGAATAAAAAGAGAGGGTCAATACTAAAATTTTTATCCAATACTTCATAATAAATAATTTAAACCGAATAATTCAATTGGTATCAATGCTGTTCTACATGTAAGTAATCTTGTAATTCCTTTCTGGTCATCGGCAATTTGTCATCTGGATATGCATCTAGCCATTTTTTGAAGTCATCGTTAATTTCTTTTGTCCACTTCGTATCGATTTCTCCTGGTGTATATTTTTTCTCTCTAAGTCTTTGAAATCCAAAAAGGTCCTTTAACCCAACTACCTCTGAAGAAAGTACTAATTCAGAAGCCAAATGGGATGGAATAAAAATTGTTCCATGTCGATTGGCAAGAACGACGTCACCAGGTAAAACTGTAGTCCGACCGATTCTAATAGGCGTATTAATATGCGTGAGCATTTCTTCTTGTAAATAAGAAGGGTCCGCTCCTCTATACCAAGCATTAAAACCTTGGATATCCAAAAGACCGGCAACATCTCTAACCCCTCCGTCAAAAATCACCCCATTTTTAGCATTTGCATAAATAGCGTTTCCAAGATTTGAACCAATAAGCGTTCCATCGATTATTCGTCCATATCCATCAGCCACATATACATCTCCGGGAACCAATAACTCTATGGGCCAGGAATTGCTTCCTCCGATGGTGTCCCGACTCTCTTCGGCTCCTTTTAACTTTATTAGTTGTTTTAGGTCTGGTCTATTTGGCATGTATTGTGCAGTGACTACTCTACCCGTCATCACACTGTCTTGATGCAAAATTTGCCAATCTCCCTCATATTGGTTATGAAATCCACGTCCCCTTAAAAAGCCCCACGCTTCCTCTATCTGTATATTCTTCATCCGTTGTAAAATAGCGTCGGATACCTTAGGCCGACCATCTTTAAAACGTTCCCCCTTCCACGAGGAGGTTAATTCCTGAATATATGAAGGAGAGGCTGTAACGCTTTGGGATTGACCTTTCAACTGAATAAATGCAAAAATGTAGATTAGAAATATTTTTTTAATCATGGTTAAGTAATAGTTTTTAAAACTGGCAATTCATAATTTAGCTATATGTTCTATCATGTGAACGAAGTTCATTCCATTCTTTTGTCGGTGCAAAAAAGCTTTTATCGCTTGGATGCAGGTGTTGTTTTATTTCTTCCTCATTTAATTCTATACCTAATCCAGGAGCTGTCAAAGGAACTGTAGCAAAACCTTTTTCAATCATTTTAAAGCCACCGACTGTTTTTACTAGGTTTTCCCACCAAGGTAAATCTACCGAATGATGCTCAAGCGCCAAGAAATTTTGTGTAGCCGCGGCGCAATGAACGTTGGCCATAAAGGAAATGGGTGTCCCCGCTTGATGCATGGCCATGGCTACACCGAATTCTTCTGCATAGTCGCCGATTCTCTTAGTTTCCAAAAGTCCTCCGGAAGAAGCAAGATCTGGATGCACAATGTCCACGGCTCTTTGCTCTATCAGGGGTTTAAAGTCCTTTAGGAGATAAATATCTTCACCCGTGGTAGTTGGAGTTTCAATGGAGTTTGTAATCGTCTTCCACTGTTCCGTGTATTGCCAAGGTACCATATCCTCAAACCAAGCCAAGCGGTATTTTTCTAAAGCTTTAGCAAGGCGAATATTATTGTTTAAATCAAAGTGACCATAATGATCTGTTGATATCGGAATTTCGTATCCTACCATATTTCTTACATCCTCTACGACGGATTGTAAATGTTCCAATCCTTTCTCCGTTATCTGTATTTGTGTAAACGGATGCATCGTATTGGCATAGGACATCATATTGCGCTGGTCACCCCATTGTGCTAAATTACCATTTTCATTTTGCCAAAACTTACCATTGACAACGGTATCCTTTTTACCCTTAAGCTCCCCAATGGAAACATCCATCTTCAACCAAGTATAACCTTGTTCTCTAACCCTGAAATCAATTAATCGTTTCTGTTCTTCAGGAGATGTGGCCTCGGGTGTATCCGCATATAATCGAATTTGGTCGCGATACCTACCTCCCAGTAGTTGCCAGGCCGGTACATTATAAGCTTTACCGCAAAGATCCCATAATGCCATCTCCACTGCACAGACTCCCCCAGCCTGTCTTGCCGGTCCACCAAACTGCTTGATGATTTTAAATATTTTTTCTACGTTACAAGGGTTTCTTCCGAGAATACGACTTTTAAGCATCAAGGCGTATCGAACATCCCCAGCGTCCCTAACTTCCCCAAGGCCATAAATCCCTTGATTCGTATCAATACGAATAATGGCAGTTCCTCCCATAACATTGGTCAGGACATATCTCATATCCGTAATCATTAGTTGCGAGGGTGCGGATGCCCGTTGCACATTTATAGTACTTTGTGCAAGGGTATCTTCCAAGGAATAACCCATAAATCCTGCCAATGAAAAACCTCCTAATGCCGTTTTTTTTAGAAAATTTCTGCGGTTTTCACCTATTGATGGATCCTCTATCTCTTTTTGTTTCAAGTCTAGATAAGCTTTTTCTTCCCTCTTGAATTGATTAATTAGTGTATTTAAGGTGTTTTTCATAAGATTTTATTTTGCCACATCATGTCATTTAAATATTGACGAGCCTCCACTTGTTTTATTTAAAACCTTGAACTTAAAGGCTTCAGGTGGTTATTTTAGATTATGCCGATTAAAAAACTACGGTGTATATATTTCAATTGCGCATCATATATGCATATAATTGTCCGACATATTTAACCAACCTTAAGGTGTAAAATTTTTTAAATATATAGATAAAAATAATGCGATATATTGAAGAATAAACAATAGACGAACAATATAAATAAAAGAATCATATTAGAACTGAATCATATCCTTATGTTCACAGGATTTTCAATTGCTTTAGGAATTAGGAAACAATGGATGCTGAGTGTATTGATTTTAAAGCTTCAATGCAACTACGCTCTTTAGAGCATTGCCTTATGGTCTATTTTTTTAAACTTCTTAAGTAAGCTATACTTTCTGGAATCTGTTGAATTATTCTACTGCTTTCATCCTCAATAAAATAGTGTTCAACACCTACTTCTTGGGCAGCCCTGATGATACCGGGTATATCGAGTTCCCCCTCCCCCAGCGTTACATCGTTTTCCGGATCGGTTAGTCCTGTATGATCTTTTAATGTCCCTTTTTTTAGATCTTTGAGGTGCATTAATTTCCATCTATTTGGATACTTTCTAAGTAAATGGGCGGGATTTCCACCTCCAAATTGTACCCAATAAATATCCATTTCAAATGAGACATATTCCGGGTTTGTATTTTCAATAATGTAATCTAGTAAGGTTCCGTCTTCATAATCTATGAGCTCATAGCCATGGACATGATAACAAAAGGTCAGATTGTTCTTCTTAAGGTTTTTTCCAATCTCATTAAAGTCCTTCACCGCTTTTTCTGCGTCTTCAAAACTAAAACTTCCAGTTTTATGGGGTATCCATGCACACATAATATACTTTGCACCATAAACTTTTGCTCGCTCGATTATAGGTCTGGGGTTGTTCAATAAATCCTCATAACCACTTCCCATTGAAGGAATTTTCAGACCTCTTGCCTCACACAGTTTTTTATATTCCAGTGCATCCATTCTATTTCCACCTCCTTCTATTGAAGTAAACCCCATACTTTGAATGGTGTCTAGTGTTTGGGCTACCCCATTGGGAAAACTTCTTCTAAAAGTAAATGGGGCTATACCTAAGTCCTCGGTGAAAAGTGGAATACTAGATTCCTGTCCATTTACGGAAGAAATAACAGCCATTAAGCAAAGGACTAAAACAGAAATCCTTGATATTGATTTTCGCATTTGAAATAGATTTTTATTATATGTTTCTTTTTTTAAGTTCGGCAATGGCATAATTTGCCGCTCTGGCGGTGATAGCCATAAAAGTGAGCGTTGGATTCTGCGTACTGCCACTGGTCATACAAGCACCATCTGTTACAAATACGTTTTTGCAACTGTGTAATTGATTCCACTCGTTCAAAAGGGATGTCTTAGGGTCATGTCCCATACGCACCCCACCTACCTCGTGAATATCAGACCCGGGCAAAGCATGGGAATCTCTCGCCTCAATATTGGTGAAACCTGCTTTTTCAAACATTTCTATGGATTGCTCAACGTAGTCTTTTGTCATTTTTTCATCATTTTCCGTCCAATCACATGAAACGACCAGTTGGGGGATTCCATACTTATCCTTTAAATTGTCGTGCAAGCGAACATGATTACTTTCAATAGGTACACATTCCCCCATCATCCAAGTACTGACGTGCCAATTATCCCATTTCGGCTTAAGGATATTCTCCCGCAATTCATCACCAATAATACCCTCTGTTTCCGTTTTTCTTCCCCTACTTCCGGAAACTCCAATGGCATACCCTCGTAAGAAGTCAGTCTCTTGCTTAAAAACATTTCTAAATCTTGGCATATAAGCATGACTTGGGTTTCCTCCATCGGTCGTTTTGTCCTTAAACCCTTCATATTCCGCATTTGCCTTTCCTCGGTAATTATGCCAAGTAATGTATTTACCTAATAATCCATTATCATTACCTAAACCATCCGGAAATCTCTCTGAGGTGGAATTCAGAAGAATTGCATTGGAATTGAAGGTGGAGGCATTGACAAAAATTATTTTTGAATAAAATTCAATCATTTCACCTGTCGTAGAATCAATAACCCGTACGCCAGTTGCCTTACCCCTTTTTCTTTTTTTATTGTTATGAATAATGGAATGTACGACCGAATTGGGTCTCATCGTAAGATTGCCACTTTTTTCAGCCCAGGGAAGTGTAGTTGAGTTGCTACTAAAATAACCTCCATAATTGCATCCCCGGTTGCACATGCGCTGATTTACACATTTAATTCTTCCTTGAGCTCTGTGAAGGGGTTGAGGGTCGGTTAAATGAGCACACCTAGCTTGAATTAAATGTCTGTCATTACCGTAATTTTGCTTTAAGCTTTCCTTAAAATATCGCTCTATACAACTTAATTCAAAACCTGGCATGGTAATACTATCTGGTAATTCCGGAAGTCCATCGTTACCACCGGCCACACCGGCAAAGCGCTCAACATGGTCGTACCAAGGGGCTAAATCCTTATATCGAATGGGCCAATCTACGGCAAAGCCATCTCGGGCGGGACCTTCAAAATCATAATCGCTCCATCGTTGTGTTTGCCTGGCCCACAAAAGTGATTTCCCACCTACATGGTAGCCTCTAAACCATTGAAATGGCTTTTCTTGAACATATTCTTGTTCATCGTCCTTCATTTGCCAATGTAAAGTCGATTCGTTGAGCCTTCTTGCGTTTTCATGGTTAACTCTTTTTTCCAAAGGCACGGTACCTCTGTACTCAAAATCCCAAGGCGCTTTTGAAGCTGTTGGGTAATCAAGTATATGCTTTACATCCCTTCCACGTTCTAGCACCAAAGTTTTGAGACCTTTTTCACAAAATTCCTTGGCCGCCCAGCCGCCGGTTGCTCCTGAACCAATGACAATTGCATCGTAGGTTCTTTTCTTTTCTGAGTCTATTGCTAAATGTGCCATCTTATACCGTTTCTATTTCAACGCAGCCATGGTAATATCCCGGTGCCATTTTATACTTAAAATAGGTTGTCATCACCTCCTTCGAAGTTCTAAAACCCCTAATTGTTTCGTTTTTCATAAATTCAAAGAATTCCCTTTCCAACATATTTACTGCGTTTGATTTCGCCAACAAAATCGATTTGCGTTCATCTGGATTGCAGGAAACAAAAGGTTTCCCAAAGGTTTCAGAGGCAGATTCATTAAGGTCATTTAACTGCTGTTTAAAACTCTCTTGAATTTCTTTCTCATAACAATCGGCCAATAAGCGCTGAATATATTTGTCCACACCAACCGATAGGGCTCCTATTTGGTCGCCTTGGGGAATTATAGTATCCACTACCGAAGACAGAATCTTTTGATCATCATCCACATACAAGTTGGGTATATTCACGTCAGAAGGTCCCCAACCATTCGCCCAAGTGGGCAAGGAAACCAAGCTGAGGGAACCCATCAGCAAATTTTTAAGTGATTTACGTCTATCCATAATAAGAATTAAATTTTTAAACTATTATCTTAAAATTATCAGAATGGTAAATTTTTGCAATTTATACCATGAAGTGCTAAATAAATGGAACCAAATTATCATAATCACATAAAATATTGTCATTCACTATTGATTCGGATGAGATAAAATGATTTGCGAATTCTAATACTCCTAAGGGTAGCCATAAAATTGGTTTAGGCGCATTTCAATTTGGGAAAATTGATGTTACTTACCAATGGCCAGCAGATAAGTGTTAGTCCAAATACTGCATTGGCAATTCCTTTAAGGGCTTTATTCTAATGTCTTGATAAAATATCTCAGCACCTTCCGCTTGGAGCTGTATTTTACCTTTAGTTAGGGGTATTTCTTGATTGCCTTCACCATATTGTGAAGAATTATACAGAACCATAACTTTTTTTCCATTAACTACGTGGATGGCAGTACTTCCGAAGCAATAAAGATCAATAGTATTCCATTCCCCACTACGTTTCTCAGCATTTACTGATTTACTAGCATGTCTTCCTTGTGGTAGTTTATGTGAAAAGTGAATCAGGTTCCCTGTAGGATCATACATATAATCCCCACCTTTATTACTTACTGGAATGTCAAAAGTTGCACCCGCACAACCCCAGTAATCACCTGTGTCTCCTTCCTGAATCTGAAATTCCTGTGATCTCATCCAAAATCCACTATCTGCTCCGTGCTCACCGACAGCATGATACAGTATGCCACTGTCTCGAGGACTATTTTCTTTTGGAGGATATTTGTTTTTACCCCATTTAAATTTTAAGTGCAGATGATAATTTTCAAATTCCTCATGAGTTGAAATTCCGCCAAATCTTTCACCAGAGATATGCAACGTCGGCTTACCTTCCAGTAGGATTATTTTAAAAAGACCATTGGGATCATTGTTTAAACCCAGTCTTGTTCCGCTAGTCCATTCGCTCCACTCCCCTTTTGTATATTTTGCTCCTATATAAGTATCCCAATTGGACAGGTCCTTTCCATTCAGTAATAGCTTCCATCCTCCTTGGGAATTTTGGGAAATCAAAATGGAATTGAACAATACAAACAATAGAATCACGGAGCGGATTTTTTTATTGAATAACATGTTGTGTATAAAAAAGTTAATATTACAATTAAATGTCAATCGATAAAAGCAAGCTTGGCTCCCTTCCTTATTAATTGATAATTTATCTACCTAAAAAAACAGTATTTCTACCAATACTGGTTCGATTAATTCTTAAACTTAAATTTTTATTAGGAACAACAATAAAAATTCATCACTCCTAAAATTTTCGAACTCTTATAATTTTTTCATTTAGTATTAAAACTATTCATGTACATTAAATAAAATAACCTCTTATGACAAATTTTTATAAATTCTTTAAATTAAAATTGAGTGCCTCCTTCATATGTTCTTGCTTAATTATGTTTACAATTATATCCTGTAAAGAAAAGCGAAAGGACATACAAGAAATGGAAAAGGTGGCCGTGGCAGATACACCTTTCTTCAAACCCAATCCACAATTCATTGAGAAAGTAGAGGTAAACAAATTGGAATTAGGGCAACCCGCACCCGATTTTAATCTCCCGGGAATTGATGGAAAATTTCACAATCTGGCCGAATACACCTCGGAAGTGTTAGTTATTTTGTTCACATGTAACCATTGTCCGACGGCCCAGGCCTATGAAGATCGGGTGATTGCATTTGTTGACGACTATAGTGATAAAGATGTGCAGTTGGTGGCCATATCGCCTAATAGTCCAATTGCCGTTCAATTGGAGGAATTAGGCTATACAGACTTGAGCGATAGTTTCGAAGAAATGAAGATTAGGGCAGAAGACAAGAAATACAATTTTCCATATTTATATGATGGGGACACGCAGTCGGTCTCATTGAAATATGGTCCAGTCGCAACGCCTCATGCATTCGTTTTCGATAAAGACAGAATTTTACAATATGTAGGACGGTTGGATAGCATCGAGAAACCGGGTTCTGCCAACGCTGAGGACTTACGGCTTGCCGTAGACGCGTTGCTTCAAGGAAAGAACCCAGAAGTGTCCATCACCAAAACATTTGGTTGTTCAACAAAATGGGGATGGAAATCCCAAAACCATGAGAGGTTGGATGCAGCTTGGGCCGAAAATCCCGTGGAAGTTTTACAAGTGAACAATGAAAAAATAAAAGACATATTGGCCAATGATGATTCCAACAAATTACGCTTATTGAATATTTGGGCAACTTGGTGCGGTCCATGTAGGATTGAATACCCTGAATTCATTAATGTCCATCGTATGTATAAAGAGCGGGATTTCGAATTTGTTTCCCTATCTGCAGACAAGCCATCAAGTGAGGATAAAGTCCTTGAATTTTTAGAAAGTAGAAATTCTTCAGTTAAAAACTATATTTACGCAAGCGAAGATAAATACGCCTTGATTGAGGCTATTGACCCCCATTGGAATGGTGCACTGCCGTATACCCTCCTGATAGAACCTGGAGGTAACATAATCTGGACCCATCAAGGAGAGGTGGACTTTGCCCAACTAAAAAAGAAAATCGTAGAACATAAACTTATCGGTCGCTATTTTTAATCCATCACGCAATAAATCGGAAACTATTTTTCTTATGAGAATTTAAAACATAGTAAAAGCGGAGCGTTGACTCACTTTGAAAATCAATTATGACGAGATTATTTGTTTTTTTCATATTAATCACCTTATCAACTTGGACCTTTGCACAGGATTTAAATTTTCAGAAATATGGTGTTAGCGAAGGTCTGAGCAGTAATACGGTGTTTTCCACTGTTGAGGACAAAGATGGATTCATTTGGATTTCAACTGAGGAAGGCGTTGATCGTTTTGATGGATTACTTTTTAAACATTACGACCTCCCAAATCTGTACGAATATCGCACCGTAAAAGATGTGGAATACTATTTAAGGATAGATTCCAAAAACCAATTATGGCTCATTACATTGGGGGGGCTATTATATAAGTTCGATGCAAAAAAGGATGAATTCGTCTTGTTCCAAAAAATAAAAGATGAATCAAATCAAACCTTGATTACTTTTTACATAGACCACAATGACGACTTATGGTTTGGGATGCAAAATGGGGTGCTCATCTTTAATCCAAAAACTAAGGAGTTTGGTAATTTACCAAAAGTGCAGTATCAAACATCTGCCATAGTTCAAGATGTTGGGAATCGTTATTATTTAGGGACTAGCGATGGCATATTGGTATTGGACGATCAAAAAAAGTTATTGTATAATTTACTTGATTTAACTTCCTTTAAAGACACAGGTCTCAAGGGATCCTATATTGGATCTCTTTACGTGGATGAGCAAAACGACCGTTTGTGGATTGGAGCAAATAAACTGGGACTTTGCGCCTTCAATCTCATTAATTTTGACTTTATCCGGCCAGAAGGGTTAGGAAACTTCAAAGGACTAAAAATTAAGAGTTTCGAACGATTTTCGGATCATGAGGTCATAATTGGAATTGATGGGGAAGGCCTACTCATCTGGGATCTGGATAAGCAAGTTATTTCACGGGAAATTAAGGACGATGACAACAAACTTGGTTCATTAAGTTCGCTCTCCGTGCAACAGGTTTTTCGTAACAGCACTGGTGTTTTCTTTATATCAACATGGCGTGGTGGCTTAAATGTGTACAGTCCTGGCAAACTAAATTTTCACTCGATAGAGCATTACCCAATAGGTAGTAATTCCCTTAGGAATAATGTGGTCATGATGTTGGAGGAAATATCCACTGGAATTATTGGTTTTGGTACTGACAAAGGATTAAGTATCTGGAACAAAATGGATAATTCTTGGGCCAATGTCGATATTGAGGGTGGGGATGAAATACATATGTCAAATTCGAGATCGATGGCGGTTGATCGTGATGGTAATATTTGGTCAACTTCCTACACAGATTCGTTGGTACTATTCAAGCAAAACAAACAGGATACTTTTTATAGTACCAAAGATTTCCACGATACCTTGAAAGAAATCGATGTAATGGAGGTATATACAGATCTTGGTGATTTGGTTTGGATAAGTAATGATGACAAAAAAAGGGTTTATTACTATTCACTAAGCCGAAAAGAGGTGGGGTACTACAATTTTTTTGTAGATAATGTGCAGGCCATGTTGGCTTTTGGAGACGACCGACTTGCGGTTGGTACTGCCACTGGTCTTGAACTTATCGATACAAAAAAAGATTCCCTAGTCGACATGGAAATAATCAATTCTTCTAGGCTCAAAACCGCAATGATATCCAGTTTGGCCCTCGACGCTAACAAGCAGCTTTGGGTGGGTACCAGATATGAGGGATTGTTCATAATTAATTTTTTTAAGAATACCCTGACCCGATTGACTGCCCAGGACGGTCTATTATCCAATCGCATTTTTGCATTAGTCAATGATTCCGACAACATGTGGGTGAGTACTTCCAAAGGAATTTCTAGAATAGACAATAAAAATGGTATAAGCAATTTCACGGAATCCGATGGCTTAATATCCGTGGATTTTAATTATAATGCCGCACTTAGGGACTCGGACGGTCAACTCTATTTTGGAACCAACGAAGGTGTTGTGACCTTTAATCCAAAGGAAATAAATCCGGTATTGTCAAAAAAACATTTGGTATTCGATGAATTTTATTTGAATCACAAAAAAGTACTTTCAAATTCGGGCTCACCCCTTTCAAAACCAATCAATGAAACGGAATTCATAGAATTAAGACATAACCAGAATTCATTTTCAATTGTCTTTTCAAGCATTGATTTTTTACATTCCGACCAAGGAAATTTTCAATGGAAATTAGAGAATTTTGATGATGCTTGGGTTTCTGGTCATGGAGAGAATTCCATGGCTAGCTATACGAATATAAATCCAGGAAATTATATTTTCCGACTTAGGATGTTGGGCCAAAAAGGACAACCTATCGCCCCGGAAAAACATTTGAAGATGGTGGTGCTTCCTCCGTTTTGGAGGACCACCTGGGCTTTTATCATTTATTCTATAGTTGGGTTAATCATCATTTTGTTTTTATCTTATGCCAATGGTCTCAGAATAAAGAGTAAACACACAAAGGAGAAATTACATTATCTAGTAAATATGGCACATGAGGTGAAAACACCCTTAATGCTAATAACGGCGCCGCTTACAGATGTTTTGAAAAATAATAGCGTCGATACTGCGATGCGCCAAGGTATTCAAATTGCACTTAAAAATGCCGATTTATTGCATAGGCAAATGGTACAATTTCTTGATTTTAGACGACTGGATGCCCAACAGAAGGATTTGACTCTGGAACCTATTGACGTCATAAAATTATTGAAGGACAAAATGTTTGCTTTTAAAGTGCTGGCCGATAAAAAAAACATAGATTTTTCCTTTGAAACCACCTTTGATATTCTGTTGGTCAAAACAAATGAAAAAGTAGTTGATAAAGTAGTTAGTAATCTGATCTCAAATGCTATAAAATATACAAAACCGGATGGAAAAATTGTCGTCGATTTATGTCTTGAAAATAACGATTGCATCATTCGGATAAAGGATACGGGAATAGGGATTCCCATAAGCCAGAGAAAAAAGATTTTTCAGCTTTTTTACCGATCTCCGGAAGCTATGAAATCAGGAAGTATGGGAAGTGGAATAGGTCTAGTATTGGCTAGTGATCTAGCAAAATTAATCAAGGGAAAGGTAAAACTTTCCGAATCCTCCTCGAAAGGTTCAATTTTCTCCTTTTCTTTCCCTTATAAAAAAGTCGACGATTTAGACAATGGCACAGAACTAAGCGACTTTCTCGAATTTTCTGAAGATGTAATTGCTCTTCCCTCCAGAGCCAGGGTTTTATTGGTGGAGGATAATGAAGATTTCATTGGGTATACCAAAAACCAGTTAAGCCATCAATATAGCGTTACCACGGCATCCAATGGACATATTGCTTTAGAAATTTTAAGAAAAGAAGCCTATGATATTGTTATTAGTGATATCATGATGCCCAGGATGAACGGTCGACAATTGTGCATGAATTTAAAAAACAATTTCGAAACCTGTCATATCCCTGTGATTTTATTGACTGGGCTTGGATCAAAGGAGCACATATTGGAAGGCCTCGAGTGCGGTGCCGATGATTATATTGTAAAACCTTACGACTATGAATTGTTGAATAGTAAAATTGAGACTTTACTTCAAAATAGAACCTTTCTAAAGCGAAAGTTCCTTTTTCATGATGTGAATGAGGGAGAAATTGAATTCTCCAATAAGCTTGATGAAGAATTCATCAGTAAAATCACGCAATTTGTAAATGACAATATAAGCGATGTCAATATTTCTCCAAAGGACCTCTGTGAACATATGGGAATGAGCCGTACTTCTTTCTATAATAAGTTGAAGGTGTTGATGGATATATCGCCCAACGAATTCATTCGTACCATCCGATTGAAAAAAGGAAGGTCCCTCCTATTGAAAAATAGCTATAATGTGAGTGAGGTTGCCTATAATGTTGGTTTTTCGGATGCCAAATATTTTGGAACACTGTTCAAGAAGTATTATGGCCAGAATCCTTCAACGTTTATAGCGGAAAAAAGAAAATTCGCTTCTAAATTCTAGAAGTGCCAACCCATTTTTGCGTTCAGTTTTTAAAGACAATTTGTCTACACTGATTATACTTTCACAACTATCTTAATATTTTCACTACAAAAAATTTAATGTATTGAAATATAAATAGTTACATCTCAAAAATGTCGATTGATAGTTTTTCAACCATTAAAAACAGTAAATCGACCTCGTCAGTTCAAAGCGTCCATACCTTCATCCATGAAAATGATTCAATTACATCTCTCTAAAATCTATGGAGTATGTGCTTCCCATTTTCTAAAATAGTCAACTAACTAAATTATCAAACAATGATGAAGTATCAAAAAATTACAGATCATTGGACAATCCCGAAGAAAGTAATACGCATCTACGCTTTCTGGTTCATCTTATTCTTACCCTATTTGGGAATACAAGTGTCCTATGCGAATTTTAAAGAACCACTGACCGAAAAACCTTTCCACTTAGGTGTCCAAACGAACATCACGGGCACGGTTAAGGATGCTACAGGGACTCCTCTCCCTGGTGCCAGTGTATTGGTTAAGGGGACCACTAACGGTACCCAAACAGATTTTGACGGAAACTATACTATACAGGCACAAATGAATGATGTACTGGTGTTTAGCTATCTTGGATTTTCTACGCAGGAAGTTGTTATTTCAGGTAATACAGTTATTGATGTGACGCTATCGGAAGATGCGAGTCAATTGGACGAAGTAATTGTTACTGGTTATACGACGCAGTCTAAGGCCACAGTTACTGGGGCAATGTCCCAAGTAGCCACTGAGGATGCCTTGTCCGTTCCCATTCAAAATGCTGGGCAGGCCCTTCAAGGAAGAGCTTCTGGGGTAACTGTAGTAGGTGGCGGACAACCTGGCAGTACTCCACTAATAAGGGTCAGGGGTTTTGGAACAACGAATGAAAATGGTCCGTTATTGGTCATTGACGGCATGCAGACCACGGATGCCAGTATACTAAGTCAAATAAATCCGAATGATATACAATCGATAAACGTACTTAAGGATGCATCTGCTGCCATTTATGGGGCAAGGGCGTCCAACGGTGTAGTTATCGTAACGACAAAAAATGGAACACGGGAAGATAAGCCTTCGGTAACTTTCAATACCTATATAGGTTTTCAAAGAGTTGGTAACACGCCGGATGTGCTTACTTCCCAACAATTAGGAGATGTACTTTGGCAAAGCTTCCGAAATGATGGGGTCACCCCTAGCCATCCCCAGTACGGGGATGGTGATTCTCCAATAATACCTGACTTTATTCGGGGCGATGGGACACTCCCTTATGATGTGAACACCAATAAAATTACCCGTGGAGCAAACACCGATTGGTTGAATGAGATTTTTCAAACCGCACTCATACAAAATTACGATGTTTCTGTCCAAGGCGGGGGACAAAAAAGCAGGTATTTAATGTCCGTAGGCTATCAAAATACGGAGGGTATTCAAATACATACAGGATTTGAGCGTCTAGTCACACGACTAAATACGGAATTTGACGTAACGGAACATTTTAGAATTGGTGAACATCTGAATGTAGGTTTCACTGACCAACTTTCCCAAAACCAGTTTGGCGTTGCGCTTACCATGCCTCCCTTGGTCCCTGTTTACGACGAAGGAGGGAATTTCGGTGGAGGTGGTCCGTCCACTGCGGCTGGCCTTAGTAATTCAAGTAATCCGGTTGCAGAGTTGATTCGTGGAAGGGATAATTTTGATCGTGGACTACGCGTATTAGGTGACGTATATGGAGAAATAAGGTTTTTGAAAAACTTTACCGCAAAAACCTCCTTCGGGTTTAACTTCAACGATCATTTCGTCAATAACATTGTCAGGGCCAATCCTGAAGCCCCTGAGCCAAAAACAAACTCGCTGACCGAAACCAACAGTAGGGCGACTTCCTGGATATGGTCCAATACTATTCGCTGGGATAAGAGTATAGGTGATCATAATTTTCAGCTTCTAGGCGGGGTGGAAGCTATCAATGATGAGTTTAGAATTACCCAAACCAGGGTTCAGAATTTTTTATTGGAGGATAAGGACTTTTTCATTTTAGGTGCGGGAACTGGCACGCCTTCCATAATTGATAGTAGATGGGAGAATAGCACGTTGTTCTCATATCTATTCAACGCAAACTATTCCTTTAAGAATCGATATTTGGCTTCCTTATCCGTACGCCATGATAGGACTTCAAGATTTTCAGACGGAAACAATACGGGTATATTTCCAGCGACAAGTCTAGGTTGGGTCATTAGTGAGGAAGATTTTATGAAAGATAAAAATTTAATCTCATTCTTAAAATTTAGGGCTTCCTATGGAGAGTTGGGAAATCAGGATATTCCCGTTCCCAATCCCGACGTAAATATTCTACAAGCCCAACAAGAAGTTGGTTTCTATTCGGTCGACGGTGCTTCTGTAGCCACTGGTGCCATCTTATCTTCATTGGGCAACCCCGGACTAAAGTGGGAACGTTCCCAACAATTTAATGTTGGTTTGGATATAGGCTTAATCGATGATCGTATTAATATGTCATTGGATTATTTTAATAATACAACCCAAGATATGATTATTGCCAGTCCCTTGCCGTCTACTTCCATTGATGCCAATGCCGCATATATTAACGCTGGGGAAGTGAACAACAAAGGTTTTGATTTTACCTTAAATGTTACAAGTCCAAATCAAGACGCTCCATTTAAATGGGATGTTGGTTTCAACTTTTCAACCTATAAAAATGAACTCGTAAAAGTAAACGATAATAATCCAGATGCGTTCTTGAATGGTTCTGTATTTAGATCTGGTGTTATAACTAGGAGTTCTGCAGGGTTACCGATATCATATTATTTTGGTCGGGATGTTATTGGCATTTTTCAGTCTGCAGAAGAAGTATCCGCAGCAGCGGACCAAGGGTTTGCTACCCCTGAGGACGGAGTAGGTAGGTTCCAGTATCGTGATATTGATGGCAACGGTGTTATCAATGATAATGACAGAACCGTACTTGGAGACCCTCATCCCGATTTTACCTATGGTTTAAATGCAAATATCTCCTTTAAAAAATTCTTTTTAACGCTATTCTTGCAAGGTGTTCAAGGAAATGAGGCTTATCATTTTGCGAAAATAGGTACTGATTTTCCGAGTTTTTTCAACAGTAATCGAAGTACTAGGGTTCTTGATTCTTGGAGTGTTGACAATCCAGATGCTGTGCTTCCTGCCCTGAGCACCAGTATACGCAACAACGAGTCCCAACCCAATTCTTATTTTGTGGAAGACGCCTCCTACCTGCGTTTACGTAATCTACAGTTAGGTTATGATTTCGGATATCCTAGCCTCGGTATCTCAAAGGCTCGGATCTATTTACAGGGAACCAATGTATTTACCCTTACCAATTACCAAGGTTCAGAACCTGAAATTGGTCAGGGTAATGCCGGTGACGACCCTAATCCTCCTGCTGGAGATTTGACCATTGGAGTGGATGGAGGAAGGTTCCCTCAACCTAAGTCATACATACTCGGTTTCAATTTCACGTTTTAAACCGCAATTAATTAAAATTTTAAAATCATGAAAAAAATAATAAATGTCTTTCTTCTATTGGGAATGCTTTTTTCCTGTAATAAGGAGTTTACGGAAATTGCCCCGAAGGGAAGTTTAAATTCGGATGCACTAGCCAACGAAAATGGGGTTGAACTCCTTTTGGTGGGGGCGTATTCAATGCTCGACGGTTTCCGGTTTGGTTTATCGCAGGATTATCGGTCCAGTGGGGACAATTGGTGGTTTGATGTCGTTTCGGATGATGCACACAAAGGGGCAACGAATGGTGACCAAAACGAACTTTATCTTTTAGAACATTTTGATTGGGCCACCAACAACCCATATATACGGGATGAATGGATAGGGCCATTTGCCGGGGTAAATCGTGCCAATGCCGTTCTCGACCAAGCCGCAAAGATTGAAGACGTTGACCTCACGCGACAAATTGCAGAGGCACGTTTCTTAAGAGGTCATTTTAATTTTGAGCTTCAAAGAACTTTTAGAAACATTCCTTTTATCGGAGTAGAAGATTTAAGTGACCCTAACAAGCCAAATGATGGACCCATTTGGGAGACCATTGAAGATGATTTTCAATTTGCCATTGACAACCTGCCCAATTCGCAAAATCAAGTGGGAAGAGCGAATGCTTGGACTGCCAAAACCTATTTGGCAAAAGTATATTTATATCAAAGTAAATTTTTGGAAGCAGTAGAAGTATTCCAGGATGTCATTACCAATGGTCCCTATGCGCTAAATCCTGAATACGTGGACAATTTTACGATTGCCGGTGAGAATGGACCAGAAGCAGTTTTTAGCATTCAATTTTTAAATGACGGGGGCGATTCCTACAATGGTAATCGAGGGGGCGCTCTGAACCACCCAGGAGGCGGGCCACTTGGAACGTGTTGCGGATTTTTCCAACCTTCACAGGACTTGGTAAATGCCTTTCAGACGGATGGTTCAGGATTACCTTTATTGGAAACGTGGAATCAGACCGATGTGGCCAATGATATGGGAATTGCTTCCAATGAGCCATTTGAAGTCCATACCGGGCCATTGGATCCTAGGTTGGATTATACTGTAGGAAGGCGTGATATTGATTTTAATGGATTTGGTCGTAATCCCGGATTCGACTGGGTAAGGGTTCAAGCTGCGGGAGGGCCTTACATATCAGCTAAAAATACATATCGAGCATCTGAACCCGATGCACGTTCTACCGGTGGGGCCTGGGGACAAGATCGTTCTGGCATAAATTATAATGTCATCAGGTATGCGGATGTCTTATTAATGGCTGCCGAGGCCTTGGTTGAAACAGGTGATTTGGAAACTGCTTTGGATTACGTAAACCGGATTCGCGAACGAGCAAAAAACTCGACCCCCGTGCCCGGCATTGAGGGTATCACGCCAACCAATTATGTAGTAGAACCCTATACAACATTTCCAAGTCAAGACTTCGCACGTTCAGCCGTAAGATTTGAACGAAGGTTGGAATTGGGTATGGAGGGCCATCGCTATTTTGATTTGGTCCGTTGGGGAATTTTAGAGGAGACTATGAACACCTATTTTCCTAACGAGGAACGAACAATTCCTGGTATAGACCTTGGTTTGGAGGTATTACCTAAACACAATGTTTTTCCAATTCCATTGGAAGCCATTGATTTAAGTAATGGGGTGTTAATTCAAAATCCCGAGTGGCAATAAACTTTTAGCCGTATGGAGTTTTGATTTTGTCCGAAGATTCCGATAAGGGTATTATAAGGTTTCTCATATATCCGTATTTTTTCCAAAATCTAAATTAAGGGCATACTTCTTAAAAATGTCATACGCTTACAGGAAATGCCCAAAATTATTTTTTATAGGGGTTTGTTACCGTGCTTGGGGATTATTTTAATCATGTCTCTCCTTGTAGCAATTCCCTATTTCGGAAAAAAGCCAATAGGTGTTGGTGCTATGCCTCCCGTTTCTACTGAAATTTTGTTTGACGGTACTCGGGAACTATTGGATGAGAAATGGACCTATTGGGAAGGACCGCGGTTTTCCTCGGAACTACCTATTAAATGGAACATCGTACCTGACCCTATTGATGATGGATTTGTATTGAATAGCAATGACCCCTATGCCCTAGGAGGGCAATATGGTACAGCCGATATCGTGACAAAAAAAAAGTATGGGGATTTTCGGCTTCACATTGAGTTTCTGATTAAGGATAAGGGTGGGAACAGTGGTGTATACCTCCAGAACAGGTTTGAAATTCAGATAGTAGATGGGGATAAGACGAGTCATGGATTAGGGACAATCATCAACGAAACGGACTCTCCATATTTTGCATACAACGGATTAGAAAAATGGAATGCCTTTGATATTACTTTTCGTTCTGCCAGATTCAAAGATGGAGTGCTTTTCGAAAAGCCATTGGTAACGATGTACTTTAATGGACATAAAGTGCATTCAAATGTAGAGATCAAACAAGTATGGGGGGGAGCGAATTCGGGTATTGATGGCGGCAATGATGAGGGAAGGGGTATCACTGACTCTCCAGAAGGGTTAAAACTGCAGTCTGAAGGATATAATGTATTGTTTCGGAACATTTGGATCGAAGAGTTGACACTAAACAAGGCCGATACCAACTTCTAAATGAAGTAAAATCCTTTCCAATTACAAATCTGATATTATTTCAACCTTATTAAACAATTTTTCCACCTCTGGGCTTATCGTTGACACTATTATTGTGGGATAATGTTCAGATAATACTAAACCAATTCAACTAAAATTATATATAATGAAAATGAAACTTTTGCTTTTATGTTTTTTTCTAACACAATTATCGATTTCACAAAATAATCCTATAGGTGTTTTTGAATTCAATAAAGATATAGGGAATCCAAAATTGGCAGGATCTGCCACGTATGATGAAAGCAGTCAAACCTATACCATAAAAGGTGCGGGTTACAATATATGGGGGCAACGTGACGAACATCGATTCCTCTACAACAAATTGAAAGGCAATTTTATCGTAACTGCTAATTTTGAATTCGAAGGCTATAATGAAGCACACCGTAAAATAGGATGGATGGCACGAGCGTCCGAAGATGACAATGCAGTCATGGTCGGTGGGTTTATCCATGGGGATGGACTTACCGCCGGTCAATGGCGTGAGCGTAAAGGGGTCGAAATGAGGAATCCAGAGGATGATGTATGGGCTCCAAAGCGCTTTTATCAAATTATTCAGTTGGAACGTAGAGGAAACACGTTTATAGTAAGGGCCGCTCATCCTGGAGAACCCCTTCAAGAAATTAGCAGAAAGGACTTACCATTTATGCCAGAAGAAGCATTGACAGGGATTGTAATCAGTTCACATGAGGTCAACACCATTGAAACGGCTAAAGTCTGGAATGTTCGTATTGATCAACCTGTGGATGACATGTACAATCCCAATGAAGAAGGTTGGATAGGTTGCCGTATGGAAACTTTAAATGTCTTCGATGGAAAAAGGAAAGTGATTTTTGAAAAGGATAGTCGCTTTGAAGCTCCAAATTGGATGCCAAACAGCAAAGAACTCTTATTTAATATGGATGGGTCTTTATATACTATCCCGGCAAGCGGTGGACCTACCAAAAAATTCAATACGGGGTCTGCCAATCGACTAAATAATGACCATTGTATCTCCTTTGACGGTAAAATGCTAGGAATTAGCCATAATGATGGAAATGGTTCAAATGTCTTTGTATTGCCAATACAGGGGGGAGAACCCAAAGCCGTTACAACAGAGGCCCCTTCGTATCTGCATGGGTGGTCTGCCAATAATAAAGAGGTAGTATACGTTGCGCAACGAGGTGGTAACGGTATTTACGATATTTACAGAAAACCTATAAACGGTGGCAAAGAGGTAAAACTGACAAATAATCAAAAATTGGAGCATGTGGACGGGTGCGAATACGCTCCTGATGGAAAATATATTTACTACAACGGTTCAAAAAATGGTGGCACTATGCAACTTTGGCGGATGCGGCCAGATGGTAGTGAAAATGAACAGCTTACTTTCGATGCCTATAACAATTGGTTTCCCCACATATCCCCAGATGGAAAATGGATAGCCTTTATCTCTTTCCAACCCGATATAGAATTAAATAGTCATCCCTCCTATAAACAAGTGATGTTGCGTTTGATGCCTGTTTCAGGGGGCGCACCAAAAACGATTGCTTACATGTATGGTGGACAGGGAACTATCAATGTGAATTCATGGTCGCCTGATAGTAAACATATTGCCTTTGTCAGCAATTCTAAAAAATAAATCCACGAAATAACCATGGTGTTTCCCGTATCAAAATCAAAAATGTTCAAAAGAGTTGAGTTGTAGTTTGAGTTAATTTGAAAACGCGGGCTTAGGCCCGTGTTTTTCTATTACAGAGTAAATCACACCCTTTTCCGGTAGATTACCCATCGACGATTGAAAACGACTATTTGATAAGGAACTAAACCCACAAATACCAGCATTATGAAAACAACGCATCTCATAGTATTAACTTTTCTTTTCAACTGTTCAGCATTTGCACAAATCGGCGCATTTGATAAAGCGGTTGATATAGGAGATCCAAAAATAAAGGGATCATCGACCTATGATAGTAAGAACCAAACCTATACCCTCAAGGGCGGGGGCGAAAACATTTGGTTCAATCATGATGAATTTCATTTTCTATACAAAAATATTAAGGGGGATTTTATCCTGACCGCCAATTTTGAGTTGATTGGAAACGAAGATGGTAACGGTCATCGAAAGACAGGATGGATGATTAGGGAAACGACCGAACACGACGCAGTAAGCATCAATTCTTGCTTACATGGGGACGGTCTGGCCGTCCTTCAATGGCGTGTTATGCCCGGAGCCTACATGCGCGATCCTGAGGAAGAAATTTTTTTTCCAAAACAATATTTTGGTGAAACCATTATTCAACTTGAACGCATAAATAACATAGTGACAATGCGTATTGCCCATCCTGGCGAACCGTTGGAAGAAATGGGTTCAATGTCTTTACCTGAATTGAATGACGAGGTTTTGGTGGGTTTATATTCCTTGGCACATGACCCAGAAGATATTCAGGAAGCGAGGGTTTGGAATGTGAATATGACAACTCCGATTCCTCCTGATTGGCATCCCAATCCTTTAGTGGAGACCCTATCCCATGAAGGCCTTACAGTTCCATCCAAGATTGAGGTAATCGATATCAATAGCAGAAAAAGAAACGTACTACGCACTTCAGAAGATGTAATGGAATCCCCCTATTTTTCTGCTGATGGAGAGACTATTGTATTCGGGAAGGATGAAAAAATTGTTGGCATAAACGTGAGTGACGGGACGCCGATGGATATCGATAAACCGACAAAACCCAAATCGGGAAGAAGTAAATTCAACTATTATTCGGAAGGGAAATTCAGCACCAATCAAATATGGCGAAAAAAATCTGACGGTTCAGAAGCAAGGCAATTGACGTTTGATTTGGAACATGCCCGTTCCCCCCATGTTTCACCTGATGGTAAATGGATAGCCTATATCGCTTATCCACACGATTCAAATCCACAAATCGCTTCCTCGTTTCAACAAGTCACCCTAAAATTATTGCCTGTTGACGGAGGTGCACCACGTACCCTATGTTATTTCAATGGGGGTAAAGGTAGCTTTGACAATTATGCTTGGAGTCCAGATAGCAAATCTTTGGTATTTGTAAGTTTTGGTAAATAACGGTTCTTGTGTGGAAGTAACTATCAAGAAATGAAAAAATTAAATAAAATAATCCTTATCGTAGCAGGCATTCTCCTTTTTAACGAAACCAATGCCCAGGATATTTCCAAAAAGGCAAATCTTTTTCTGAACACCTTGTCAAAAGAACTAAAGGTAAGGGTTCATTTTTCTTATGAGGACAGCGAACGATTCAACATGAACTATATTCCAATAATCAGAAAAGGACCCACGTTTCACGATTTTAATGACACACAAAAAGCGGCAGCTTGGGATCTATTAAAGTCAAGCTTGAGCGATGAAGGTTTTAGAAAGTCCACCGAAATAATGGAATTGGAAAAAATTCTTTTAGTTCTTGACCCCTCATTTGAAATGCCTGACGGAACGGGCAGGGACCCCCTAAATTATCATTTTTGCATTTTTGGCAACCCGTCACCTACACAGGTATGGGGTTGGCGTTTTGAAGGGCATCATATATCATTGAATTTCACCTCCAATGAGGGTAGAATAGTGGCCTCCACTCCCACCTTTATGGGATCTAATCCTGCGATGATAGCTGTAAGGGGACAACGTCAAAAGGCAGTTTTGGAAAAAGAATCGGAACTGGGCTTGAAATTGGTAAATTCACTCACAAGGGAGCAATTGGCACTCGCCAAATTCACGGATGTTGCACCGTATGAAATTTTTTCTGAAAACTATCGGAAGGTTGAGGATATTGAAAAATTAGGCATATCATATTCACAACTGAACAAAGAACAGCAATCCCTATTTTCTGAATTACTCGATATATACATTGGCAATTACATTTTTGAATTCTCCGATATCTTTAGGAAAAAGATAATGGATGCGGGAATTGAAAATTTAAATTTTGCCTGGGCCGGCGGATTAAAGGAAGGTATCGGCCATTATTATAGAATACATGGCCCAATGCTCTTGATAGAATTTGATAATACCCAGAACGACGCGAACCATATTCATTCCGTAGTACGAGACATAACGAATGATTTTGCAGAAAATTTATTGAAAGAACACTATGAGAGAGAACATCGATAATTAGAAGGCACAAATTCAATTAATTTTAATTAAATAAAACTGTATAATGACAACAAGAAGGAATTTTTTGCGCCAATCAGCTGCTATTGCAACAAGCACCTTGGTTATGCCCATTTATGATTTCAATAGTTCAAAAAAGGATTTAGAATTAGGTGTACAACTCTACACCTTTCGCAATGAGCTAAAGAATGATGCTTACGGGACCTTAAAACAAATTTCGGAATTAGGCTTTAAAAAAATAGAGACTGCCAGAAGTGGAAATGGCCATTATTACGGATTTTCACCCAAAGAAATGAAAGACATCTGTGTCGATTTGGGCATGAAATTGGTCAGTGGGCATGTGCATTTGGACAAAAATTGGAAAAAAACGATGGAGGAAGCAGTTACATCTGGACAAGAATATCTTATTTGTTCAACAATGCCCAGTACTGGACAAACCATTGACAATTATAAAAGTGTCGCAGAAACTTTTAACAAGGCTGGGGAGGAATGCAAAAAATTGGGCCTCAAATTTGGTTACCATAACCATGAATATGAGTTTGAAATGAATAATGGGGAGGTACTCTATGATATTCTTTTAAAAAACACGGAATCCGATTTAGTTCATATGGAACTTGATTTAGGCTGGGTAGTTGTAAGTGGCAACGATCCTTTGGATTATTTCAACAAATATCCAGGGCGCTTTCCTTTATGGCATTTAAAGGATATGGATATGACAAAAAAAATAAGTACGGAATTTGGAAAAGGCGGGCTAGATATAGCGCAAATGATGAAAAATCAAAAAGTCTCCGGTGTCGAACATATTTTTATAGAACAGGAAGAATACGCTGACCATCCTTTTAACAGTATGAAAGATAATTTGACATATTTGGAAAACATGTAATTTATCACTAATGTAGCATCGGATAACCGTTACCAAATGTATTACCTTAGATAAACAAACTGATCAGATTTCATGCAACTTGGATTTATGTCCTATGAAAAAACGACGAGAATTTATAAAAAAGAGTGCATCCATGGCGGCTGCTTTGACCGTTGGTAGTATAGATATAGTTAAATCCAATTATAATCAAAAGTCTCTAAGCCGTACTTCTCCTCTATTTGTAGAGCTTTCCAAAGATGCAGGCATCGAGTTAAGTAATGCCTATTTCTGGGGAAAGGAAAGTCATAGCCATCTTATAGCCTTAGCCAAGCAAATGGGAGCTTTTGGTGCTGTAGCAGGAATAGATAACAGATTTTTCAAGGATAGAAACAGGAAACCATGGGAATTTGAAGGCATTAAAAATGTCGTGGATGGCTGGAAAAGTTTAGGTTTACATTATACGGTCGTGGAAGGGCCTCCGGCATTGGGGACAAAGACCAAATTGGGTCTGGAAGGCAGGGATGAAGAAATTAGCAATTTCATTACGTTTATGACCAATCTAAAACGGGCGGGTGTTGATTGTATTTGTTATAACTGGATGCCCGTGATAAGTTGGGCCAGAACATCCACGGACACTATTGGAAGGGGTGGAGCTCTAGTAACCGCGTTTGATTATCAAGAAATCAAGGATAAACCTATAACGGAATATGGCGAGTTTTCAAAAGAGCAAATGTGGTCGAATTTGGAATACTTTTTGAAGGCAGTCATTCCTGAAGCAGAAAAATTGGAAGTTAAATTGGCTATGCACCCCGATGACCCCCAAGTGCACAGTATTCAGGGGATTCCTAGAATTATGAATACCGTTGAAAATTTTGACCGTTTGTTGAATATCGTGCCAAGTACATACAATGGTATTACAATGTGTCAAGGAAATTTCTCCCTTATGGGCGTGGATATTCCAACCTTGATTCGAAGGTGGGGACATCAAGGTAAAATCCACTTCGTACATTTCAGAAATGTACAAGAGCTCAGCGGTGAACTTCCAAGCACCAAATTCACCGAAACTTTTCATGATGAAGGTGATATTGACATGTATGAGGCAATGAAGGCCTACTATGACATTGGCTTCAAAGGTGCCTTAAGGGCAGATCATGTTCCTACAATGGCCGGAGAAGAAAATACAATGCCGGGATATATGACCTTAGGTAATTTATACGCTATTGGTTATATACGTGGACTTGTGGAATCCGTTAGTAAACAACAGGAAAATGGGACCAATTAAAATAAAGACTCAAATTAACTTAAAATAAAAGTGAGGTATGAATGGATTTTGGCAGGTAATATTTAACTGTATTTTTAGTATAGGTTTTGTCCTAGGGTTCAACCAAATTGGAACGGATAGAAGCGAATCCACTGAAAGTTTAAGAGAAGTGGTGTCTTTTACGGTTCAAAAAAATAATTGGGGACAAACAAACTCTGGAAAAGAAATTTATGAGCAGTATTGTTTGATGTGCCATCAACCAGCAGGTAATGGAATTATGGGTGTCACCCCACCATTATCAGATACGGAATATGTATTGGGCGATAAAGAGCGCTTGGTTAAACTAATACTCAACGGTTCCAGTGAAGGGTTAACCATAAAAGGGGTTACGTACTCAACACCCATGCCTGGTTTTGATAGTCTTAGTGACCAAGAAATTGCAAATGTTGCTACCTATATCCGAACTAGCTTTGGTAACACTGCCGATTCCGTTACGGAAATGGAAGTGGCCCAGTTTAGAACCGAAAATCAGCAATAGTTAATAACTTATAACCCAGTTTTTTAAAGGTCTTTGGAAAATTATCAACATAACTTCCATAGCAGTTTAAAATGTTAGAAATTAAGTAGGTTCAAGATCCTTTTCAAATAAAATTTTGAAGAATCATCACCTTCAATAAAAATTCGGATATATGGAGGTAACGTAGCCCCTATATATTAGGGAAGGTTCATTAACCGGAATTTAGGTCCAGAATTGGTTACCGCTTCTGCTATTTTAAATTTTCGGCATACATTCTGATGGCATAGCTATGGGGTGCCCGGTCTATAAATTGTAGTAATTTAAGTAATCCGCTGGCGACCAATTTGATTTCGATAGAGATGAGCATATTAATATTAAAATAGACCATATCAACCTTCTGAAATGCTTTAATATTTCTATGTGTCTCAAGAAGTAAAATCGATTTACGATTTTCTAGATTTTCAATTAATTTTGATTTTATTGCTCATCTAAAACAAAGATAATTTATAGGTTTTTGTAACAGAATAAAGGTAGTTATTTAATATTTTTGTAATAAAATAAAGGGTATTTCGGTAGTAATTATAGAAGCAATCAGTATGAATTCAATCATCTAAAAAAATATTGCTTTCCTTTCGTTCAAAAGTAAACTTCTATCAAGACCTTCTGATAAAAGCTTTTTTTCTAGCTAAATCCAACAACTCCTTTTTGGAAAAGAAAATAGCCCTTCCGATTTGATAATAGGGTACAATTTTTTTCTTCTTCCAACTGATCAATGAGGTTACGGAGATACCCAAGAATTTGGCAGCTTCCTGTTGGGTGAGCCTATCATCCTCTGGATTGATAGACGACTCATTGATTAATTCCGTTTTGCGAAGTTCTTCCAAGACCATTTTTACGGTTCTTTTCAAATCTTCCTTCGTGTGCGTGTAAAAAAGTACATTTCCCATATGTAGTGTATTTAAGCCGGGTGAAAAAGCCGGATAACTAAATTGGGGACAAATAGGAAAAATTGGGTTGCACTACAAGACTTAGTGCATTATCGCTTTCAAACATCCAATTCACAGGGATACTTGGCGGGAATTTAATTTTTGTTGGTGCACTTAATTGTCAATCCTTAGGATGGAACGAACCCGCCTTCTAATAGTATCGTCGGGAAATAGGTGGTGCTCATCACTTGGTATCCGTATCAAGGAACTGTAACTAAAGCCGTCCTTTCCATTTTTTTCATGTATATCATCATCAAGGGTTCGGATAATCTGGGTCTTGTTACTTACCAAATAATCCTTATCAGATAGGTAGAGCAATAATTTCGTAAAGTCCTTGGCATGTTCCGTCGGAATAAAGGTCATCGGTATGTACCCGAAGTTTTTTACTGTTCGCTTTGAGTAATCCACTTTGTCATCATACTCATAGGAAAAGTTACGATATATGAAACTCTCTAAAGCCCTATCACTCTCTTCGTCGATTCTTAATTTTATATGTGAAAAAAATTCGATTAGAGCCTTCTTAAGTTTTAATTGTGACCCCTTATTTGAAATTATGATTTGATGTTGGGATGATTTCTCAATTTCCGTTTTAACCTCCTTGTTCAAATCCGAGGTTTTGAGATTTTTTAACCACTTTCGATATTCATAAGAATTGACCAAAGGTGGTGATGACATTTTCAAAGTTTTCATACCCGTTTCCCTATCCTCAACAAAATAGGCCTTACCCTTTGCATAGGAAACCAAATCTTGAAAATAACGGTCTTTTGTAATTTGTTGTAGCTCATCCAATAAATACAATACCCTAGACTTCACAAGCGCAAAAAACTTTTTATCCTGAAGTGCGTCCAATACCAGTCGTTTCCATTGCTCAAATCCCATCAATATGGGCAATAAGAACGCTTCCCTAGTCATAAATGCCATAGGGAGCGATTGTTTCGGTTTACTCAAAAACATCTTATTTATTTTTTCCCCTTCCACACCAAGACAATCATCAAAAGACATTTTTAATGAGTTTACTTCCCTTTCCACATTCATACGAAGGTAATTGATACCATGACCATAGAAGGGAGCCGAATTCTCATCGGGAATGTCGTAGACGGGAAAACAAAGCCGTTCCTCTAAGGACATCAAATGGAACAAGCGTCCATAATCCACTTTCGGTTCGATAAGGCATTCATTAGCTTTGTAATAAAATAAGAACCGATCAACTGATTCATTAGAGTCTACTTCTTCACTTAAATACTTAATGGTTCCATAATCCAATCGGAAGAATTTTATGCAATCCTTGCTCAATCTATTAGGTAGAAACGTTCCCTTTCCAATTTCATTGGAAGAAGGGACTTCTCTTAGTTCAGTTAGGAGGTATTTTTTAGGTTTTAAGGCAGTAAAATCAAATAGAATATCCAGGTTGGTCAATAAAATATCATCCTTAATATTTCCCAATAACCATCCTAGTAAATGATAGTACTGATACGGACTTAGATTTTCAATCTTCCTTCTCGTGAACTCCTTGAACTCTTTGGTCTGGAAATCACTGAAGAAAAACTGAATAATCGAATCGAAGGATTCTTCTATATTTAAGGATTTGGCCAAAAGCGATTCGTTTGAAAAAAGTCTTATCCAAACGGGAATATTGACAATATCTTGTATAGTTTAACGCAATATTTGTGATTATAACTTCTTTTTTTAAGAAGATCTTGTTTTTAATTAAAGATATTTCATATAGACCATTGCTTCTTTTTCATTAATCTACGACAAATAAATTTTTAACAAGGTAAAATGCATTGTCAACTAATTTCTTATGGTACCAATCAAATGCTCAAGATTCCAATCTTCTACAAGGAGATAGAAATTCATTTTACTGTTTTTGCTTATCTCTAAGCTTACTTAAGTCTTAAATAGCTTAGCCTTATGTAGAAAATAATAAGAACTATCTTTTAGTAATTAACTGGACTAGAATGTTATTGGGTTTTCCATATAGAATCAATAGTTAAACATTGAGCAATTTTTGCTTCAAAATTTCATTGAAATGGAAATATTTAAGAACTTCACTTATTTAACCATTAGTCGGGAATTAATATGACCTCTACCGAGGCAAAACTAAAGGAACGTGTAAAAGAACTGACCTGTCTTTATGAAGTCACTTCAATCATCGTAAATTCAGACTACAACGAACTTGAAACCTCACTAGAGGCCATTTGCTATTGTATCAAACGCGGCTGGCAATTTGTGGAGGATACGGAGGCCCATCTGACAGCGGATGGGTACGAGGTGCAGACAGAAGGCTACGATCTGGACCGGGTAAGTTTGACCTCCGACATCAGAATCTTCAACAAGATAGGTGGCCAAATCACCGTGGGCTATCCAGCAAAGAAATATAGGTTGGCGGATTTCCTGGTCGAAGAACAGACCCTTTTGGACAACATCAGCTTGGCGGTGGGGAACCTCTTGGAACGTAAACAAATTCGCGACAGCGAGACTTCCACGCGGAGACAGATGGAACGTGCCGATCGCTTGCACATTCTGGGTGAGATCACGGCGGGGATAGCTCACGAACTAAATACACCTTTGGCTAACATCCTTGGTTTTGCCGAACTGCTGAAGGAAAAAGTTAGGAAAGAGGATAATGTTCGTGATCTTCAAAAAATTATGGATAATGCCATTTTTAGTCGCGAAATCGTAAAGAAATTGATGTTCTTCGCTTGTGAAATGCCCCAAGAGATGGGGGTTGTAGAATTGGTTCCAACTGTAGAGAATGTGCTGAAACTACTCAAACCACAGCTCAGGGCAAAAAATATTACGCTTGAAAAGTCTTTCACCGATGAAAGCCTCAAACTAAGGGCCGATACCGTGCAGTTGACCCAAGTACTGTTCAATTTAATCATGAACGCCGCTTATTACTCTCCCCATGGGGGGAGCATCCGTATCGAAATTGCCGAAAAAGGAAAGAACATTAGGATACGGATAGCCGATCATGGAAATGGCATCGACCCCGAAATTGCCGAAAAGGTCTTCGAACCCTTTTTTACAACCAAACCGACGGGGGATGGTTCCGGATTGGGCCTCAGCGTGGTCCACGGAATCATCAGCAGCCATAAGGGCGCGATCTCACATGCACCAAATACCCCAAAAGGAACCGTATTTACCATCGATTTTCCTAAATTGTGACCATGGCACTGCGTAAGGAAAACATCTTAGTCGTCGATGACGATATCGACATTCTCGAACTGTTGCAACGGCACCTTCATTCGATGGATTACCATACCTACAAGGCCGTATCGGTAAAAGAGGCGCTCTTTATCCTCAAGGATTCCTTTATCGACCTGTTGATAACTGACATACAGATGCCGCAGGTCGACGGGCTCCAATTGCTAAAGTTTGCCAACGAGCACTATCCCGAGATGCCCAAACTGGTGGTCACGGGCTATCCCTCCGTTGACGGTGCGCTGGAGACTTTCAAGTCGGGTGCCATCGATTACCTGACGAAACCCTTTACCAAGGCGGAATTGAAGCAAGCAGTCGAAAAGGCATTCGTACACGGCCAAAAAAGAAAAGCCAACAAAACCGTTGAAACCAACCTTAATAGCAACTACGGAGATATGGTCGGAGCATCCGAAGGGTTTCAGAAGGTCACCAACATCATTGACAGGGTCAAGGACAATAAAGCTACTGTACTCATCAAAGGAGAAAGCGGTACGGGAAAGGAACTTGTAGCACGGGCCATCCACTATTCGGGAAAGTTCTCGCGAGCTCCGTTCATAGCCGTCAACTGCGGGGCCATACCCGAAAACCTACAGGAGGCCGAACTTTTCGGTTACACCAAGGGTGCCTTTACCGGGGCGAATGAAAACCGGAACGGGTTCTTTCAGGCTGCACAGGGCGGTACGCTCTTTCTTGATGAGATCGGAACGGCTTCCTTGGCCGTGCAGACCAAATTGCTGCGAGCCCTTCAGGAAAAAGAGATTACCAAGGTGGGTTCGCAAAAAGGCGAAAAAGTGGATATCCGCATCATCGCCGCCACCAACACCAATCTGAAGGAGGACATTAAGGGGAAAAATTTTCGGGAGGACCTGTACTACCGATTGACCGTGGTCGAAATCGAAGTACCCCCACTTCGAGAGCGCAAATCCGATATTCCCCTATTGGTTGAAAAGTTCCTCAGAAAATATGGCGTAGAATACAAGGATAGGCTGTTGCGGATGTCAGCCGGAGCCTTGGAGGTGCTGCAACGCTACCACTGGCCGGGCAACATCAGGGAACTGGAGAACATCGTCCAGCGCGCCGTGATCATGTCAGATGGTCTCATCGATGTCAATGACCTTCCCGATTTCCTCAAATATCAGATCGAGTTCCCCGAAAAGGGCTTTGTTCCGCTCAGGGATATGGAAAAGGAATACGTAAAACGTGTTTTACTGCATACCCAGGGAAACAAAACCAAGGCCGCCGAAATCCTCCAGATAGACCGAAAGACCCTACGCGACAAGCTTGACTGAAACCGGTCGGTTTCTCCCCAGCTGGGGAGTTTTTCCCCAGTACTTAAAACTTTTCAATTAAAATTCATATATATAACCATCTGTTTTTCATATGGTTATATTTTTTGGCACACTTTGGCATTTTGCAGGCATGCCTTTTGCCTTTTATGGCATGAATAAAAAATGAACCATGTTAGTATTTATCCCATCATTGGTAAATACTAGAAAAACTTGCCGAAACGGGGATACAAGGGTCCTTGGTCGTATAAAGAAGTCGGACAGTTCAAAAAAGACAAGCCATGAAGCACGGTAGCCTGATATTCGGAAAGGAAAATTTCAGGATGATCAAGTTTTATTTGGAGACTAAGGAGGTCATCGAAGACTATACCCATGAGGACACTCTGAAGGAGTTGGAAAAAAGCATGCTGGATGCCTCCGTGGTCGAAACGGACAAGATTCCCAATGACGTCGTGCAGATCTATTCCACCGTCAGTGTACGGTCCCGGTCCGGATGGGAAGAAACCTTTGATCTGGTCCCGCCATATGAACAGAACATCAAAAATGACAAGATTTCGGTCATCAGCTCTTTGGGAGCAAAGATAATAGGGCTTTCAGTAGGCGACATCGTAAAGCATGGCCTTCCAGGAAACATTGTTAGCCTGACCATCGAAAAAGTAGTGCAGAGCAAGAAGCGGGTCAAATTGGTTATACCCGAAGAAGCTCTTGAACGGATTTTATCAAATCGAGAAAAGGATTTATTAACCCTAAATATATAATTATGATCAAATATGCAATTGCCCTTTTGTTTTCAGTGAGCGTGTTGAACGCACAGAACAATGTAGACCAAACCACGGCTGTAAAGGTCGGTGACGTTTTCGAGATCGGTACCCCAGAATCGAACAAATACAAGCACATCAATTTCCCCAGAGCGAACTTTATCATCAAACGCGGTGGTATCGCAAACTATAAGCGAGTTCAGGGAGAGGAAGTGGTAGTGACTTCCGTAAAAGAGAAAAAGGACGGAACTACCCAAATAAAAATTAAGCGCAATGATGGTGGCCGTTTCTTCGGAAGCCATACGGTTGTCTCGGCAGACTTTCAAGATGCACTGGCATCCGGGGAGCTAGAGGCTAAATAATTAGTTTGGTTGGTTAATGTTATCCACCTGGAAGCGCAAAACTTGATTTGCTCAATAAACTGGCGACCGGGTGGATTTAACCCTAGTATTTAACACTTAACGATAAGAATTTTATTAATCAGCAAAATTTGGAATCATGTTTACAAGACCCTCAACATCCCAACGCTTACAGGTAGGCCTAATTTTGGCAATGGCCTTTCTTTTGGTCCTTGGTTCCAATAGACTGGACCAAAGACACTTTTCAACTATACAGACCACAGTGAATTCCGTCTACAAAGATCGGGTCGTAGTGCAGGATTATATTTATCAATTGAGTTCTATTTTTCATAACAAAAAAGTTGAACTAATTACAAAGAATAGCCCTGACTCAGCTGGAAATGAAAAGATAGCCCAACTACTCAATGATTTCAGAAATACCGAGCTGACCCTTGAGGAGCAAGACCGACTCAACAAACTAAGCGGACAATTTGAGAAACTAAGGGATTTGGAAAACAGGATTATGAATCCCAAGACTAACATAGATGCTGATTTAGGTGTCGTCGCAAGCAAGACACTTGATGAAATCGAATTAAGTCTAGATGCCCTTGCCCAGATACAACTAGACGAAAGTGGGCAATTGACAAGCGTATCCAATAAGGCGTTGGGAATGAACATTCTCTTGTCGAAACTTGAAGTGGCATTTTTGATCATTATAGGGCTTGCCATGTTAGCGCTTATCTTCTACCCGGCATCCGAAGTAAGGGCGGCTATAAAAGACCTATGAGCAAGGTGGAAATGAAAGCAACAACGATGAAAAATTATAAAAGGAGCATTTGCTCGTCCTGTACACACGTACCTTATTGCTCGATTACTACTTACATGGGCAATATCAGCTCGTGCAGCGAGTATAGACACTATCTGGACGATAATAGGGAATCAGAGTATATGGTATCCGAAGAAATGATGGGTGAAACGGTGACCATGATACCCAATAAAGAAGGGATTTTAAGCTAAAACATAATGACAACATTGACTAAAACACAAAGAACACAACGTAAGCAGGGCATGCTGAACAACGTGATGCGCCAGTTCGACCATGCAGCGGATATCATCCAATTGAACGGGAACATCAGAAAAATATTGGAGGTCACCAACAATGAGTTTGTAGTGCACTTTCCCGTGCGCATGGATAACGGCGAGGTAGAGATTTTCACAGGCTACAGGGTACAGCATAACAATGCCCTAGGGCCCTACAAAGGTGGGCTACGTTACCATCCAACGGTGGATATAGATGCAGCAAGGGCGTTGGCCATGTGGATGACCTGGAAGACCTCTCTGGCCGGACTGCCCTACGGTGGAGCCAAGGGAGGTATTCAACTGGACCCCTCCAAGTATTCCCAAGAGGAACTGCAGCGCATCACAAGAAGGTTCACCTATGCCCTTGGCGATAATATCGGCCCCGAGCTGGACATACCCGCTCCGGATGTAAACACCAACCCACAGACCATGGCGTGGATATTGGATACCTACATGAGTACCAAGTCCCCTGCAGAAAGATCCACCAACATGCATGTCGTGACCGGAAAGCCCATTGGTGCCGGAGGTTCAGAAGGTAGGGACAGAGCAACGGGATATGGTGTGTTCCTTACCATAAAGTTCTGGGCGGAACAGAAGAAGATCGACCTAAGGGATAAGAAGTTTATCGTACAGGGTTTTGGCAACGTAGGGTATTGGGCCGCCCACTTTCTGGAAAAAGAGGGTGCCACTATGACCGCAGTACAAGATGCCTATGGTAGTATTGCCAATGACGAGGGCATTTCCGTTGAAAAGCTTTTGGAGTATACCAAGGCGAATAAAGGTAGTATTCAGGGTTATGCAAGTGCATATTCCATAGAGAATTCCGAATTCTTTGGTCTTGATTGTGATATCTGTGTGCCAGCTGCCCTGGGGAACCAAATCACTGGAAAGAACGCCAAAAAGATAAAGGCATATCTGATTGCAGAAGGAGCCAATGGTCCGACGGATGTTGGGGCCGAGACCATCCTTTTAAAAAAGGGCATTGAAATCATTCCCGATATTCTATGCAATTCGGGCGGGGTCATAGGTAGTTACTTCGAATGGTTGCAGAATAAGAATGGCGAGATTTGGCAGTTGGACGAGGTCATGGCCAAACTGGAGAAAAAAATGCGTGAATCATTCACCAGAGTGTTCGAAACCTCCAAAGAAAGAAATATTGACATGCGCACAGCCGCATTTATCATCGCTATCGAACGCTTGGAAGAAGCCTATGTGCAACGGGGAATTTTTCCCTGAAACAAGGGCTGCATATTTGATGGCTCCTGCCAGTTTGGCGGGAGCTTTAAACCACTAAAGAACAGAAAACATGAAATATGGAAGTTTGGTCATTGAAAAAAAGGAATATGTGCTTTTGAAGCGATTGATGAACCTTTCTGGTTTTTACAAGGACGACACCCTGCGAAAGTCAGTCATAAAACTTTACGGGGAACTGGAGACCGCACACGTCCAGGATGAATTGGAAATGCCAAGTGACGTTGTACGGCTCAACTCTGAGGTGACGGTAAGGTCTAAGGCGGGCTGGTTCAAGACCTTTCATTTGGTCATGCCTAAGGAGAGTGATTTAAAAAATGACAGGATATCTATAACTACTCCAATGGGCTCTGCCGTGATCGGGTATGCCGAAGGCGACTCCCTCCTATGGGAATTTCCTTCAGGTGAGCAACAACTGACCATCGAGAAAGTGGTACAGGCAACTAAACAGATTAACTTGGATATGGTGCTATGAAAATGGAAAAGAGAACGAACAATTTGGGACAATTCCAAAACACCACAATGGTCAAAGACCACACAAAGGATGTTGATGATTGGATAAACGATTTAAGGTATATCGATAAAGAATTGAAGGATTTGCTAGGTTTACAAAATGAAGCAACTACCGGAAGAAGTCATGCCAAGCAATTGATGGCCTTAAAAAATGCGAGCTATAGGCAGATACAGGGCCTTACGGCCTACAAGGGGGCCATAGACCAGGCCTTGGAATGTGATACGGCTGCCTGTGACACCTATTTTCAAGAAAGCCATGAGGCCCACTTTCAGGAGTATCAAGGCCATTTTGACTCATTCAGGGAACTTCAGTTGGAACTGTTTCCAAAACTGAGAGCGGGCCTAGAGGCTCACTTTCGAACAATTGGGACTTAACAGGTCGGGGATGATCATGAAGAAAAAAAACTGAACAAAATGCCCATGCAACCACGACGCCAATAACAGAATTCCCGAGCTAGACCTGATTACATCAAAACCTATGATTTCTCAGATGTAATGGTATTTCGAGCGAACAGGGGATTTGAAAGGGTCAAAATCCAGATCATCGAATATGCTGTTCCCATCTTTGCAGCATTGATTGCCCTAATGGCATTTGCGCTGAACATGATGTTTCGATAGATGGTTCAATAATTAAAATAAAGATACCTTCTTGGCATTGAATGTCTGAACTAATAAATCCAAGTCAACATAATTTGACATTTGTCAACGTAAAACTAAACACAATGGGGAAAAAAATTTTATTGCTTACCGACTTCTCAGAGAACTCTTGGAGAGCCATTAAGTACGCCGTTCGACTATACATAGATCAAAGTTGTGATTTCTACATTTTGAATACCTATGCCAAGGATTCTTTTGGTTTGGACGCTTACGTTTTGTTAGATCCTGATGATGCCTTCGGAAGGTTGTCCGAAAGCCATTCTAGAGACGAACTTGGCAACATAGTGGATTGTCTTTCAAAAGAGCACAAAAATCCGATTCATCGATTTCACGTCATTTCACGTTCCGAGCTTTTTTTGGATGCGGTTAAAAGTGTAATCGATAGTCTTAACATTGACTTAATCGTCATGGGTGCAAAGGGAATGTCGAATGAGTTCGTAAAATATGGTAAAAACACCTTAAAGGTAATCGAGAACATCAGAAACCGACCAGTTCTTGTCGTCCCTGAGAATGTTTTGGTTGATTTGCCCAAGGAAATTATTCTGGCCACAAACTTTAATTCTGAAATAGAAGTGTCTCAACTTAAGCACCTTGTGGAAATTGCCAAAATCAATAATGCGCATATTCAGATTCTGAGTGCTGCAAATGTCAGTGAGATGACACCTGCTCAGAAAAAAAACAAGATGCTACTGGAGCTTCAATTAAACGGTATCGAATACGATTTTACTGTGTTTTTGAATATTGGAATCTTCAAAGCATTGAGTCGATTTACCAAGGCCAGGCGAAGTAGTATAATCAGTTACCTGGACAAAAAACCTTGTATTTTGCAATCCCTAGGATTGAAGAAAACTTTTTTGGGTAAGCTAGGATATAACAGTAACCTGCCCATACTCGCCCTTCATCAATAAGATTCAAAGCCATATGATTACCATAGATGGTTGTTCAATAAAGAACTGTGGCTAGCATAAACCACCCAAAAATGATTGGAAAGGTTTGTTTTTTAAGCCTTAAAAAAAATCGTTCCAAAGTTTAATAAACTTTCAACACTATAAATTGTTTATGAAGAATTTTTTTACTCATTTAAAAGGAGATCTTTTCGGAGGAATAACAGCAGGTATCGTTGCTTTACCTTTGGCGCTTGCATTTGGAGTTAGCTCTGGAATGGGGCCCAGTGCCGGTCTATATGGAGCTATATTCATCAGTTTTTTTGCTGCCCTTTTTGGGGGTACCAACACTCAAATATCGGGACCAACCGCTCCCATGACTGCTGTGAGCATGGTGGTAATCGCAGGTATCGTAGCAATAAATGATGGCAGTCTCGAAAAGGCACTGCCCGCCATCCTTTTGGTCTTTCTCCTAGCCGGAATAATGCAAATTGGCCTGGGTCTCTTGGGTATCGGGAGGTATATTAGGTATATACCCTATCCCGTTGTTTCTGGGTTTATGACGGCCATCGGTGTCATCATTTTGCTCACCCAAATTCTACCTGCTGTAGGCTACTACCCAAAAGAGGACGAAGAGTATGTTGAACAATTTAAACCACAGGCAGAGGGTATAATTCTAGGAAATATTCTTAAGGAAGAAACAGGAGAAGGAATTTTGGTGCTCGAAGATTTCGCGGAAACCATTGATCGGGCCAATGGGGTAACTTCAGAAGATATATTGAAAGAATCAAAAACATTAGCTAACAATGAGGCTGCTGGGGTAATTGGCACTATCAAGATTCTGCCCAGAGCACTACAAAAGATAAATTGGATGGAGTTGGCCCTAGCCCTGGCAACCATCTTTATCATCTATGGCTTTAAACGCATTACAAGTGCCATTCCGAGCGCATTGGTCGCCCTCGTAGTCGTAACCGGTGTGGCTTATGGCTTTGGATTGAATTATCGCTCCATCGAGCAAATACCAAGCGGCCTTCCTGTACCGAATTTTGATATTTTCACCGAGTTTGAACTGGGTTCGGTAACACCTTATATTTTTACTGCATTGACCTTGGCATTACTCGGTGCAATAGATTCCCTATTGACCTCGGTGGTAGCCGACAATATGACGAAGACAAAGCATCGCCCAAACCAAGAATTGATTGGTCAGGGCATTGGAAACAGTATTGCAGCAGTTTTTGGGGGCATTCCAGGTGCTGGTGCAACCATACGTACTGTAGTGAACATAAATGCTGGAGGCAAAACCAAATTATCTGGAATGATTGCTGGGATTCTACTATTGGTTATCCTTTTGGCCTTTGGTCCGGTAGCCTCACAAATACCGGCAGCGGTTCTGGCTGGAATTCTTGTTACCGTTGGGATTGGAGTTATGGACTATAAAGGCCTAAAAGCGATTCCGTTCTTACCAAAAGATACTAAAATCGGGCCTATTAAATTCAGTTCCGAAGTTGTGATCATGCTGGTAGTACTGGTATTATCGTCGATTTGGAATTTGGTATATGCCGTTGGCATTGGTCTAATTATCGCATCATTGATGTTCATGAAAAAAATGGGTGAACTGACAGCAGAACGAAGTGATGTGAAAACTCTTAGGAATGAAAAGGGATGGGCCGATGAAGCTGATTTTCCTGAAACCTTAAAAGAAGAAGTCTTTATCAAACATCTTAAGGGGCCCTTATTTTTCGGTTCTACCAGTGAATTTCAAAATTTGGCCAACCAAATACCCAGAACGGCAAAAACTTTGATTGTACGGATGGGACGGGTTCAGTATTTAGATCAATCTGGGCTATATACCTTGGAAGATGTTCTTCTTGATTTGAAAAAGTCCCATATCAATGTTCTTTTTGTGAATATTTTGAAACAACCGAAATACATGATGGAAAGGGTAAACATCATTCCACATCTTGTTCCGGGTCATCATATTTTCAAAGACTTTTCAGAATGCCTCGAATGGATAAAGCAAAAAGAGGCTAGATAAAGTGGAAAACAACAAAAAAATATCCAGGCAAGTTTTATGAAGGAAGTCTAGATTTACAAAGAACAATTTAAAAATAGAACACATCATGATAAGATTTCTTCTGTCTACCCTTATTTTACTGCTATGTTCCTGTAACGAATTTGAAGATCAAATTGAATTCCAAGATGAAGTCTACGCTGCTAGAACCACGGATATTAAAGCATTATATTCCCTTGAATCGGGTAAGTCCTATCTATCCGTATACCCGGAGATTTATAGCATTTCAGAGCATAAAAAACATAGTCTCACGGTAATCGCAAGTATTAAAAATATCAGTTTAAAAGATACATTGTACATCCAAAAGGCCGAATACTATGATACCAATGCAAAACTGGTACATACTTATATAGATAGGCCAATTTATGTTAGTCCTTTGGAGACCATTGAAATTGTAATCGACGAAATTGACCTAACCGGGGGAACGGGGGCCAACTTTATCTTTGAATGGAAAATAAAACCGAAGTCGTCGGAACCATTCTTTGAAGGTATAATGATATCTACGTACAGTACTCAGGGATTGTCCTTTACAACCCAAGGCAAAAGAATAGAATAAGATCTTAATGATATATTACGGATACATCAGGAATGTTTTAAACAATACCGATAAACGATGCAGAAAGAAATAAATAGGCTGCTCTACGATTATCTAATAAAAACTGGTATTGGCGAGCAATATGCGTCGTATCTAAACCTATTTATATTACTCATAGGAGCTATCGTAGTGGCCGGATTGCTCTATTTGATCATATGGAGAATTTTACGGTCTATTTCTGTGAGATTGGCACGCAATACCTCGACCAATTTTGATAATTTTTTGGTAGCCCATAAAGTTCCAAGGTATTTAGCCCATATAGTTCCGTTATTACTACTATTTGAATTAGTTCCCTTAGTCTTCGCCGATTTTGAATATGGAGCCAACATTGCCGAAAAAATACTGCAAATTCTTTTTGTGTTACTGGCGTTGTTTATGGCCAAAAGTATTTTCAGGAGTATAAATGAATACCTTAAGACCAAACCCAGGTTCCATGATAAGCCAATGGATAGTTACATTCAGGTATTTATGATCTTCGCTTGGTTTGTAGGCATCTTGACCATTTTGGCGATTATAACCGATGTTCAAATATGGAAGTTTTTCACAGCCTTGGGTGCCGGGTCTGCCATCATTCTCTTAATCTTTAAAGATTCAATATTGGGGCTTGTAGCCAGCATACAAGTCAGTGCAAATGACATGGTACGTATTGGTGACTGGATAACTTTCGATAAATATGGAGCGGATGGAGATGTCATCGAAATCACCCTCGCTACGGTAAAGGTGGGCAATTTTGACAAGACGATTACTACTATTCCAACGTACGCACTGATATCTGATTCGTTCAAGAATTGGCGCGGTATGCAAGATTCAGGTGGTAGACGTATCAAAAGGGCTTTGGTCATAAGATAACAAAAAATTAGGTTTTTAAGCGACGAGGATATTGAATCCCTAAAAAAAATTCAGCTCATTCAAACTTACCTAGAATTAAGGGTCGATAAAATAAACGCGTACAATAAAGAAGTTCAAGCAGATAAAGAATTGGCCTTAAATGGAAGGAACCATACAAATTTTGGAGTGTTTCGCAAGTACGTCAGTGAATATTTAGAAAATAATCCTGCCGTAAACAAAGGCATGACCTTAATGGTGCGCCAACTATCTCCGACCACGCAAGGTATTCCCTTGGAAATCTATGCTTTTAGCGCCGACAAACGCTGGGAAAACTACGAATACGTTATGGCCGATATTTTCGATCATCTCTTGGCCGCCTTGTCGCATTTCGATCTTGAGGTATTTGAGCTACCTGTATCCTTGGGAACTAAGTAGACTATCATAATGCTATGCTATACACTATATAACAACTGTTGAAAGTTTCTAAACTTTCGTCCGTATGCCTTAAGATAAATTATGCAGTTTCTGTGAAGAGTTGAATCTTTTTCAATATGTTATGAATCCGCTTCATGGTTTCTTCCTTTATGCCTTCTAACCATAAAGTTAAGAAATATACTTTACATTTAATTAACATTAAATTTACATATGTAGTATGTCAACTCAAATATTCTCCTCATACTGTACCTTCCTTTCCTGCTCCCCAACCCATAAAAAATTTAAGTACGGCTAGTACTAGGAGCAACAAAAGACCATAAGTCCAATCACTGATCATATCATAAAGGCTTCTAAATAAAATAGGGCCCATTGCTGCTACAAAATATCCAATGGATCGTGCCATTCCTGAAAGTTCGGTTGCCGATTGCGCATCTTTTGTACGCAAGACTAGAAACAGCAGAGCCAAACCGAAGGTACCGCCCAATACAAAGCCGAGTATGGCCATCCACAAGGGAACCACCCCAAAAGATGGAAGAAGTAGCCCTACCAATCCCAATATATCTAACAGCACCAATATTGTAACAACTAATCTTTGGTTTCTTCTTTTCCCAGCAAGGGTCGGAATGATAAGTGAGCCCAAGATACCGGTCACTTGACAAAGTGAGAGCATCCAATCCGAATAGTTGGCATCGTAGCCCCTGTCCAGTAGCATTGCGGGAAGCCACGCAAGTATGACATAAAAGGTCAACGATTGCAAACCCATAAAAAGGGCCGCTTGCCATGCAATAGCAGAACCTACCAACGCTTTGATGCCATCACGAAACCCCCTGTTTTGCCTATCAATCTTAATGCGATATACCTGGGGAACCCATATTAATGTAGCCAACAATGCGGGGAATGCCTATATTGCCAAAGATCCGCGCCAACCCAAACCAATTTCGTCCGCCAGTGGTACACTTATACCTGCTGCAACTGTAGCTCCCAAGACCATAACACTGGAATACAGACTCGTGATGAATCCTGATTTTTTTGAAAAGTTCCTTTTGGTCAGACTTGGTAGCAGAACATTGCCGAAAGCGATGGCGACACCTAGGGATACTGTGCCTATGTATAGGGCAGGAAGCCAATCCAGTATTTGTAACGCAATTCCGGCAGTTAGTAATACCATGGCGCCTAATAGGGTGCCTCCGATTCCAAAACGCTTAGTGAACATAGAGATCAACGCTATTATGATTCCAAAAATGATTAAAGGTAGTGTTGTCAAAAGGCCCAAAAGCGAATTTGACAGCCGGAATCGTAGCGAATATCATCTATCAATGGCCCCACACTGGCTAAGGCAGGCCGTAGATTAAAGCAATTGCCAAAATACCAATAATCAAAAGCGAGTCGCCGTATTTCGACTTTGCGGTAGAGTTGCGCTTTAGAATAAATTTAGTGTATCTCCTAATAAACGCTCTAAAGTAGGCAAAGCAAATCAGTTATAATAGAATCTCCTGCATTTCTGGTTGAGGTGTTCTTTGTACGGTGAAACAATTTAATCCAGTTATGAACTTTACCAAACCTTTATGAATTTTCTTTAATCAAATCAAGGTCTTCAACGTATTTTTGGAGATTATTCATTTTGTATAGAAGAATGATTCTTGACCTGCTTATTGCGATACTTTGGAGCATGTCGCCCTTTGGAGAGGCCAAAGTTGGAATTCCCTATGGTTTAGTCAAGGGTCTCAATAGTTATTTAGTTCTTGGTGCATGTTTCTTGGCAAATGTTATGGTATTTCCCATTATGACGTTCTTTTTGGAACGTATCAATAAATATTTCATTAAATGGCGATTTTACAAAAAATCCGCAATTTTTATTGCCCGAAAGGCTAAGACAGGGTCAGCCGGTAAAATCCAAAAGTTTGGTTTTTTTGGTCTAGTACTTTTCGTAATGCTGCCCGTGCCCGGAACTGGTGTCTATGCGGGAAGTATTGCCGCCTACCTCTTGAAAATGGAAAAACAAAAAGCATTTTGGGCCAATACCATAGGTATTTTAATTTCGTCCCTAATCGTATGGTCTGCTACCATGCTTTCTACTTAAAACTGGACTATTTAAATCTGTTCAAAAAGGCACTGGCACGGTATATACATTACAAACCATATTTTCCTATCTGGGCTTCAATTGCTCAGCATCCTTTTTTTTGTTGAATGTCATTATGTATCTACGAAATTGGAAAATCCGTCATGAACATTAAAATTTATGGCGGAAGTGGATTTATTCCAGTTTGTGAACCTGGCTTCCAAAAATATGGAGGTAACACCACCTGCATTTACATGGATTTGCTGATAAATGACCGCAGTAAAATGATTGTTCTTTTTGACACAGGCACAGGTATACGGCAACTATCCGCAGATATTGAATCTGGTAAGCTTCCACAAGCGGATTTTATCCTATTGATATTTACCCATTTGCATTGAGACCATATTCAAGGTTTCCCCTTCTTTTCGCTTTTAATTGAGAAATTTCACTGGATCGATAATTATTATTATTCGGCCAAAGCTGAGTTAAATATTGTTCCAAGCTTTGGACATTTCCTCCTGCTTTAGTTTTTCAGCTATTTTTACATAGCGTCGAAAGGTTTCTTCCTTTTTATGGCCAGTGATATTTCTTACTACCATTTCCTTCATACCCAATACTAGGCTATTGGTCACAAACGTTTTTCGGGCGGTATGGCTTGTAATGAGCTCATATTTTGGAACGGTCTTATCCAAACGTTTTTTACCACGATAACGTGTTATCGAAGTGGCGGCATCGATTCCAGCCAATCGACAGCATTCCTTGACATACGAATTGAATTTTTGCGGGGATATTATGGGCAGAGGTTCCCAAATCGTATCCCGATATCTTTGTAATATGGATTTTGCATATACGTTTAATGGAATCCGATGATCTATGGTGCGGGTCTTTTGAATGTTAAGCTTAATCTCGTTCTCCATGATGTTTGATGGCCGAAGGTTTTTTAAATCCGAAAAACGCAGGCCTGTAAAGCATCCAAAACAGTATACATCTCGAACCCGACGCAATTTTTCTTTTTTAAACTCGTGATGGTACAGTTTCATCAATTCTTCAAGGGTCAAATAAATTACCTCGATTTCCTCTTCGGGAGCTTGAAATTTCAAAAAGTCCAAATTTTCATGATAGTCATTTTCCATGGCCCAACGCATAAATGTCTTTAACGTTGTAATCAACCTTGAGAAATAATTGTTTTTTGTTTTCTTTTCTACAAAACAGAATTCCTGAAACTTGGCAAAAAATTCCTTGTTGATGGTATCAAAGCGAAGGGGATATTTTTTCCGTTCGCTGAAATCCCTAAAAACGTTCAAGGCAGTCACATAGGATTTAATAGTTCTCTCTGCTTTGGTCAGTTTACCAGAATCGATAAATTCATTAAAACAAAGCACAAAATCCTTAGATACGTTGACGCCTAAATCGGAATCAAATCGGGCCAGAAAATCTTCCTGGCTAGGAGTCATTTCATGAAGGTGGTAGAATCGAAATATTTCTTTGGCTTTTTGCTCAAAACGCTCAATCTTATCATTGTATTCCAAATGATAATTGTATGGTTCGGATTTGAGGGGCGCTTTTATGCGTTCATTTTTATCATTCCAATGTTTTAAACTGGACTTGGCTCCTTCAACTGTTCTTCTTATTCGAAATCCATCGAAGGTAATCACAGCTCTAACAGGCATTAATCCATGCCTGTCCGTCTTGTCCTTTCTTATCTCAAATGAAACTTGCATACTGTGTAAAGATATGAAACCTGATAAAATAGGGGGCAAAATAGGGGGCAATATTTTTGTAAAAATTAAAAAAGTTCAATTTTATTGAACTTCAAAAGGCCAATATACATCGATACTGAGGTATAAAAGTACATATAAGTAGGTTTAGGGGATATGGTACTCCCGCCTCGAGTACAGAAACCCTTCTTAATCCATTTGATTTTGAAGGGTTTTTAAATTTTAGGTCCAGAATAACGCACTAAAACATCATTCTTCTCAAAAAAAATCAAAATTCAAAATGTTTTAACCAATTTCAAACAAGTTCCTAGAACTCAAGATTCTGGCTTATTAGCCGAAAACCATTCCCAAAAAAACTACAAAAATTTAATTTAGACACAATTTACAAAATCGCCTTTTTAACCAAATTCAGTTTTAGAAAGCGTTTAAAATTGCCTCATAATAATAAGGGAAAATCCATGAGGATATCAAGAGAATAAAAGAACCCATTAGGCGTACCAAATTATTCTGTGCAATGGGTATTGGAGATAATTCATAAATATACTTTCGGTAAGCAATCAACTCCATCACAGAAATTTTTGGCTGTTTGTTGGTTATGGCCAATTGTGCCAAGCTGGGCTCGTGATTGTCCATTGCTTTTCTTATAAGCAATTTTTCATTCCGTAGTTTTTTAGAAATGTCATTGTAAATACCATAAAACGGAACAAATAACAGAAATAAGAGTATTGGGCCACTAATGATCAAAGTGGAAAACAACGATGTCATCAGTTCTGGCTCCTTCCAAATGGAAAATGGAAAAACCGTATAAAGGCCAATAATGCTCATAGCTGCGGCTATACCCATTTGTGAAAACGGATCGAGTTTATGAATATCCAACAAGTCCACAAAGGCAAAGTTACGCTCTATTTTATTAAACCTCAGTACTTCGGTTATGGTTATATAGTTCAGTTGAAGCAACAACATACCAGTAAGTATCGCGAACCATTTTGATAGTCCTAAACCTAAAAAATAAAATTGACCATCCACCTGAAAATGACCATTGGGAGAGTTATAATTAACAACGAATACAAGTAAGGGAGCCAATAATGAAACAAGTAAAAATCTGTAAAATCTATAATGCCCGGATTGAATAAACAAGTCTTGATACTGGTGTTCGTCTATATTCAAAGAAGGTTTAATTTTTTTCAGGTAATATTCAACTTTTCTAGAAAACCAAATTAAATAAGGAATCACAAAGCTTATGCCCAATGAATTCGTTAAATTGATTCCAGGGATATTTTTAAAAAGAAAGGATAGGGAAAACAAAATAATGAATACAATGAAAGGAGAAATCTTAAGCCTGTCACCCATACGCAATATAAGAGGCCTATAGGTCGTTGAGGTGAAGAAATTTAAAATTTTACTTTTTACGGTATAAAAAAAGTCCAAAACCCTAGCTTTCATTACCAACCCTGGTATTTTTAAGATTTCCGACCAATTTTAAAGAAGGACTGTGGGACATATCGCGAAGTGTACATGTACCCAATGGCACAAGTGCTTCACCAGCCTTTAAAACAAGCGAATCCTTTGAATTATGAATACCTTCACTCAAATTCAAATCCTCGAAGTGATTTAACAATTGCTTTTTAAGATCATTTAGCTTCTTATTATTATCCAACAAGGGAACATGTTTTCTAGATCCATCAATCCTGACTTTGATTCCGTAGGGCCTTTCCGGTACATTGCTGGCATTCCAGAAAGCGGTTGTAGCCACCTGAACACATACCATTGCCTTTTTCCCTTTGTTGTTTTCCAAAATCTCTACAAGTTTGTGTTCTATTAACCTTCCAAGAAGATCTACTACCTTTTGTTTGATTCCATACTTGACTTGGTCTACTGCCAAAATAACCAGTCCACCCAAAAGGAGTTCAGAATAAAAATAAGGCCCTCCGACAAAGGACATTGCGTTTTGAATAACTGGCTCCGCAGGGAGATTTGGTGACCCTAAAGGTTCTTCATTTTCTCCATAAAAACGAAAAGCATCCAACAAATCGATTTCTTTCATGTCCATGACTTCGGACAATTCCTGATGTAAAATACCCTTGGTGGTAGCATGAACAATCATGTGCTTGCCATTTTCTTTACCCACATACAATATCGTGTGTGAATAACCGCCTTGGTCCACTTCTTGAATTAATTTAGAAAGGGCATTGTCCTCACTGCAAAGTAGAATATCCCCAGGATTAAGTTGATCGGGAGTTATGGTTTTCATATGGTTGGTTTATCTATAAATATAAACAATTTCAAGCTTGACTATACCAAAAGCAACTACTCTTGGAACATTTGCAATTCATTTAGCCTTTTCAAGTCCAGTTCTACTGCGATTTCATAACTTCTGTTAAACATAATGGTCTATTTTTAAGAGGGATGACGAAGAAACCAAATAAGACGTTACTATTAATACTACTGGGATGAACCCTATTTAATCAGGGATTTCCCAAAAAATACGTGAATAAAAGTATCTCAGTTTCATTTGTCACTTAGTTACAGTATGTTCCTGGCGACCTTGGCAAAAGGTTATATTCGGAAATATTCTAAATCCAATAAAAAGTTTAACCTTACATTAAACCTTTTGTTATTTTAGGCCTCTAAAATTGAACAATACTAAACAACCTATATCGTCATGAGTAGAAAATCAGAGAACACCTTTAGGGAATTTCATAGATATTTAGGCTTTTTCCTTGCCGGAATCATGGCCGTTTATGCTATTAGCGGTATCGTACTGACATTTCGCAACACGGATTTCCTAAAAAAGGAGGTGACCATCACCAAAACACTCCCAGTCGGGTTGAATGAGGAAAAACTCGGGCAGGAACTTCGTATGCGCTTTTTTAAGGTGGACAAGATAGAGGGTGATATGGTCTATTTTGGTTCCGGTTCCTACAATCAGGTGACGGGTGAAGTATCCTACACGGAAAAACATCAGCCCATCATTATAGAAAAGATGAACAAACTACATAAAATGCATCAGGGCAATCCCTTGTTTTGGCTTGCCGTACTATTTGGCATAGGGTTGCTGTTCTTTTCGGTATCGGCATTTTTTATGATCAATCCAAAAGCACCCATTTACAAAAAAGGAATCTATTTTGCCGTTGCAGGATTTTTATTGACTGTAGTTCTTCTAATGGTGTAAATCTGCTTCTTTTTATATAAAATAAAAGCCCGGACCAATGTCCGGGCTTTTTCTTTAACTTTTTTGCCTTCTTCTTAATTGGCTCCTACAATTTCAAACAATTCCTTGTCCAGCTGTGGTTTTACCTTACAGGTTACGTCAAAATGCATCGTGGCCGTATTCCTTTCATTGTATGCAGGCCATTCTGGTAAGCTCGCCGCGTTGGGATTCCCCGTCTTGGCAAAATTAATCCAGGCACTACTCATTTTATCGGCCAATTGATGGGCCTCCTCGCCTCCTCCAGTCATTTGATTGGCCAAATCCACCGTATCAAACACAAATGGTAATTCCATACAATGCAAGGCCTTATATTTCCCATTAAAGACTGGGGACTGCCAGGTAAACAGATACATATAGACATCCGCCCCGTCATTTAAAGCGGATTTTTCGTTCGCCTGTACCACGGCTCCCGGTCTAAACATGGTATCCACATCCAAAAAATCTTTGGGGTCCGTATCGTTGGGATATGCTTTTTTTACGGCCTTTATATAGGCATCGGCATTTTCCTTATACCGTTCCTTAATCTGTTTCATAATATCTTCTTCAGAAGCATTTACCAATTGCATCGTGGTGAAAGGTGCAAATTCGTTTTTTACTGTTCCAATCAATAACGGTATATCTTTGGACATTTTTAAGGCCTCGTTGGAATTTACCTGATATGGTAAATCCGTTCCGTCCAGGCTAGGGCCCCAACTAAGACCAAATCCTATAGCAGGTTTGCCTGCAGCCCGCATTTTTTCAGCTGTAATTCTTAAAGCCTTGCTACTTGCTTCGGACAATACTTCAAAAGGAATATCCTGAATGCTATCTACGGAAGCTTCATCCAACCCTAGAATGGATAGTGTTTCTGACGCTATAGCCTGAGTATCCTCTTTTTCCAAAATGGCACTTCTAAAAGATCCGCTCTGATTGATGGCTTTGTGGAACAAACCCTCGGCCTTAGGCATGGCCATTAAGGTATTTACCTTGGCCCCACCACCGGATTGGCCAAAAATGGTCACATTATTTGGATCACCCCCAAAATTGGCAATGTTGTCCCTGACCCATTCCAAGGCCAAAACAATATCCAACATTCCGTTGTTGGCAGAATGACTGTATTTATCACCGTAGGCAGATAGGTCCAAGAACCCTAAAACGTTTAATCGATGATTAATGGACACAACGACCACATCTCCTTTTTTGCTCAAATTTTCACCATCATAAGACGGTAACTCGTGACTTGATCCCGAAGTGAAACCTCCCCCATGAATCCAAAACATCACGGGTCTTTTTTTATTGTCCGATATACTTGGTGTCCAAACATTCAAACTTAAACAGTCCTCATTGGTATATCCCCAATCATGGTCAAAAACAAATTCCACCTCATCATTGACCGTAGTTGTTGGCGTTAATAAAGGAGCTACTGGTCCGTACATTGTAGAACTACGAATACCCTCCCATGGTTCTGGTTTTACAGCGGTCTCAAATCTTTCCGCCTTACCGTAAGGAATTCCCTTATACGTGAAAATATCGTTTTTAATATAGCCACGGACCTTTCCATTATTGGTGTTTGTAACCGCCACATCCATTCCGGTCTTCACCTCTTGCGCCTCCATGGAAATGGAAACGGATAATAGAAGTAGGCAAATTTTAAAAGTTAGTTTTTTCATTGTTTCAATATTTTTTAGGCTTGATATAAATTCTTATTCAAATAATCATTTTTGAATTTTCCATCGGGATCGTGCTTTTTCGCCAAAGCTAGAAAATCCGTAAACTTGCTATATCTTGAGGACAACACCTTAGGATCAACGTTAAAGATTTTACCCCAATGCGGCCTGAACTGAAAAGGTTCCAGCTCTTCTTCTATCATAGTTACTAAAGCTCCAACTTCCTCAGGGTTTTGTTTCCATGTGAAATGGATTGCAACACAATCCTCCTGATAACAAGGGCTCATCCAATAATCATCTGCCGCTATCGTACGTATTTCGGTAATCATTAATTGCGGAGAAATTAGGTCCCTCTTTTTTTCCAAGGCCAATATGGCATCAAGTGCTTGATCTTTGGGAACAAAAAATTCCGATTGTAATTCCTCTCCACTACTGGGCGTAAAACCCATTTTAAAATGTGGCAACCTATCATACCAAGGTCCGGGAACACCCATTTGGTCCGTGCAGTTCACGGCGGACAGTTCCGTAATGGGATGTAGGTTTCTTGTCGCCGCCTTGGCACCAAAATAGTCGTCGCCCAAATCCTTTACTTCTTCATCAGTCCTTCTTTTCACCCATACCTGACTGATTTTTTGATCTTGCCAATCGGTAAAAAGACTTACACTATAACCACCCGATAAGATGTCATTAAAATTTTCCTTCAGAGATTCCAAGGGAAGTTCCTGAAAAACATCCTGCCGAACATCAAATGTCTTTTGGATATCCAAGGTCATTTTGGTGATAATCCCCAAAGCTCCGAGGTTTACCACAGCACCATTAAAGGCTTCATCTCCCCTTTTTAACACTATAATTTCTCCATTGCCGTTTACCAATTCAATGGCAGCAACACCTGTAGCCAAATTTCCATTTTTGACCCCGGAACCATGGGTTGCCGTTGCACAGGCTCCCGCAACCGATATATGGGGAAGAGAGGCCAAATTGTGCAAGGCATACCCCCTTTCATGTAACTCCGGAGCAAAATCGCCATACTTGGCACCCGCACCCACTGTCACGGTCATGTTTTCCTCATCCACACCCAAAACTCCATTCAAATGCTGCGTTGAAATTTGGTTCATGGGGCTATCCGCAATATTATTGAAGCAATGCTTAGACCCCAGTGCCTTTTGGGCTTCCAATTCCTTGATCAACTCTTGGACTTCCTCGGCCGTTTTTGGTTCATATAGGTTCTTTGCCTTATAGGTATAATTCCCCGCCCAATTCTTCCGAACAGGTTCCAGAGGCAAATCTTCCGACATTTTCTTTTTGTCCAGTTTACATGAAGCCAAAGGATTTATCGTGGTGGCCGCCGCAAACGCTGCGGTGGTCTTTAAGAAGGTTTTACGTTTCATACTAGGAATTATTGAAATCCAATTTTCTTTAATCCCTCATGACTAATTTTAATTGCTTCCAAAGGTTTCATTCCGTCAAAGGTCATATCCTGCTCCACCATGTAATACTCCATTCCCGAAAGCTCTTTCTTCTCTAAAATCCTACCAAAATCTATGGTTCCTTGGCCCACTGGAGCAAATCTTCCTTGATCATCCATATCCTTCACATGCCAAAGTTTAAAACGACCAGGATACTTTTCAAAGTAGGCCACAGGATCTGCACCAGCCTTGGTCACCCAATACAGATCCATTTGAAAGTTAACATTGTCAGGATTGCAGTTTTCCAGTAAATAGTCTATCATGACCACATCATCATCTCCTTTTTTAAATTCAAAATCGTGATTATGGTATAATAATTTAAGACCCGCTTTACTTGCCTTCTCACCTAGGGTGTCCAAAATTTCGGCAAGTTCCTTGGCCGTTCCCTTCATGCCCATGGTCCTTTCTTCCGGATTAAAAGTGAACATCCCCATAGGAGGAACAGGTACTACAAAATATTCAAACCCCGCTGCCTTAACGTCTGCCATCATCTGATCGGCATTTTCCAATGTAACACTCGATTGATGTGTGCTTATAGGGGTGAGCCCTACCTCGGATAAGTAGGCTTTAAAATCCGCAGGGGTCATGTTATAGAATTTACCATCTGCATAACCTGCAGCCTCAATGTTTTCATATCCCGCATCCGCAACGGCCTTAAGGGTTGCTTTGGCATCGGTTCCCATATCATCGCGCACGGTATATAGCGCCAATCCCCCAAAATCCTCAACTTCCTCAACCATGGTTTCGGGAGTTTCCATGGTTTCATTAGTTTTATCGGCCTTCCCTTTACAGGATAACATCAGTCCTATTGAAGCCAGTATAAATCCGTTTAAAATTATTTTTTTCATGTTCAAGTTGTTTTTATTATTTATCGATCCAAGTTTAAAAATTCACTTATTTATTTAAAACTATATAGATAGGGTGCCTTGTGGGCTTTTCCCTGAAATAGTTTTTCATGTCTAACCAAAATGTCCAAGGAAAGCATTTTTCTTTGAAATGTTGTACGCCGCAGTTTTTCTCCCAATATTGCTTCGTATACCTGTTGCAACTGTTTCATCGTAAACTTAACGGGCAAAAGATTCATGCCTACCAGTTTTCTTTCCAAATTTTGACGGAGGACTTCCAGTGCTTTATCCACCATTTCCCTATGGTCCATCATCAAGGGTGGAAGCTCATCTATGGAATACCAATTAATACTGTCCGATAATTCATCGGGTTTTAGCTTAACATTTTCATAATTGATCAAAGCATAGTACCCAATGGAAATAAACCTTCCCAACATCCAACCATATTCATTTGTATCAAGGTTGTTTTCAGTCAGAATTTTTTTCATGATCGCCGAATCCGACCTTGTAAGACTTCCAAAGGTATAGAACTGCTCTAGGTAGATATCTTTTAAACCAGTACGCTGACTAACGCCATTCTTAACCGCATCATCCAGACTTTCATCCATTTTGACAAATCCACCTGGAAGCGCAAAATATCCTGTATTGTGATATTCCAAAACCAATATTTTAAGTTGGCTACCATTAAATCCGAAAATAACGGAATCATATGATACATTCTGAATATAATCCCGTTTTTCTGACGTACTCATCAATTTCAATGGTTTAAAAATCCCAATATATCAAATAACGTACAAAACGAATAGAAAACAAAGTATTATTGTAACAAAATGAGACAATAGTTTTTAATTTTTGCCGCTTAGCTACCTACATGTTTTAAATTTAATCTTCCATAAAATCAATCCCTTTGTTACTCTCCCAATGATCCTAGACAAGTAGAAATATATTAGTTAGAACACGATAGCTATTTAATTGCGAATTCTTCCAAGTATACAATTGACATGCAAGACCCATTGGTCCATTAATTATATTCTCAATACCTCTTTAAAAATTCTATTTAAAAAAACACGTACCTTTTATTCCCAAATAAAAAAATATGTCCAAAAATTTTGATTCCAACTATCCCTCCGTAGATGATCTAAGAAACAAGGCTAAGTCTAGGATGCCAAGATTTGCCTTTGAATATTTGGACGGGGGCTGTAACGAGGATGTAAGTTTGGCGCTAAATACAAGCGATATTAGAAAGGTTCAGCTAGAACCCAGATACCTTCAAAACTATGGCACAAGTTCCACCAAAACAAAAGTGCTGGGTATGGAGTTCGATGCGCCTTTTGGTATTGCCCCTGTTGGATTGCAAGGGTTGATGTGGCCCAACTCCCCAGCCATACTCGCCAAGGCCGCATTTAAACATAATATCCCCTTCATTTTAAGCACGGTAACCACCATGAATATTGAAAGGGCGAGTGAACTAACCGAAGGGAATGCCTGGTTTCAATTGTACAATCCAGTTGATGATGGCATCAGGGACGACATCATTAACAGGGCACAAGCGGCCGGATGTCCCGTTTTGGTACTACTTTGTGATGTTCCTACGTTCGGGTTCAGACCGCGGGATTTTAAAAACGGATTGGCCCTGCCGCCAAAAATGTCCATCACCAACATCCTTCAAATTCTGGGAAAACCCACATGGGCATTTAATACGCTGAAGTACGGTCAACCTACCTTTGAAAACTTAAAACCCTATACCCCAGAAGGACTTAACCTAAAGCAATTGGGAGCCTTTATGGACAAGACATTTTCAGGTAGACTAAATGCCGAGCGAATAAAACCGATCCGGGACAAATGGAAAGGAAAACTGGTATTGAAAGGTGTGGCCTCCGAACGGGACACTCAGGATGCCATTAAAATGGGCTTTGACGGAATCATCCTTTCCAATCACGGCGGCAGACAATTGGATGCCGCCCAATCCACTATCGGCACTTTACAGGACATTGCTGGAAAATACGGTGACCAAATCGAAATTATGCTAGATAGCGGACTACGTTCAGGACCGGACATTGCAAGGGTCATAGCTAGCGGAGCAAAATTCACCTTTATGGGACGTTCCTTTATGTACGGTGTGGGTGCACTCGGGGCCAAAGGAGGAGACCATACCATTGGCATGCTCAAAACCCAATTTCAACAGGTAATGGACCAATTATGTTGCGAAAAAGTTGAGGATTTACCAAAGCACTTGATAAAATAGAATGTAGGACGCCATTTATAAAATTACCGGGTCCGGTTGAGCCGTCGTATAGTGTAAAATCGGGTGGCGGGATACAATTGTATTTAAGTACGTTCACTTAAAGAAACTACTTGCTGCTCTGAATTCGACAATAGGCTTTTTAAAAAAATCAGATTCAATATTCTATTAGAAATAAACAGGCATTCCTCCCTATTTATCATTTTGAACACATCTATATTGCCAAAACATCCTTTTCAATCGATATTTTTCATAATTATCATATGAATTTAGGATAATCGATGTATTATTGTAACAAATTGAGACAATAAAACTCTGAAAATGAAATTACATATCTTTCCACTTTTGATGGTAGTTGCATCCATAAATTTCATTATGGCCCAAGAAACAAACTCATTTCCTGTACAGGTTAGGATAGAAAACGGAATTATTGAGGGGAATTACGATACACATACCGGAATACAGCGCTATTTTGGGATACCCTTCGCCAAGCCTCCCGTTGGAGAATTACGCTGGAAGGCTCCACAACCCCTTGAAAATTGGGATGGTGTTAAAGAAACAAAGGCCTTTGGGCCACGACCTATGCAAACGATGGTCTTTGGGGATATGAAATCCCGATCCAGCGGCGTAAGCGAGGATTGTCTTTACTTGAATGTTTGGACACCGGCCAAAAGGAACACCAAAGACCTTCCGGTACTGGTATATTTCTTTGGGGGCGGTAATGTAGCTGGAGATGCATCGGAACCAAGATATGACGGAGAGAGCATGGCTAAAAAAGGGATTGTAGTAGTCACTACAAATTACCGCTTGAACATATTTGGGTTCCTGGCCCATCCTGAGCTTAGTGCAGAGGCCGACTACAAGGCCTCCGGGAATTATGGTCTTTTAGATCAAAATGCGGCCTTAAAATGGGTCAAGAACAATATAGCCGCGTTTGGCGGAGACCCCAACCATGTGACCATAGCTGGCGAATCTGCGGGTTCCATAGGAGTTAGCCAGCAAATGGCTTCTCCCTTGTCCAAAGATTTAATTGCCGGTGCCATTGGCGAAAGCGGGGCAGGAATACATCCCACCATGGCACCTGTTTCCTTAGAAGAGGCAGAAAAAATAGGTGCGGAATTTGCCCAAAAAATTGGTTATCCTACCCTAGCGGAATTAAGAAATCTAAGTACCCGAGAGGTATATGAGTTATATAATGAAAGTCAAAGATTTGGTTTTCCGGCGGTACTTGACGGGTATTTTCTTCCTAAAACATTGCCTGAGATATTCCAAAACAGAGAACAAGCCATGGTTCCCCTACTATTGGGATGGAACTCCGCAGAGATTCCTGGAATGGCATTTACACAAGGGCCGTACACCTCCGAAAACTATGCGAGCAAGGTAAAAGAGGCTTATCCGAAGGAATACAAAAAGGTAATGGAACTTTATCCTAGCGGTTCGGAGAAAGAAATCGAACTTTCCGCCACGGCTTTGGCTTCAGACCGATTTATTGCGTACAGCACATGGAAATGGTTTGATTTACACAGAAAAAATAGCGACCAGCCAGTATACCGTTACTTATATAGCAAACTTAGACCACCATTGGTGGACAATACAAAGTCAAGTGGTTTGGCAGGCGGTACCGTAGAAAAAGGTGAAGATGCCCCACCAGCCCCGAAACCTGTAGGAGCTCCCCACGCCTGTGAAATTGAATACTGTATGGGCAACCTGCACTTAGTAGACGACTATGCTTGGACGGCAGAAGACTATAAGGTTTCAGCCGATATGCAAAATTACTTTGCCAACTTCATAAAGATGGGTAATCCTAATGGTGAGGGACTACCCCAGTGGGATTCCGCTGCCGAAATGGGCGATACCCCACCAGTAATGGTCATTGACACCCAAAGCAAATTGATCAAAGCTACAAACGACGCCCGTTACGAATTTCTTGATAAGGCTTACGGCCATAATTAAATCACTTTCCGGACTTAGAAAATTAGTTCACCGAAACCATAAAAAGGAGGTATTATTGATTTTACCTCCTTTATTTTTACTATTTACAGGATTTAAACAAATCAAGCTGCAAAATTCTTAATTCGCTCTACTTCCTGAAATAACTGTTTAAAAGATTGTCTATTTTTGAAAGAATATCAATTACGGGCTACCTTGTTAAAAAAAAAGGCTTTAAGGATTAGGAAGATTATAACGATTACGGTAGTCCTTGTAAGCATTATCTTGATTTCCCTCATTGTTTGCAATGCCATCATCAATTCCTTTGCAGAGGGAAAAACGTATAATTCCCTTGAAACTGTTCCCAAAACTAAAATAGGAATCATTCTGGGTACCGCTAAGAATATGAGAGGGGGTGGTTCCAATCCATATTACGAATACAGATTAAATGCAGCTGTTTCGCTCTACAGAGCTAAAAAAATAGAATTTATACTCGTTAGTGGAGATAACGGCAGCATTTACTACAATGAGCCTACCACCATAAAAAATGACTTGGTGGAAGCAGGAGTCCCTTCGGATAAAATATTCCTAGACTATGCGGGTTTTAGAACTCTGGATTCCATGGTAAGGGCCAAAGAAGTTTTTGGGCTCAATGAGGCCACCATAATCTCGCAAAAATTCCATAATGAGCGCGCTATTTACCTAGCCCATAAGAACGGTTTAAATGCCATTGGCTTCAATGCCCAGGACGTTTCCCTAGAATCTGGGTTTAAAATCCAAATACGGGAATACTTTGCCCGGGTAAAAGTTTTTATCGATTTGGCACTGAAAACCCGACCGAAATTTTCCGGTGACAAAATTAAAATTGAATGATTACTTTAGTCTTCGATTAATTCAGGATTCGGTTTATATATGGGCTCATTAAGAATTTTAATCAAGAATCTTGGTCCAGGATTGCTCTTTGCAAGTATGGCAATTGGCACATCTCACTTGGTACTGTCCACAAAAGCCGGGGCCCAGTACGGATGGGTCATGATTATTCCTATAGTTTTGGCCAATGTCCTCAAATATCCCTTTTTCGAATTTGGCGTACGATATACCAGTATCACCAACAAAACACTCATTGAGGGCTATTTGAACCGTGGCAAGGGATATTTGTGGTTCTATGCATTTATTACTCTTTTCTCTACTTTTACAATTTTAGCCGCCCTTTACACCGTCACAGCGGGGCTATTCATCAATTTGTTTAAGATGCAGGGAGTTCCCATAAGCATGGCGGCCCTTGGTCTTTTTGTCCTTATCAGTGCCCTTTTAATTATTGGCAAATACAAGTTTCTTGAAATGAGTCTAAAATTTGTCGTAAGTATTCTATTTGTGGCACTTATAGTAACAACGGCACTTGTTTTATTCAATGGACAGACAAGTCCGACGGAAAATTTTGAGCCTACACCCATATTTAACGAAGTTGGTATATTATTCCTAATTGGTCTAATGGGTTGGATGCCCACCACGGTAGAAGCTTCAAGTTGGATCAGCCTTTGGAGTATCGAAAAATGGAAGACGCAAGAGAAACCGAGTCTAAAGGAATCGCTACAGGATTTTAATATTGGATACTTCTTAACAGGATTACTTGCCATATTTTTTATGTTGATAGGCTGGTTTACCCTATATGGAACCAATACAATACTAAGTGACAATGCCGTTAGTTTTGCGGATCAGGTTGTCCAGTTATTTACAAGGCATATAGGACCATGGGCCTATATTTTCATAGCAATATCTGCCTTTGCCACCATGTTCAGTACATGTATGACAGCCCATGATGCGGTAAGCAGGGTTAGCTTGGACATCTTGGATTTACTGTTCCCAAAAGGAAAAACACGCCAAACAAAAGTAAATTTTGGCATTACGGTTCTTATACTGGCTGTCGTAAACTATATGGTGATTGCGCTGTTTTCAGCTAATATGGGAAATTTGATAGCCCTTGCAACCTTCGTATCCTTTGTCGTGGCTCCTATCATTGGATATATGAACCTAAAAAACGTAATGAGTGAGGATATCATGCCCAATCTAAGGCCAGGCAAGGCACTGAGGTTACTAACGTATTTAGGCATTATATTCCTTACTCTTTTCTCCATCTATTATTTTTGGATAATGATTTTTTAATCCGCCATGAAGCCTTTATCTATGGGGTCTAGTGGATGAATTTGCGATTGGTTGCTGATTTTTAGACCTTTGCACTGGAAAAATGCAAAAGAAACCATGAAGCTAATCTCCATTAAAAGAAGAACAAGAACGGAAAGAAGATACACCCAAAAGATGGGTGTCCTATATACCAATGTGACCTATATCAAAAAATCCCTTTTGGGAATTCCCTTTAAAACCATGCACAAGTATCGAGGCACCTATTATGGAAAAATCAAGGGATGTGAAGACTGTGTATTGACCAATTAGGATAATCAATTATTCACTACCTCTATTAAAGTTCGTTCGTTCTGTTTGTGAAGAAAATCCAAACAATATACACCGTTCGTACAATTATTTTTAATGTTTTCTTCTCCATAGCCCACGGATTCCAAGATAGTTTCTGAAGGTACACCTTTGCTAACTAAATAATCACGGATAACATCCGATCGTTGTTGGGACAATTTTTGGTTGCTGGCATTGCTGCCCCTGCTATCCGTATGGGTCTCTATACGCAACCTTACATCTGGAAAGTTTTGTACCGCTTCCACAACTTTATCCAACTCCATAGTAACCTCTGAAGTCAAGTTACTTTTTCCCTTGGGAAAATAGAATTTTCTAAGTTTAACAACCCTCTTGCCCTCGGTTTCCTCGACCAAATCCTCCAATTGTAACAATTCTATGGTGTACGGATTTTTTTGGATTTCCTCCAATTCACTTCCAGAATAGGTTCTTGAAAAGGCTGAAAACTCTCCTTTGCCAGACTGGAGAACAATTTCTTCCTGCCAAGGAATTTCAACACTAAAGTCACCATTTTCATCGCTATAAAGTTCCCGCAATAGGTTCCCTTGTGTATCCAAAAGTCGGATTTGGGCTTTTCCAATACCAAGATTGGTAGAAGCATCCACCACATTTCCCCGTAGGGCAAAAGTCTTAAGACCCGGGAGACTTTTTATTCTAAAGGAATAAATATCGTCACCGCCTTTTCCGCCTGGTCTATTGGAGGCCAAGTAACCTGTGTAGGTACCATTTTCTTGTTTGATGATGAATCCAAAATCATCCTCTTTGGAATTGATGCCCTCTCCAAGGTTTACTGGAACCCCATAAATATCACGGCCCTGTATCTTGGACTTATAGACATCCATTCTACCAAGACCATAAAAGACATCGGAAGAAAAATATAGACTGCCATCAAAAATATAGGGGGCAATCTCATTCCCAGGTGAATTGATTCTAGGACCTAAATTAACGGGCGCAGACATCACCTGTCCATTATTGGTCGCTACATAATAAAGATCCGTGCCACCATAACTATCATCAAAATTTGCTGCAAAGTAAAGTCTGTCCGTACTATCATCATAAAACGGATAATAGAAAGAGGTACTCAAATTCTTCAATAGAAACCTAAATTGACCGGAATTATATAACATTCCCAAAGCGAGGGAATTCTTTCCGTTCTCATCGTAGGTCATCTCTCCTTCTTCAGAATTGGACAAAATATAGAAGATTCTATTGTTTTCCTCAGAATAGTAAGGCGTAGATTTATGAAATTTGGAATCGGGTATCATGTCGAACAGATTGACCGTTCCTGTTTTCCCATTGTCGCTTATGGAAACCTCGTAAATATCCAAATAAGACTCTCCTGACGGCTCATATAACCCTTTCGACTTTAACGGTCTACTACTACTGAACAAAAGTTTATTCTTGTAAAAGGCGGGGGAGAAATCGGTTTGAGCAGTATTTAAAGAAAGATTGACAAGCGTTACTTTATTGGCGTCCAAGGCTTCTTTTCCCAATATTTCAAAATTGAATTCGGCATTATCCATCAATTCATTGGAAAGTAAAGGGGATTTGGACCTTAGAAAAGTTTGCACCCTATCCTTACTGGATGTTTTGGACAAGCTCTGCAACAATTGGTTGAATTGGTGCACAGTCATGATCGTGTCGTTCTTATTGACTTCTTGATATAATTCCGAAGCATTTTTATAGTTCCCCACTTTAAAGTAAGAATCCGCCAAATTCAATAATTGTGAATTGCTCAGTGGGCCTTTTTGTCGTTCTTTTTGATACTCTGCTATGGCCTTTCCATATTGATATCCATAGAAATAGTTATCCCCTTTGGAATTTTTACCCTGTGAAACCATAAGGGCGGGCAAAAAAATCAACAATAAGAAAATATACTCTTTAACCTTCATATTCTTCAATTTAGAAAAATCTTGGAGAATCAATTTGTTTCGGTTTACCTTTAGAACCTTTATTATTCTTTTCACTAGAACCTCCAGAACCCTTTCCAAGATAAAACTTAAGTATGACCTCGTGGGATCCGCTATTAAATTCACCCAAAGGATTAGTATTGTAATCGTACGAATATCCAATAAATGTGCCATTGGAAATCTGAAACCCTGCCAAGCCGCTGAACGCATTTTCCACACGATATGAGGCACCCACGGTGAATACATCGTTTATTAAAAAGTTTGTGGAAATATTAATAATCACTGGTGCACCTTTCAAGGTGTTAACAAGAAAAGCTGGCTTGAACTTTAAATTATCCGATAGATCAAAAACATACCCACCAATAAAATTGAATTGGAGTTTATCCTCTACAATAGAGGCAACATCATCATTATAAATTCCTTCCGTTAAAAAATTGGGCGCCGATGCTCCCAAATACCACTGATCAGAATACATGAACAATCCCGCTCCTATTGTTGGATAAAATCTAGTTACTTGCTCTTGACTTAAAGGCTCGCCCGGGTTTTCAAAAGTTCCTTTAGAAAAATCCACGTTCAAAAAAGACCCACCGGCATCCATACCAAATGATAATTTGGTCTCCTCAGAAAGATTCACCTGATAGGAATAGGATATATCTGCATAGGTTTGGGTAACTGGACCCAATTGATCATTGACCACGTTGAAGCCCAATCCCATGGTCTCATTCTTAAAAGGTACATTGGTTCCAATCCTTATCGTTCTGGGTGCACCTGGAATATCTATCCACTGGGCCCTGTACAATGCGGCTATTTCAGGCGTTTCAACGGTTCCTACATAGGCAGGATTGAAACTTCCAATATTGTACATATACTGGGTATATTGAGGCTCCTTTTGACCAAAAACATGGGTTGTACCAAAAAATGTACAAACGATTATTCCCAGGAATATATTGAATTTTGCTCTGTTCGTTAGGTATTCCATTATTGTCTATCTAATTAATTGGATCCAGCCTTTATCCGTCTGGCTTTCCATAGGGCCAAAATCATTAACCAAAGTATATTGAAGCACATAGAAGTATGTACCTTTGGGCACTTCTTTGCCCTTAAAAGTACCGTCCCATACATCTGCAACGGATTGGGTTCCGTTAGGCACCGTATCCGACCCCTCAAAAATGGTATTTCCATACCTGTCCACAATGGATATGGAATATTCTATACCCATACCGATATTGGTTATAGGGTCTTCAAGATTTAACCTTAAAACATCGTTCCTTCCATCACCATTGGGCGAGAATTGATTGAAGAGGAAACCGGGATCTGCGGATGTCCGTTCGTTTATTGTCACCACTATGATACTCTGATTGTTGGTGGCATCTTTACTGTCCCTTGGCGAAGATCGATCCAATATTGCCGTATTGCTAAAACTACCCTCAGCGGTTACCCTTCCTGTAATTTGCAGTTCTACCGCATTTTCCTCACCGGCCAGTATGGAAGGGATTTCCCAAATACCAGTATCTTTATTGTAAGCCCCTCCTGAATCATCGGATTCATATTCAAAAAGAGCCTCTTTACCTTCCTCTATAACATCCCTAATTATGACATTATTGATAGCTTCTGCAAAATCAGATGCACTGGTAAGATTGGTCACTTTTATAGTAAAAGTTATTTGTTCACCCACCAAAGGGGTTTCATTGTTCACTGACTTTTCTATGGCCAAATCTATCCCTTCGTATACTTGCGTTTCAATTGGGAGAGTTGCCTTATCATTATCAGGATTATCGTCTAAGGGCGTTGAACTAATTAATTCCGCTGTATTCGTGTAGCTTCCATCCTCCAGCACTACCGCTGTAATATCCAAAGTGGCTAATCCCAATGCCGGTAAATTGACCATAGTCCATGTCCATAATTCGTCAAGTGGGCTATATTCTCCTAAAGACGTTGTATGGGACACATAGTCAAATCCCGTACCGGTCAAATCATCAACTATGATAACCTCATCCACTTGTTTATCCGTTAGGTTCCTTACCGTTATGGTAAACGTAATTTCATCTCCCGGAGCTACATTTTCACGATCCGCCTCTTTGGTAATTTCCAAATCAACCGGACAGTCTGGGCTAGAATTATCCGGAATACATGCATTTTCATTCGCCGGATCTTGTTGGTCATTTACCCCATCTCCATCGGCATCTTCTATATTGGAATCCAAAGCGTCTATGATTCCATCCCCATCCTCATCCAAAGGGTTTTGAACATCGGGACCTACTTCCTCCCCGTCCAAGATTCCATCACCATCGGTATCCGGGTCGTTGGGATCCAAATCCAAGGCTACTTCCTCCCCTGTAAGCAAACCGTCATTATCGTCATCTACGTTACATTCGCTTACCGTGATTACAACATCCACGGAAATATCGGTACATGGGGCCGTTGCCACATTGGTCGTGTAAGTAAATGTATATTGGCCATTGGGAACCCCTTCAAAATCCACTTCATTATCGGCATTTATGGTCAGGGTATTTCCATTGGTAGACCAGGTTCCAGAGCTTGCTCCAACCAATCGGCTGTCCAGGTCAACGACCGTATTGCCAAAGGCAGCGATACTACAGGCACCACCATTAGATACCACTGTACCCGTTGTAGGCTCATTACCTATGGTCGCAATAACCTCAACCCGTTCAGAAGCACAACCATTTGAAACGGCTTCCACAAAAAAGCTTGTGGTTTCAGAAATAGTAGGGGTAATGAAATTATCCCCGGCTCCCAAAGGCGTATCTGCATCTATGGCATCGTACCAATTAAATTGTGCACCACCTGTTGCCTCCGCCGAGAGTTGCACATTGGAAGGTCCACAGGCCTCTCCGTCAGTTACACCAACAATCTCAGGGATAATATTCAGGGTAAGTTCCACTTCAATCGTTCCACTGGCACAATCGTCCGTAAAATTGTTAGGAGTTCCATTGTCGTCCAAAAAGAATCCATAATAAGAACCCTGTAGTGTTGGGTTTGCTACCTGCGCCGGGAGCAAATATGCATCCTCGTTCAATGGATTGGAGGAAGTACTCCAGACTAAGGATGTTTGACCTACCCGGCCGGCCGGAGGGGTTGTACTGGTATAATCATTTAAACTTGTAATCGTTGTATTTTGAAAAATGGGGGTAGGACCTGTTTCCGATTCCACACCACAAAACGTGGTTTCCTTTGTGGTATCCAGTTCAGGGGCGGCCACACAGTTGTCATCATCATTAATAGTTCCGGTAGCTGTGCCACCATTTGCACGTTGCACACCATTTGATGGCAAGGCCAACTGCACGGTAAACGTTTCACTCTCTTCAAGTAAATCATCGTCTACCAGAGCTACCGTTATTGTTTCTATTTCACCAGCTGTACCGTCAAATGTCAAATTACCTACCGAACCGGTGTAATCCACACCACCCCCTATAGCCGTACCATTTGTAATGGTATAAAAAACGGTAGTTCCACCGGCCACAGCCAAATCCAGCTCGACCTCGAATATCATTTCGCCCGAAGGGTCATTCTCATTGGCGGTTACATCGGCAATGGTTAAGGTTGCTTGATCATTATCAGTAATGTTTACCGTTGCAGATCTTGTCCCGGCCGTTCCCAAATCGTAATCCGGGGAACTATCGGTCAAAGTTAAAATAACGGTTTCATTACCTTCCTGTATTTGATCATCTATTGGTGCTATAGAAACCGTTCTAGATTGTTGTCCGTTAGGTATGCTTATGCTAGCACCTATATTGGTATAATCCGTTCCATTAGTTGCCGTTCCCGTAATATTGTAGGTGACGACAATAGGTCCGCCGGTTGTATTTGGCGACCCCAAATCTATGGTGAAAAGTCCAGTTGCCGTGGCAGGAGTGTTTTCTGCTGCAGCGGCATCCGTTGCAGTAATGGTTGCCGTGAAAATATCATCGTCTATAATCGTAACCGTGTCTGAATTTGGTGTTCCAATTTCATAAGCACTAGTGCTTACACTATTCAACGTCATAACCACAGTTTCGTCGCCTTCCACTAAATTATCATCTATAGGGTTTATATTGATATTGGTAGAACTCTGCCCGTCTGGTATATTTGCATTTCCAGTAATCGTAAAATCCTGGCCTACACCTTGGACTGCACTTCCAGAAAATGTATAGGTAACCGTTATTACGCCACCTGTAGTATTGGTTTCGCTCAAATTAATCCGAAATCTACCGGATTGTCCGGAGCCATCTTCATTTGTATTTGGCCTATCCGCAACTACCGTAACTTGTCCTACATCATCGTTCAATATAGTGCCAACTGCGGTATCCGTGTCATCGACTAACGGGTCTGATGCAGTTAGGTTAACTATAAAGGTTTCATCAGCCTCTAAAACATTATCATTTAAAGAAGACACATTAAATTGCCTTGTCTCACCCGCAGTACCGTTAAAATTAAGGGTTTGTTGGGTATTATTGTAATCTTCGGGTGCAACCAATGGAGCTCCGCCACCCTGCGCAGTACCATCCACAAAATCTGCATCTACGGTGAATGGATTGGCTACCGCACTATTTAACGTGACAGTAAACTGCATCGATAAACCTTCGGTTTGTGAAACATTCTCTATAGTTAATACAGCGGCATCATCGTCATTATTTGTAGCATTGATTACCTGATTTGGAACGAGATCAAAATCATCATCACTAGCGCCAGCATTTACTGCAACTGTTATATTATAAGCTTGAGGACCATCCGTAATGCCATCGTTGACTCCTGTTACGGTAACGTTTTGGGCTACATTATAATTTCCTGGAGTGAAGGTCAAAGTTGCGGGCGAAACAGTAGCCTCGCCAGTATCGGAAGAACTAATATTTAAAACAACATTGGATGTTGGTTGTGCATTTAAAACCACTGAAAAAATGTCAGCTACATTGGGTTCCGAGGTAACTGTAGTTCCCCCTGTTTGATTTATGGTAAAACCGGCAACATCATCGTCAGCAATCGTGAGGGTTGAAGTATTGTTCGTTGCACTAATAGTGTAATTCTGAGTCCCAGTTGGAGGAGCTATATCCAATTTAATTACCTCGGGGCCCTCAATCAAGGCATCGTCCAAAATATTAACGGTTATATCTACAAAAGTTGATAACGCCGGTATAGTTTGAATACTTGAGATAACCTCTCGATCAACATCAGCAAGAGCAGTCGTTACCCCAGCATCTACGATTACCGTAACATCTCTTGGAAATATACTAGGTAATCCTGATAATGAAACTCTAAAAACTCCTACATTTCCAACATTACTCCCATTAATTTCTGCGGCGTCAGCGTCTACCAAAGCGATACTGGCTACATCTTGAGCATATATATTGGAATAAAGGGCGAAAAAGAATAATAAAGTAAGACCTTTCAGGTAAGACCATTTAAAAATATTCTCGGTTTTCATAGTTCAATTCTTGATTCTCCAATGTCAAACAATCAAATTCAAACAATGGATTAAGGGACGTAATATTACTAAAAAAAACAGCTAAGCCCTTAATTAACAGATTAAATCGATTTTTTCTTGATGAAATACAATAGAATAATAGAATCAAGCATTATTCCAATTCCGGACTTTGGGTTTCAACCGAGCCATCAATTTTCTTGACCAATCCCTGAAGTACTTTTCCGGGACCAATTTCCGTAAAGACCGTCGCACCATCGGCAATCATCTGTTGTACGCTTTGTGTCCACTTTACAGGTGCCGTTAACTGGGAAATCAGGTTTTTCTTGATTTCGTCAGCATCGGTCACTCCAGTGGTCGTTACGTTCTGATAAATCGGACAACTTGGGGCGGCAAAATTCGTACCTTCAATGGCACTGGCCAATTCTTCCCTGGCAGGTTCCATTAAAGGTGAATGGAAAGCCCCACCCACAGGCAAAACTAGGGCCCTTCTTGCTCCGGCCTCTTTCAATTTTTCACAGGCCAAATTCACGGCCTCTACTTCACCCGAAATCACCAATTGTCCGGGACAATTATAATTTGCAGCAACCACGATTCCCAGAGTTTCAGCACATATTTTTTCTACAATGACATCGTCCAAACCTAGAACCGCGGCCATAGTGCTTTGTTGCATTTCACAAGCCTTTTGCATGGCCAAAGCCCTCTTGGACACCAATTGAAGTCCGTCCTCAAAATTTAACGTACCATTGGCCACCAGGGCGCTAAACTCCCCAAGGGAATGCCCTGCAACCATATCGGGTTTAAAACTATCGCCCATTACCTTGCTCAAAATAACGGAATGTAAAAAAATGGCGGGTTGGGTAATTTTGGTTTCCTTTAGTCCTTCCGCAGTTCCATGGAACATAGTCTCCGTGATGGAAAAACCCAGAATCTCATTGGCTTGATCAAACATTGTCTTGGCTACCGGATATTTTTCGTATAAATCCAATCCCATACCCACAAACTGTGCCCCTTGTCCGGGGAAAATATATGCGTTCATCGTTTTAAATTTAGGTTCGGCAAAAGTAAGGATTATCGCCGTAACGACCTTTTATTTAGTTTATCAAGTCAATCATTTTCTTTAAACCAACCAGAGTACATAATATAGGCTTCGGCGATTCTGTTAATCTCACCCTCACTTAATTCTGGACTTATATCCTTTATTTTCTTGGCCGGCATACCTGCAAAAACACTTCCTGAGGGCACATGTGTACCCTTAGTCAACACGGCACCTGCGGCAATAATGCTGTTGCTTTCAACGACACAATCGTCCATGACTATACTTCCCATGCCAATAAGCACATTGTCCTTAATGGTACACCCGTGTACAATGGCATTATGACCAATGGATACATTATTACCGATATTGGTAGGCGATTTTTGATAGGTACAATGAATAACCGCCCCATCCTGGATATTTACCTTGTTTCCAATATTGATGTAATGAACATCGCCCCTAATGACGGCATTGAACCAAACACTGCATTGGTCTCCCATCGTAACCTCACCCACAATTGTAGCGTTTTCGGCCAAAAAACAATCCTCTCCTATTTTTGGATGTTTTCCATTCACCTCTTTAATCATAAACTCTTTTTTATATTAATCAAAATACGACAACAAGTCTTTCTTTTTGGATGCCGAAACCAATAATTCCTTTCCGTTGGACAATACGACGCTCCCACCCTTACCCTTTCGATATTTGACCACTTCATTCACATTGACCAAATACGATTTGTGAATACGGGCAAAATGAAATTCCAACAAAGCGTCCTCAAAATATTTAAGTGTTTTGCTTACCAAAATCTTTTTGTTCTCCAAATAGATTTTAGTGTAGTTATCATCCGCCTGGCAATATAGGATTTCTTCCACATTGAGTACCTGAAACCCGTCTTGTTGTGGCAGTGTCAATTTTCCCTGTATACTTTTGGTATTGGTGTTCAAGACCTTTTCCTGCAAATGGTTTTCCTTGGTCCTTACCTCCTTTACATATTCTACCGCTTTTACCAGTTCATCAATATTTATGGGTTTGGTAAGGTAATAGGCCGCATGATGGTTTAGGGCATCCTTGGCATAGTGGTCATAAGCTGTAACGAAAACCGTTTCAAAACTTCGGTCCGGTATTTGGTCCAAAAGATCGAAGGCATTGCCGAAAGGCATTTCCACATCCAAAAAAACCAGATCAAGCTCGTTTTTTTCTATTAATCCAACACCTTCCTTAATAGAAGAAGCCATCCCAACAAGTTCAACATCCGGACAATACTTATTTATGTAGTTACTGAGGATTTCCCTACTATTGGCTTCGTCCTCAACTAAAATCGCTCTTAAGTTCATTTGTCTTTTTTTAAAGTAAACAATACTTGGGTGCCCTCCCCATTGGGTTTTAAATTAGAAATGGAAACGGATACCTTATCGCCGTACATATCATTTAAAATGGCAATCCTCTGTTCTATATTTCCCATCCCCTTGGACTTCTGTTTCCTTTGGTTCACCGTTTTTAATTCAGTTGATTTCTTTCTGCCTATACCATCATCAACAACGAGTATTTCCAATTCATTTTCATTCTTAGCACGAACCTTTACTTCCAAAAGCCCTTTTTCTTCCTTATAGCGCAGTCCGTGCCATATGGCGTTTTCTATATAGGGTTGCAATAACATAGGAGGAATCTGAAAGGTGG
>JAUIGC010000039.1 GCA_030429835.1 Bacteroidia bacterium
TCCCATTAAAAGGACGCGACTCTCTCCACAATATTTCAATGAACTCAAATCCGGAAATCCCCACAAGGCCTCCGCCCCGTTTCCCTTTCCTTCCCCTAGGTATTCCCCTAAGCGGGTGCAAATATACGCACCGTTTTTGATTCTACAATAACAAAGACAAAAAAAATAGAAAAAAAATGAAAATATTTTTTAAAAAACTGTTATTCAGTGCTTTACATTATTCAAAATACCTTAAAAACATCGTGTAACCAGTAAATAACTGTAAATCAAATTACTATTTAAATGGAGTAAAAAGAGGCAAAAAGTCAAGTGCCTATACAACAGTAACTTAAAATTTTAAAAAAACCTAAGAAAAGAAGTTCCAAACAAGACCAAATCGTATCACAAAATCCCTATATGGATAATTTGGAGCAGCGTAATAATTATATCCGCTAAAAGATGAGTTGAAATGTTCCGCTTTTAAAAATATCCTGGTTTGCTGAATTCGTGCGTTAATAAAGAAATCCAACAACGGAAAACCACCCAATTCTTCCGTTTCCTGGACAAAAAATTCACCCAAAACAGGATTATACCCATTCATAGTATACTTAGTAAAATACTTTAAGGTAACACCAGTTTGCAAATACATGGCTTTTTTAAATACATCGGAAGAGAAGTAAAGCGTATTCCTGGTAACCAATTGGGGAACATTGAGCACATTGGATTCCTGAGAAACGTTTTGGTACATAAAAGTGTTGTCCAATGCAAACTTTCCTAACCTGAACTCCTTGGCGTACTTTACCTTTAAATAGGAAATACCTGTATCTTCCTGAAAGGGTCTGATATTTGCTTGTTCTGACCCCTCAACCACATCTTGGAGCGGGTCCAAAGAAAAGTAGGCATAATTATCCAAGTTGGTATACTTGGCCGATATATTTCCAAAAAAATCCGAATCAAGGTTTAGCTCCAAACTATTGACTCTTTCCTTTTTAAAGCTGTCCGTATTTTGCCAATTATAATTAAGGTATTCACTTTGGTAGAGCAAAAAATTAAAATCTGGCATCTTGGAAGAAGAATGTACATTAAACCGTAATCTATTCCTTTCGTTTAAATTGTAGGCCGCGGAAGCATCAAAGATATTTCCTGAGAGATTTCCCGATAGATTGTATTTAAGCGAGCCTGTCACTTCAAAACCTCCTATTCGTTTTTCATATTCTCCACCTAGTGCCAATTCCGTTCCATTGAGTTGATTTTGTATCTTCTGTCCTTCTTGGGTATAAAAAACACTGTTGAAAAAGTAATTATAGTTGAACATATTAATGTTACCCTGTAATCTTCCCAAGGTTCTATTATAAAACTCAAGATTCACTTGATTGTACGTTGTCTTAAGATTTGCCTTATCGTTCACGGGAGATAAAATGACATCTCCAAAATAGCTATCCCCTGCTGTATGCGTGAACTGGTAATATTTGGTTTCATAGCCAAAGGTATGGCCTAAGGATAAAGAAGTCTTTTCCACATAACTGGAATCCCTATTCCTTCTAATCAGTTTATAGGTATGGTCCAAATAATATCTTTTGCCCAATACTACATTATCCGCATCATCAAATCGAACATCTACCTTTGGCCTATCCTTAAAATCAGAGTCACCGGATTCAAACTGGGCCTCCTTATCCGTAAGCCCTCCATTCTCTTGGGATTTGATGTCCTGAGCCGCTATATGGGCCCTAAGGTTATATCTACCATTCTTGGACTGATAGTTCGTTGTTGTGGTAAAATTCCCAGATTGTATCTGATTGGATTTATATTTACCCAGGGAACGGTGACCTTTATACCCTATGGAAAAATTAAATCGCCTAGAGGTATTGAACGTTAACATTGCGTCCAACAATTGACCTTGTTCCAAGGTTGTTTTGAACAGGATGTCGGTCATTGGTGTGGCTACATTATAATATTTGATGTCCTCGACCTCCCAATAATTGAAATGCTTCGCCCTAGCACCTAATTTAGGATACATGGTAGTCCGATCCAAGTCCACTCCTAAATGATTATACGTTTGACCAATGTTTGAAAGTGGCATCAACTCAAATTCATCCCTTCTTAAGTAGTTGTATTTGTATTCTTTTTGAATGGTTAGCGTTGTATCAAGATAAACGGTATCTCGCTGAAAGGAAATAATCTTATAGTCCTTTATGGTCACTTCTGGCACGCTATCTCTTTTAGCCTTTCCTTTTGGCAATGGTTTAGGTTTTTGCCGTGTGGTCGATAGGGAGTCCGGTTCTCTTTTACCTACCTCTGGTTGCTGCGAAAAAAGTAAGCTCGTGAAACAGAAAAAAACCAATACTAAGAGAAACTTCATGCACAAATATTTCGGGGACAAAGTTAATTTTTTTGTTCCTAACTAAATGTGAAAGTTTGGGACAATAAAAAAGCCCCAAAATTTGGGGCTTTGTATGTAAAATCCAGGAATACTCAATTAGTATCCTTCATTTTGTACCATATTTGAATTTGCATTCATCTCAGACAATGGAATTGGCCAAGCGAACAAATTATTTGGGTAACTTAATGTACTAATCACATTACCCACGGAACCAACAGCAGTTGCTGACTGACCAGTTCTCATCATGTCATCAAAACGGAAGCCTTCAAATATTAACTCTCTTCTTCTTTCGTTAAGAATGTCATCCTTTGTCACAGAAGTGTAGGGAGTTGCATTTCTATTATTGGCTATCAAGTTCAATTGAGTAACAGCATCACCACCTGTTTCTAACAATGCCTCTGCATAGTTCAAAATAACCTCCTCATATCTGAATAATGGTATATTGTCAGCCCCATTAGCCGTATCCGGATATTTACCAATATTTCTAAGCGCCGTACCTCCATCTTGATAACCAAAAATATCTAGACGGACATCATCGGCATCATAAATATCCAATACTTCCGGTAATACCTGAATATCTCCATAACCTCCGGGTGCATCGGCAGGATATCTGTAAATATACCCAAGGGCATCAGGACCACGGTTATCAGCTGTACTAAATGCCAATTCAAACATTACATTAGTTCCTCCCTCAGTAGTCCAACTTGACACAAATGCATCAGCTCCAATAACCGAATATAAGCCTGAATTTATTACGGCTTCGGAAGCAGAAACTGCTCTGCCCCAATCACCAAAGTAAACAGCAACCCTAGCTTCTAAGGCTTTAGCCACATACTTAGACACAAAAATTTTGGAAGTATCATAAGATGAATCCATCATTTCAAACGCAGTTTCCAAATCTGAGTAGATGGCCTGCTTTACCTCATCGATAGAGTTTCGGGACGGAAACAAATCCTCACCTTTAAAGGTAGTTACAATTGGCACCCCTAAAGACCCCCCTCCAGCATGTTGCTGTCCATAGGTTCTTAACAAGTCAAAATGGCCTAAAGCTCTTAAAACCATGGCTTGACCTTGTATATGGGCCCCATAATCCAAATCACCCTCAAGTGTGGACAAATCCGTATTTATAATAATATTGACATCCGCAAGTAAAGCATATACGTTATCCCACACAAAACCAGTATTGGAATTGTATTGAAACTGAGATTGCGTAGTAAATCTACCCGAATTACCATTTGAAAAGGTATTATCTGAACGTACCTCATTAGTAGCAATCATATCCCTTCCATAATAACCAGCACCTGTTAAAGTATTGTGCGCACCTTTCAAGATACTATACAAGTTATCAACTCGAGTAACACTCCCCTCAACACTCTTACTTTGAGCCAGCGTTGGATCCAAATCCTCCGTAGTACACGAAGTCACTATTAGGGCCATTGCAGCCGCAAATAGCATTGCATATTTATTTATTTTCATCTTTTTCATTTTTTTAGAAGCTTAAATTTACACCTACTGCGATTGTTCTTGCAGGTGGAGTTTCTAGACCTGTTTCACCTGGAGTAACATCCCCGCCTTGACTGTCTACGTCAACTTCTGGGTCAAATAATAAATTGTCATCCTTAACCCAAGTTAAAAGATTGTTACCTCTAACGAAGAATCTCATACTATTAATACCAATTCTATCCGTAGCACTTCTAGGCAAATCGAATCCAACTGTTAGTGCTCTTAGTCTAATGAAGTCTCCATCATATAAATACTTGGAGTTTCTTTGCCATGGAGTAGCCCCTGTGGTAAATGCTCCATTACGAGCGATATCCCCTGGCTGTTGCCATCTATCCAATAAGGATGTATAACCATTATATGCCAAAATAGGATAAGCATTGGACTGATTCAAATATAGGTGCCATCCTTCATAAATTTTATGTCCACCAGCGTAATATCCGTTGGCATTAATGAAGAAGTTTTTATACTTAAAATTAAAGTTAAGACCCGCTGTAAAGGTTGGAACGGCGTTGCTTCCTTGAAAGACAGCTTCAGCCTCGTTAAAGTTAGCAGTTGTTTCACCATCTACACCATTAACATACCATTCCTCCGCACCTGTTTCTGGATTCACACCGGCCCAAGTAGGCATGTACCATTCTCTGACGGGATGTCCCGTTTCAATTCTTGTTGTAGTTGTAGTTATTGTTCTTTCAACACCATTTGGATCTAACGGTAATTCAGTAACTTCATTTTCAACAGTAGCAAAATTTCCGCCTAATGAGAATTGAACATCTTCCGTGTCTACAATGTTAAAATTCAAATCAACCTCTACACCCTTGTTGGTCAACTCACCAATATTTTGGTATTGACTCGCAAAACCTGTCGTTTGCGAGAGAGGAACATTCAACAATAAATCTTTGGAAGTTCTACTAAAATAAGCCGCACTACCGCTAACAAAATTATTGAATAATGCGAAGTCTACACCAACATCCAAAGTATTCGATGTTTCCCAAGATAGGTCTTGATTTCCAAAGGTATCAACAAACTGAGCACCTTCTCCGCCATAATCTGCATCAAAACCAAATAAAGATTGGTACAAGTTTAAGCCAATATTTGCGTTTCCTGTAACACCATAAGAACCTCTCAATTTTAAGTTATTAACAACGTTAGAATTTGCAAGGAAGTCTTCTTTAAAAATATTCCATGCAGCACCTACTGACCAAAAGTTACCCCATCTATTTGTTTGAGAAAATCTGGAGTTACCCTCTCTACGATAGGAAAGATCTAAAACATATTTACCATCAAAGGCAGAATATTTAGCCAATCCCATGTAAGAAGCAATATAAAAATCAGTAAAGCTAGAACTTACAGAATTGGGGGTTCCTACATTATCAAGATAATACAAACCATCATCGGCGAAATTCTGTCCGGATCCGCCTAAGAAATAACGACGGTTTGACTGATATTCCTGTAGCACTTTGAAATCAAAAATATGATTATCACTTAATTTCAACTTATAATCAAAGAAATTTTGGAATACATAAAAAACGTTAGTCCTATCAAATTGTTCAGCGTCTCCTGAAGTAGGCTCACCATACCCGTAATTTCTATTGGAGTAATTTCTATAATTGTAACCTTGGTAATCAACATTGAAAACTGTTCCATAAGAAAGGTTGTCCGTCAATTGCCAGTTTAAGGAATTATTGGATAGAATTCTGGTCAACCTGTTCTCATAAATATTATTATCCATAAGGTATAATGGGTTTGGCAACGAACCTCCAAATAAATTGTACGAGCCATCTGCATTGTACGGCAAGTTCAAGGGTGACAAGAAAAATTTAGCTGATCTTGGGCTCTCAAAATAAGCACTTGTCTCTAAAAATGCGTTCTGCAAAGAATGTGAAGCCGAGTTGTTTGAACTAAAAGTTAAATTGGAAGTCAAATCCTTGCTAAAGTTAACCGCTCCTGAGATACGCTCAAAAGATGGCCCTACCACTGTTCCTTCCTGATTCATGTATCCTAAAGAAGCAAAGAAAGTATGATCTTCCCCTCCTCCAGAAGCTGAAATACTATGTTGCTGAACCGACGCAGCATCATTTCTAACCGCACGATCCCAGTGGGCTTCTGGTCTTCCTGCGGCGTCCCAGTCTGCAAAACTACCGGCCAATAAAGCATCTATGGCCTCTTGTTTTGTAGCTGTAATCCCATCATTGAAATAAGCCTCAGCGGCAAGTTCCAAACGGTTTGCGGCAGTTAAAGGCACAGGACCTGTAATGGCATCTCTTTGGAAACCATAACTAGAATTAACCTCGAAAACAGTATTACCTTCCCTACCTCTTTTGGTAGTAATCAATATAACACCATTTGACCCTCTTGCCCCATACTGGGCCGTAGCTGAAGCATCCTTCAAAACAGTAATGGACTTTATGTTATTATTATCCAAACCTGCCAAAGAAGACAAAGAAGAATAAGCACCACTAGCACCAACGTTTCCATTACTAACAGGAACACCATCAATTACATACAAGGGCTCATTACCTGCTGTGATGGAACTAATACCCCTTATACGAATGTTAGCTGTTGAACCTGGCGTACCGGAAGTAGCCGAAACGGTAAGACCAGAGACATTTCCCTGTAATGCTTGATCCACACTGGGAGCAATTATCTGAGAGAGTTTGTCAGAGTCCACTTCCACAATGGAACCTGTAATATCCGAACGCCTTTGAGATGTATATCCCGTTACAACAACTTCTTCTAAAGCTTGGGCGTCCTCTTCCATTTGTACGTTCACAACGCTACCTGCTCCAACTGACCTTATTACCGTCTTTTGGCCAATGTAAGAAAATCTCAACTCCCCTCCCTGTTCTACCGTGATAGAGTAATTTCCATCAAAATCGGTTTGAGTTCCGTTAGTGGTACCAACTACAATTACCGAAACTCCCGGGAGTGGCAAGTTGGATTGATCCGTTACAGTACCGGAAACTTTTTTTTCCTGTCCATAGGAAAATGATATGCTCAATACCATTAATGGCAAAAGCATCCATCTAAACTTCTGTTTCATAGATTTAGTTTTTGAATTAGCAAGTGCCAAAATTGACTAAAAAAAGAAACTATTCCAAAGTGATTCTTAACCCGAAAACTAAAACTGTTAAATTATAGGGGGGTAATTATTATATCTTTATAATTTTTACATTTTTTAACATGAACTTTCTAAATATTTAACTTTTTAAGTATTCATAAAAAATCCTTACTTTAGTTAATAAAATCATAAAATTTGAAAAAATTTTACACTTTTTTTAACGAATGTGGAACAGATGAGGCGGGAAGGGGTTGTTTGGCAGGGCCTGTTACTGCCGCTGCGGTCATTCTTCCAGCCGATTTTCATAATACACTTCTAAACGACTCCAAACTACTTTCAAGCAAAAACCGTGAACTATTAAAACCAATTATTGAAGGTCAGAGTTTAGCCTTTGGTGTAGCACATATATACCCTAAAAAAATCGATGAAATCAATATTCTCAATGCATCAATTTTGGCAATGCATAAAGCCATTGATCAACTCGACCAAACACCCCCTTATATAATTGTAGACGGCAACAAGTTTAAGCCTTATGGAAATACACCCCATACTTGTATCGTTAAAGGAGATTCAAAATATATGAACATTGCTGCCGCATCCATCCTTGCAAAGACTTATAGGGATGCTTATATGGAAAAAATACATGAGGAATTTCCAATGTATAATTGGAAACAAAACAAAGGATACCCAACCAAAGAACATAGGGCGGCCATCAAAGAGTTTGGAGTTACCAAGTATCATAGAAAAAGTTTTAGGCTTTTGCCAGAGCAGCTTACGCTAGACCTATAAAAAGTATAAATTTGCCAAAAGGCATTTCATGAAGATCAAGCTACTGCTTACAATTCTAGGTTCTATCTTCTTTATTAATTGTGTTACGGACAAGGATGATGTCGCTAACCCATTAGCACTTATCCCTAATACCGCTTCGGTCATAATCAAAGTAAACGACCTGGACACTTTTAAAACCGAGTTAAAGGGAAATGAAATTGTAGAAAAACTTCAAAATTCCAATGGAATCTCACTATTGGCGGGACGGCTCAAACCATTGGAGCTAGTAAAATCCAAGGGCACTAGTTACATTGCCCTATTAAATCATCCGGAAAATAATCTTGATTTTGTTTTTATCCCATCGGATACCCTTCCACAAATCGTTTTGGACAGTTCCGTGAACAAAACGGTTGAAAAAATCGTTAAAGGTGGTTTGGAATTGAAAAAACTCCAGATAGATGGAAGTATCTTCTACACATCGGTTATACAGAACAAAGAAATAATAGGTTCTTCGGAATCCGTAATTGAAATGGTCTGGAACACTTTGGACAGTTCTACTTCCATCAAAGAACAATTCCTAAAGTTCGACGAAATTGAAAATCTAACCAAATCAGCACAAATCTGGTTGGACTTGAATGATGGCAAAGATTTAATGAATAAGATTTTAGGGAATGAAAGAAGTACAGACGAATTCAATTATGCCGATTGGCTTTCGTTGGATATATCAGTACAAGAGGATGGGCTGATTCTCAATGGTATCGGCATCACCCGTGATTCCCTCCAAAATTATCTGGGGCTATTTTCCAAAACCAAACCGATTCCAAACATAATTTCTTCTATTGTCCCAGGTGGTTTAGATTCATTTGTCTCTTTTACATTTTCGGACTATAAAAATTTCAGTGCGAACCAGAAACAAATCCTAAATGAAATGGCCACAAGAGACTCCATATTTTCCGCTGTGGAGGAAATTGGAATTAGCCAAATGGGCGCTGGAAAATTGGTACTTCTTAAAACCTATGGCACGGCAAATATTTCAGATTATATAAACAACATACAGTCCAATTCCTTAGAATATCAGGGTAGTGAAATCAAGGAACTTACTATGGACAGTCTGCTTCTTCGAAGCTTCTATCCACTTGTAGAAGATTTTACCCCAAAGTTCGCAACGGTAATGGAAAACACCTTTGTTTTTTCCGAAACAAAGGATATCCTTGAGAACTTTATTAGTTCAAACAAAAGTGGACAGACTTTTGATAAAACCTTATTATTCGAGAACATTAAGGACCTTATTACGGAAGAATCTACCGTTTTATCCGTTTCAAACAGTAATGGGTTTGTGGCCAATCTTAATCAAACGGGACTTGAAGTATTATCCGACGTACTCGTTAAGGCCAATTTATCCGATTATTTGTTTGGCTCACAAGTCGTAGCTGACAATGGCTTCCTGCATACCAATTATTTTATCAAAAAAATTACGAAAACCATCAACAAAACAGGCGCTTTGGAAATGTTCAGGACCCAATTGGACGCGGATATTTATTTAAACCCCCAATTTTTTTCCAATCATAGGACAAATAGAAAGGATATTATCGTTCAGGACCAGGACAATGTGCTGTATTTGATAACAAATAAAGGTAAAATCATTTGGAAAAAGGAACTTGAAAGCCCTATTCAAGGCAAAATTCACGAAGTCGACATCTATAGAAACGGCAAGTATCAATTGGCTTTCACCACTAACAATAGGTTCTATATCATTGACCGAAACGGAAAAGAGGTAGCCCCTTTTACCTTTAAATATGAAGGTGGAAACCTCAACCCATTGGCCGTTTTTGATTATTCCAACAATAAAAATTACCGATTTGTAGTAACTCAGGGCGACCGGGTTTTTATGTATAACAATGATGGAAAGATTGTTTCCGGATTCAAATACACCAAAGCGGAAGACAATATTTTGGGGGCTCCCCAGCATTTTGTTATAGGAACCAATGACTACATCGTGTTCAGGTTGACCGACGGGACATTGAAAATCTTAAACCGTGTTGGTAATGTAAGGGTGAGTGTCCCTGAAAAAATTTCCTTTTCAGATAATGAGGTCAAAGTTTACCAAAATAAATTCATAGTTACCTCCAAGCATGGAATACTTTACGAAATTGACACAAAGGGAAAAATTGAAAAATCTGATTTGCAACTCACCGCGGACCATGGTTTTGATGCTACTTCCAGAACTTTAGTAATCATGAACGATAATGTTTTATCCATCCGGGGAAAAAAGGTAACCCTGGATTTAGGCGTATATGCTAAACCCACCATTTTCTATTTGAATGATAAGATTTATGTATCGGTAACGGATATTCAAAATTTAAAGACCTATCTATTTGATAGCCAAGCAGAACCCATTGAAGGATTTCCTGTGTACGGAGCCTCAACCATAGATATGGCCGATATGGACAATGACAACAAACCAGAGCTGGTAATTAAAGACCAGGAGAATTCATTATTAGTTTATAAAGTAAACTGATTCTGCGGGTAGTACAAAATAACAACCTTAATATACAGCCATCTCTACCATCCATAGTAATTAATATGGTTTATTCCGTTAACCTTCTTATTTTATCTACATAAAAGAATAAATCTGGAATAATTTAGTAGAAATGAAAACTCAAAGAAGAACACAAAAATTAATTCTTACTTTAATTACCTGTTTTTTCTGTGTATCAATGACAAATGCCCAATTCCTTAAAAAGTTGGGAAAACGAGCGGAAAAAGCTGCTGAAAGAGCTGTTGAAAGAAGGGTAGATAAAGAAGCTACGGAAAAAACGGACCAGGCTTTAGACAGCATCTTGGAGCCCGGTTCTAAAGGCAACAAAAAAACACCTGTTCCTAAAGGAGACCCACCAGTGATAAAAGATTCTGGTGGTAATTCGTCTTCGGGAAACACAGATGCTCCAAACACTACAGCATCCGGACCCAAGACTTTGGCCGTTTATAGTAAATTTGATTATGTCCCAGGTGATGAACAACTTTTTTTCGATGATTTTGCCAGTGACTTTGTTGGTGACTTCCCGGTTAAATGGAATACCAATGCTGGAGGCGAAGTGGTCATGTTAGGGGATGAATCGGAAAAATGGTTTAAACTAAAATCAGGCTATAATATTTATTTCATCCCTAATGCTCCGCAACTTCCAAAGGAATACACCATTGAATTCGATATAATTGGTATTGGGGTCGAAAAAACTTCCTCTACCTCTCATCTAAGAGTGGATTTAACTGACGATGAAAAGTTTAAGGAAGGAGCCAATTTTGTTCAGGCAAGTATACCGTTTTGCCAATATACTCCTATAGGAATTACTGTAGAGAACAGAAAAAATAATGAACGGGAGATTTATAGTACCGTTAAGGCGGATATCCGAAATGCAATTTTGGCAGGTGCGCATATTTCCATTGCCGTAAATGATGAAAGATTCAGGCTTTGGGTAGATGAAACTAAATACGTTGATGTACCCAAGGCAGTACCCTCCAATAAACTGACCACTTTAAAATTTCACGCAAACAACTTCAAGGACGATACGGAACAAATATTTATTTCCAATCTAAAAGTAGCCAAAGGCGGTGTTGATTTGAGAAGAAAACTATTATCCGAAGGAAAAATATCTACGAACGCTATCCTCTTTAGTTCTGGGTCTGATAATTTAAAACCTGAATCCATGGGGGTTATCCGACAAATTTTTCAAGTATTGGAACAAGATTCCAGCATCAATCTCAAAATTGTGGGCCATACGGACAGTGATGGTGCTGAAGATGTGAACATGAAGCTTTCCAAAAGTCGAGCCGAAGCCGTAAAAAATGCCCTTGTTACCGTATATGGAGTGGATGCCGGTAGGCTTTCCACGGATGGCAAGGGAGAATCAGAACCTGTAGGGGATAACAAAACAAGCGATGGAAAGTCCCAAAACAGAAGGGTAGAATTTATCAAAATTTAAAACAATTATAAAAAATGAAAATTAAGATCATATTTAGCCTAGTCTTCCTTTATGGCACTTCCGTGCTATTCGGTCAAAATGCATGTAGTAAATACTATCCCATGGAAGAGGGCAGCACGTTTCAATATACCATGTACGACAAAAAAGATAAGGTAGAAGGGGTTACGGACTACGTCGTATCCAACGTTGAAAATGAGGGTAGTAACACTACCGCAACCATAAAACTTACCTATACCGATGATAAGGGAAAAAATGTTCTGGAATCCGATTATAATATTACCTGTACCGGTACCGGTGTCAAAATAGATTATGAGAGCTTGTTTCCCTCAGAAATGAGAAAACAATATGAGGACATGGGCATGGAGATGGAAATTACGGGTACGGATATCGAAATTCCCAATGACTTGTCCGCCGGTCAAACCTTGGACGATGCCAATGTAAACGTCTCCATGGATATGGGTGCGATGAAGATGAACATCAATGTGGAGACCTTTGACCGCAAAGTTGAAAAAATGGAATCCGTTACCACGCCAGCAGGTACCTTTGAATGTTATTTGATTACCGAAAAAAGCAAATCCAAAGTAATGATGGCCAATATGGAAATGAGCAATAAGGTTTGGATTTCAGAAGGTGTAGGAATGATAAAACAGGAATCCTACGGAAAGAATGGCAAACTTATGAGCCGTATGGAACTTACAAAATACAGCAAATAATTTTTCCGTATTAAAACAAAAAGCCTTGGTCTAGACCGAGGCTTTTTGTTTTATTAATTCAGCCTCGAAAAGAACTTCAAAATGCTTTAGCAGTTTTTCCTTTACCTCATCCACATCAACCTTGAGTTTTCCCAGTTCAACGTTTAAAGAGGTCACGGCTTTATCCTTAATGCCACAAGGTATCATCATATCAAAATAACCCAAATCAGCATTAATGTTTAAAGCAAAACCATGCATGGTCACCCACCGGGAAGCACGTACTCCCATGGCACAAATCTTACGGGCAAAAGGGGTGTCCACATCCAACCAAACACCAGTTTCCCCTTTGGAGCGTTCGGCTTTTAGTCCATATTCGGTCAAAGTTAAAATGACCATTTCCTCCAATAAACGAAGGTATCTGTGTATGTCCGTAAAAAAATTTTCCAGGTCCAGAATAGGATAGCCCACAATCTGTCCCGGGCCATGATAGGTAATATCCCCACCCCTATTTATTTTGTAGAATTTTGCTCCTTTGGCATCCAGTTCTTTCTCGTCCACCAGCAGGTTATGAATATCCCCACTTTTACCCAAAGTATACACATGTGGGTGTTCCACAAAAATAAAATGGTTGGGGGTTTCAAGGTTAAGCTCCTCCCTCCTATTCCTAATTTTTATATCGAGCGTTTGTTGAAAAAGCAATTCTTGGTAATCCCATGTTTCCTTATAATCCTTTTCCCCTAAATCCTGTAGAATTACCTTCTTGTTCATGGTACAAAGATACAAAAAGGGCCTTGGCTATTTTTCCAGCTCTACTTCAATTTTAATGGATTCTGGATCTTTTAGCATGTCCAGAAAATTAACCTCATAGATCATGGTTTTTCCATCCATGGAAAAAGTGGCTTCCTCAATATTGGTAGATTTTATCCTTCGCGGGAAATGATATTTAAAAGTATAGGTAGAACCGCCCAAAAACATTTCGGCACTCTGTAAACTGTCCATACTTTTTTGGAACAATTCCATATCCTTTATTTCAGTTGCTCGAACAAACTTGCTCCCATCAAAGGTATAGGACACTTGGGTGGCTTCATTACTGGATTTCTTGGGCATGCTCGCATCACCCGCAGATGGACCAATGGCATTGGCATTCTGAAAGGCATTAAACGCATCGTTTACATCGGAAACATTCTTAAAATCGGAGAACATATCAAAATTCATTACCCCATTTGGTTCGTCCACAACCATATGTATGCTGAAGGGCTCCAATTTTTTCAGTTTTTTCTGTTCCTCTATGGGAAGCTGGGCAATACTGTCTTTCTTTTCCCTTAGAAAATCTTTGAACACCAAAGTAGAATCTATGACCTCTTTGGTCGATAGACTGTCCGACTCAGGAATCATTTGTAACATTTCGCTGCCATCAAAGCCGATATTCATTTTACCAGATCCATCTTTATTGAAGTAAATTTCCTCGGTAAAATTGCATGCCACGAACAACACCGTAATTAAAACGGGCCAGAATACATTCTTATATCCCATATTATTTATTGTTTAGTTTGGATTATTCAAGATAACCAATGCAGCGATAACCCCGGGCACCCAACCGCAAAAAGTTAAAAGCAATACAATTAGAAAAGATCCACACCCTTTTCCTATTACGGCCAAAGGGGGAAATAAAATAGCCAATAAGACACGTATTAAACTCATTTTGATTTTTGATTTTGATTGATGTACTTATTAGTTGCTAAATTACCGGATTTGTTACAGAATCCTTTATTTTTAACGATAAAGAGAACCATCTTGAAACAATTTATAATATCCATATGTTTTCTTTTTTCCTCCTTGGCCAGTTTTGGGCAATACAATTTCAGTGGCCATATTTCAGATCCTATTGCAGGAAAAACGGTTTATCTTTCGCTTATCGAGAATTATAGAAAAATGTCCAGAACCTATTTGGAGCAAATTCTAAAAAAAACGGTTACGGACTCCACTGGTTACTTTGAGTTTGAGGGCGACAACCTACTGGAAGAAAACAGGATGTATAAAATACATATCGATGATTGCTCCGAAACCGTAAATGAAAATCATTTCTTTGGCAATTGTGTCAATACAAAAAGTATTTTATTCATTGCCAATGCCAAGGACACCATATATTTCCCTACTACTTTTAACAACGAAATATTTTGTGATTTGACGTCTACCAATAGCGCGTCTGCGGATATTTTAAAAATTGATGGACTTTTCAATGAAATGGCCTTTGATTTTGCAAGTTTCAGGAGCGATGCCAACGAGCGTTTGAACTCCAAAAAATGGTTCAATAAATTACAGGATTATGGCAAAACCCTAAATGAGCCATTATCCGAATTGTATATCTATCAATTTCTTTCGGATAGAAAGAACGAATCGTACGAGTACTTTACAAAGGACCTTCAAGACAATGATTATTATTTAGAACTACAAAAGAGATTAAGTAAAGTATATCCTTCAGCTTCTTTTACCAAACAATTTGAGGCAGAAATTGAAGCCTTTTCCCTTTTAGGAAACCCTCAAAATAAAAACCGCTTTTCATGGATTATTCTTTTGGGCGCCCTGCTCTTAATTTCCATTATTTTCAATATGTATCTATGGCAATCAAGACGCCTACTGGTCAATAATAAAGAAAGAAGTTTGTTCGAGGCGCTATCGCAACAGGAAGAGAAAATTGTAAGCCTTATCAACCAAGGTTTGTCCAACAAGGAGATTGCATCCACACTATTTATTTCAGTAAGTACCGTAAAAAGCCATATCAATAACATTTATAAAAAGTTGAATGTCCATTCCCGAGATCAACTAAAAGGGCTTTAATCCTATACATTTAATTTTTCCACCCAGGGTCTAGTCCCTTTTTCCAACCTCAAATCTCCTATTTACAATCACGTTTTCTTCAGTTTTGGTTTTCATTTTTAAAAATATACATCATGAAAACCTTAGTGACCTTTATCATGCTTTTCTGCTCTTCAAGCTTACTCGTTGCCCAATCCCTTAACAAGGAAATAGTTCTCAACAACAATCAAAAAATACTTGTAGGTAAATTTAATAAAGCCGGGTTGACCCAATCCACAAACCATCCTTGGTTTCAGAAAAATTATGATGATTATACTTTAGACACAACTACGATATCCAAATTTTCCAAAAAACTATCAACATATCATATCAAACTTTTTATGGGAACTTGGTGTGGAGATAGTAGGCGGGAAGTTCCCAGGTTTCTTAAAATTCTAGAACATGCTAAATTTCCCATGGAAAAACTGCAGATGGTTGCGGTTGATGTTAGAAAGGACCATTATAAAAAAAGTCCGACCGGAGAGGAATGGGGGTTACAAATCTTGAGGGTACCTACAATTATATTTTACCAAAATGGAAGAGAGGTAAACAGAATCATAGAAACTCCAAATAAGACCTTGGAAGAGGATATTTCGGCCATTATCCAAGGTAATTCCTATGTTCCAAACAAGGCTACCTCGCTACATTTCGACTGAATATGGCAAACCGTAATCGAAATATTTCGTATCTAGGGTATGAAAATACAAATTACGGATATGAACCCTTTTAAAATCATCATACTCATTCTATTACTCTTTAATTGTACAACAAATGAGAATGAACCGCTACCAGATACCTCTGAAGAAAAAAATTTACAAGAGAAAAACGGATTCAGTTATTTGGCCTTGGGTGATAGTTATACCGTTGGGGAAAGTGTTCCGGCGGAACAAAGTTTTCCCATTCAACTTTCTAACAGGTTGAAAAGCGAATTAAATATCAATATTGAAACAAAAATTATAGCAAGAACCGGGTGGAGAACCGATGACCTTCAAAACGGCATTGCGAATACAAGAATAGACAAACCACAAGATTTGGTCACCCTATTAATTGGCGTCAATAATCAGTATCAAAACAAACCTTTTGAGCAATATGAAAAGGAATTTCCAGAACTATTGCAGACCGCCCTAAGTTTTGTGGATGGTGATACTGAAAAGGTGATGGTCATCTCCATTCCAGATTATGCCTTTACCCCTTTTGGCCAGACTCGGGACATGGATAACATATCCAAAGAAATAGACCGGTACAACGAGTTTGCCCAATCCACTGCCAGGGATTTCAATATAAGCTTTGTTGACATAACGGATATAACCCGAGAAGGTTTGGACCAGCCGGAATTGGTTGCCCCGGACGGCCTTCATCCTTCTGGACAAGCGTATGGAAAATTTGTGGAACGTATCCTTCCTTTTGTACTTGAACGATTTAAAGATTAAGGCATTCTTGCCTATATTTGCGGCTTTAAATCAGACATCATGCAGTTATCGGAACAAGAGATAATACGAAGAGAGAAGTTGACGAAACTAAGGGAGTTGGGCATCAACCCATATCCCGCTGAACTGTATCCCGTAGATACCACTTCCAAAGGCATTAAAAAGGGATATGAGGAAGGAAAGAAAGTAACCATAGCTGGTAGGCTAATGTCTCGTCGTATCCAAGGAAAGGCCTCTTTTGCCGAAATTCAGGATAGTGAAGGGCGCATACAGGTCTATTTCAATCGGGACGAAATTTGCTCCGGAGAGGATAAGACCCAATACAACGAGATTTACAAAAAATTACTGGATATTGGTGATATCATTGGTGTGGAAGGCGAATTGTTCACCACACAGGTAGGTGAAAAAACGGTTATGGTCAAGAATTTTAAAATGCTCAGCAAGGCATTACGACCATTGCCCCTCCCAAAACAAGATGCCGAAGGCAAGGTATATGATGAATTTAATGACCCCGAATTGCGCTATCGCCAGCGTTATGTGGATTTAGTGGTAAACCCAAAAGTAAAGGAAACCTTTATAAAAAGAACAAAAATCACCAACAGTATTCGTGAATTCTATAACAGCCGAGGTTACCTGGAGGTTGAAACCCCTATTTTACAGCCTATACCCGGAGGTGCAGCTGCAAGACCATTTTTAACCCATCACAACGCCTTGAATATTCCTTTGTACTTGCGCATCGCGAACGAACTTTACCTAAAACGCTTGATCGTTGGTGGTTTTGATGGTGTGTATGAATTCTCCAAGGATTTTAGGAATGAGGGTATGGACCGTACCCATAATCCGGAGTTTACCGTAATGGAGCTATACGTGGCCTACAAAGACTATAATTGGATGATGGACACTACCGAGCAACTATTGGAAAAAGTGGCCATGGATGCCAACGGAACTACCAAACTCAAGGTTGGAAACAATGAAATAGAATTTAAGGCACCCTATGCCCGCGTTCCTATTTTGGAGGCCATTAAAATCCATACGGGAATCGATGTTTCGGGCATGGATGAAGAAGAGCTTCGCGACACTGCCAAAAAACTGGGCCTTGAAGTGGACGATACCATGGGCGTTGGTAAATTGATCGATGAAATTTTTGGGGAAAAATGTGAGCATCATTATATACAGCCAACCTTTATCACCGATTACCCAAAGGAAATGAGCCCATTGACAAAAGAACATAGGAACAATCCAAAACTTACAGAACGTTTTGAGCTGATGGTAAACGGAAAGGAACTGGCTAATGCCTATTCTGAGCTTAATGACCCAATAGATCAGCGTGAACGTTTTGAAGATCAACTAAAACTTTCTGAAAAGGGTGATGACGAAGCTATGTTCATTGATCAAGACTTTCTACGTGCCCTTGAATATGGTATGCCCCCTACCTCCGGTATAGGTATAGGTATTGACCGATTGGTCATGTTAATGACCAATAATTCATCTATCCAAGAAGTACTTTTCTTCCCCCAGATGAGACCGGAGAAGAAACCCGTTCAGCTCACCGAAAACGAAAAGGTTATATTCGATATCCTTAAAAAGGAAAAAAGTATGTTGCTGGATGCCCTAAAATCCCAAACCGGATTAAGCAACAAGGCTTGGGACAAAGGAATCAAGGGTTTAACAAGTCAAAAGTTGGCCAAAGTCCAAAAGGAAAATGATGAACTTTTGGTCGCTCTGGCAGAGTAGCGCCTTTTCCTATTTAGTAGGAAAAAGCGTCATAGATCATATCTGACTTTTTTCGAGCATTCAAAAAAAATTAAATGTTCGTTCAAAAAATAGTAGCTTAGAGCCACATTGATACCAACCCATGGGACTAAGCAAAAAATGGGGACTTTTTTTAGGTCCCCTTCTTTTTCTTGTACTGATAAACCTACCAAGTACTTTGATATCCGAACAAGCGGATGCAGTCATCGCCGTTGCACTTTGGATGATTGTTTGGTGGATTACGGAGGCGGTTTCCATATCGGTCACCGCTCTATTACCCCTATTACTTTTTCCAATTCTCAAGATTATCCCCATGGAGGATGTTGGCGCAAACTACGGGAGCCCCATAGTTTTTCTATTCTTCGGTGGGTTCGTCATGGCCTTGGCCCTAGAAAAGGTCAATCTACATAAACGTATAGCCCTAACCATTATAAAAATTACTGGCACAACGCCCAATAAGGTCATCCTTGGCTTTATGATTGCTACGGCCTCTTTGAGCATGTGGATCAGTAATACGGCCAGTACCGTGGTGATGCTGCCCATTGCCATGTCCGTAATTCAGCTTTTGATCCATGATGCGGACGGATTTACAAAAAGCGACCGTAATTTTGCGCTGAGCGTAATGTTGGGCATTGCTTTTTCTGCAAATGCCGGGGGCATTGCCACTGTAATTGGCACTCCGCCCAATTCCGTTTTGATCGGTTTGTTGGAAAATGAATATAACATTGAGATTTCCTTCTTAAAATGGATGGTCGTAGGATTGCCTTTTTCCATTATAATGCTGGCCTGTTGTTATTTTGTGCTGGTCAAATTCCTATTTCCAAATGGGGCCTTAAAGTTCAATGCGTCAAGAACCATTATAGACGGCGAACTCAAAAAATTGGGTCCTACCTCAGGAAAGGAAAAAATGGTCTTGGTCATTTTTGGAATAACCGTTTTTCTTTGGGTTTTTAGAACGGCCCTAAATTCTATTTTTCCATTTTTGGGATTGTCCGATGCCATGATCAGTATTTTCGCTGCAATTACTTTGTTTGCGGTACCTTTTAATCTTAAGAAAGGTGATTTCATTCTAGAATGGAAGGATACCCAAAAATTGGCCTGGGGTATTTTGGTTCTGTTTGGCGGTGGTTTGGCACTTGCAGAGGGAATGTCGGTTACGGGAATTGTTGATTTGGTGGCCGGCGCCATTGCGGAAAGTGAGATCAGCGTACTATTTACGGCCGCCCTATTGATTTTTCTAATGTTGTTTATGACAGAGTTGATGAGCAATGTAGCCCTTGTGGCCGTTCTGGCACCCGTTGTTGCAGGAATCGCAATTGGTTTGGGACTGCCCATAGTGTACTTGCTTATTCCTATCACTATGGCCAGCAGTTGTGCCTTTATGCTTCCAATGGCAACACCTCCAAATGCCATTGTCTTTGCCAGTGGTTATATGAAGGTACATGAAATGGCTCGAGCGGGTGTATTACTAAACCTTATCGCAGTACTTCTTTTAATCGGGTTATTTCAATTTATACTTCCTATACTATTTTGACCAAAAGATAAAGCCTCTGCTAAACACA
>JAUIGC010000263.1 GCA_030429835.1 Bacteroidia bacterium
TAATTGTGGTAGTACCCGAAAGGGGCAATTTTAGTACCAGATAATGAAACAAAGCCCCAAAAATACCAACCAGTCCATGAACGGTGTAAAAACAGAGAATTTACTGAATCAGTTAAAGCATTTGGAAATAACATTATCCAGCTTTTCATTTGAATCCCTAAATGCAACCGAGGCAATTATGCTCAAAAGTACTTTTAAGTCCTTTAGGAACCTTATGGAGGCCAAAATATACCATCCTGAAATGCCACTAGATATGGGCAGTCCGACCAAGGTTTCCAATAGCTTAAAAGAGGAAGGGAATACCCTGCCACAGGAAACAAGGTTTATTGCCCACATCAGTCATGAAATACGTACACCACTCAATGGCATAATAGGTTTCACCAATCTTTTGAGGGAGGATGATCTCAACGAGAGTCAAACAAAAAAAGTGAATGCCATTCATATGGCCTCCCAAAATTTGTTGGAGATTATCAACGAAGTACTGGAATACTCCAAATTATCCTCTGGAATGGAGGATTTTATGGAGGTCGACTTTAATTTTCACAGCTTAATAAATGATGTTGTGTTTTTATGCCAAACCTTGTTGGTGGACCGTAAAATAGACCTGCAATTAAAAGTTGACGCGAGAATACCGGCAACCTTGGTGGGTGATCCATCTAAGTTGTCCCAAATTTTGTTGAACCTTCTAGGGAACTCAATAAAATTTGTGGAAAAAGGGTTTATTCGACTAGAAATTCTCTTAAAGGAAGTTAGTCAAGATCAATATACTATTGAATTTATTGTAAAGGACTCCGGTATTGGTATTTCAGAAGAACAATTGAATGGGATTTTTCAATGCTTTAAGCAAGCGGACACATATACATCATCCAAATATGGAGGAACGGGGCTTGGTCTGTGCATCGTAAAGGAACTGGTTGAAAAACAAGGCGGTGAAATTTCCGCAAAAAGTCAGTTGGGTTCGGGCTCTACGTTTACTTTCACCATACCTTATAGAAAAGGTACTTTAGGGAATATTCCTAAACAAACCCTAAGTAGTATAAATATCCAAAAAGGAAAGGAATTATTGAACGGTGCCAAGATTTTGGTATTTGAGGATAATCAAATGAACCAGCACTTGATTAAGGAGCAATTGCAAAAATGGGGCTGTAAAATCTATGTAACGTCCGATGCTGACAAAGGTATGGGCATTTTAAAAACGCAGACCATTGATTTGATATTAATGGACTTGAGGATGCCAGATCTAAATGGTTTTCAAATCTCCCGGTTGATTCGAGAAGACAGACAAATTGGAGAAATACCAATAATAGCCGTGAGTGCTGATTTTACGGCAAAGGATGAAGAAAATTGTAGGGCTTCCGGAATCAATGATTTTTTGCTGAAACCCTACACCCTGGACGAGTTGCTAAAAAAACTCCTGAAGGCAAAAAATTCTACTCCGCTTGCCTTGGAAAGTAAAGCTTTGTTGGGAACCGAAATGATTACAGGAACACCGACCACAACTTTGGATTTGGAAGGCGTTTTGGAAGACTGTTGCGGTGAAATTAATGTATTGGAAGAACTAATACGATTATTTAAGCAAAATGTATACGAGTTTATTGGTTCCGTAAAAATAAATCTCAAGCAGGGCACTTTTCACGAAATAGGTTTTGCAGCGCATAAGCTCAAGGCAGGTCTTAAAATGTTAAAGCTGGAAAAACTGGTGAGTTTAATGGTGAATATGCAGAAATGCGGTGAAACTGGTGAGGAACTTAAATTGCGCTCCATGTTTCAGGATTTTCTAAATCAATATCCGGAATACGAAAACGAAATAGACAGTGCTTTTGCCAGAATAAAGAATGAAAAAGGAAAATAACTATGGAAGTACTATTGGCAGATGATGATGATTTATTGGCTTCCCTATTGAGTTTTAGGCTTAAAAAGGGAGGGCATAGCGTGCACCATACTTCCAATGGAAAGGAAGTGAAAGAATATTTAGAAACACATGAACCGGATATCATCGTAAGCGATATCATGATGCCCTATTTTTCAGGAATAGAATTAATCAATTATGTTAGGGATGAACTCTCCTTAAATACACCAATTATCATTATTTCCTCCGCAGGGAACGAAGAAAATGTATTAAGCGCCTTTGAAATGGGTGCGAACGATTTTATATCGAAACCCTTCAGTCCCACGGAACTCTTGGTGCGATTGGAACGTGAACTTAAGAAAAACTAAAAATTGTCAATAGTCCCCCAGACGTATAACATAACGACGCTTATTACAAGCCCCAAAATCCCAACGGATTTTCTATGGGGTTTGTCCGCTTTTTTTGTAGGCCTGGCTATGGTATACTTTGTATCTGTCTTTTATTTTAGAAATAGGATTACGAAGGAGGCCCAAAAAATCAAGGAAAAGAAAAAGGAGCTATCTCCCATAGTCAGTGAATTTCTTTTCTATGATGAAAATGGGGACAAGATTGAAAAAATAAACTATATAGGGCTCAAGATTGAGGTAAGGGAATTGATAAAAAGTCCGTTCGACCGCAAGGTATTAACAGAAATTTTGATGGACCTCAGAAAGGATGTTTCCGGCACAACCAGAAAGGAACTTTTTCATATTTATCAGGATTTAGGGTTACACGAGGATGCCTTCAAAAAACTAAAAAGTTGGCGTTGGGAAGTTATTTCCAAAGGAATATTCGAGCTTACCCAGATGCACGTAGAAGAGGCCTACAAGCCTATTACCCGTTTTATAAACGATAAACGCCCAACGGTTCGAAAACAAGCTGAAATTGCAGTGGTCACCCTTAATAGGGAAGGGATAATCTACTTTTTGGACCATACCACTTACAGAATCTCCGAGTGGCAACAATTGAAACTTTTAGATGTAGTAAGAAATAAGGAGGATTATTTGGCACCGCCATTTAGGTTATGGTTGACCTCCAAGAATAACTATGTGGTCCTTTTTGCCCTTAGGCTCATAAAACATTACAATCAAAATGACGCCAATATTTCCCTCATTACTTTGATTAAACATAAGAGTAATCAGATAAAGCGTGAAGCCATACATTGTATCAAGGAATTTTATGTTACGGAAGCCCTGCCTGTTTTAAAACAAACTTTTGGGAGCAATAACACGGACATTAAAATGCATATTCTGGATGCGATAGCGGAAATTGGAAGTGATAAGGACATTCCTTTCTTGCAGTCCATTTCTGAAAGCAACGATACCTTTATGGTTAAAAATAAAGCGGTAAGGGCAATAAATACCATTAGTCCAGAATCCATACTTCCAACAAAGGATATTGAAGCCTTGTCCGGTGTACAGGATTATGTAAACCTCGAAAATGGATTTGTTGCCAAAGATGTCGAAAGGAACAATCAGCAGGAATTGACCCATGATCACGATGCCGAAGAATTAAGCTCGGTGGAAGAAGAAGGTTCTTCAAAGGAGGATATTGAAGATGGCTTGGTAGAAGCCAATATTCCCTTAGCAATTCCTTTGGAAACCGAATCTGTTGAATATGTAAAAGACCTTGAAATAGATGAAGTAGAAGGCATTGAAGAGGATAGCGCTGTAGTGTTGACCGAGACTGAAATTGCATTTTTACC
>JAUIGC010000264.1 GCA_030429835.1 Bacteroidia bacterium
TACAGATATCCCGTAAGGTTTCAGGTCGTGTTACTTGGGCCTGTTTTATTTCCAAATAATTCTCATGGTCATTTTGCAAGCTATCGGGATTGCGCACAATGGCGACGACCTGATTTTTCCTTTCGATGAGGACTTTCAATAAGAAACCACCCAAATAGCCCGTAGCGCCTGCCAATAATACGTTGGTATGTTTCATCACTAATAAAAATTTAAAGAATTTTTTAGTCCAGTTTTCTTTTAAAAATATATCGGGTTATAAAAATCCCATTATCGTCATTTCTGCCTGCGTCACTTTCCACGGCACTGGTAACGAACACCAAATCCCAACCTTCCGTAAGCATGTCCGTCAGTTTTGATGAAATCAAGGCATCGTTTGCTATAATATTTTGAAAGCGTATTCCGCCCAAATTATAAAAGTTCAACAGTTTTGTTTCCTCAAAATTTTTGACCCTAATATCCTTTCTCTTGGCTTTATTCCTCGTATTGTCGTCTTCTGTTTGCTCAGAAGTGAATTCCTTGTAATCCCTTTCATCGTTGGATGAAAGCATACGTGATCGGCCCAATCCGCTTGAAACAATAGATTCTACACTTGTTATGACCTTAACTTCATAGTCTTGCTGACTAAAAACAGGATTTGTACAAAATGTGTACAAGGCAAATAATACTATTAATTTTTTCATGTCTCTATAATTGAAATGTTTTTAATTAACCGCTGTGGTCAATAGGTGTTCAATAATGGTGTTGCGTTGCGTTCCCGTATCGTCTTGCTGATTGCTTAACAGTACGATCGTGGCATCATATTCCGGTATAAAACCGATCATACTCCAATAGCCATTAATATCGCCACCGTGCCAGTACATGGTGGTATTGCCCTCTTGTGTGGTAAACCATCCCAAGCCAAAATCCACATAGCCACTTGGAACATCTTTGGCAAATATTTCCGACTTTTCAGCTTCGGTAAACCAATCCGTTTTTACGGCATTGGTCCAAGTTTCCATATCGCTTGGCGTACTACTGAAATCGCCTGCCCCAAAAGGAATTTCCATAGGATACGAACTGTTAGGGCTTCCATTCAAATAGCCCTGTGCGTGGGTATCGCTGTCAATCTCATCCGTCCCTTTGTAGGATCCTGACATTCCCAACGGATTGAAAATTTTCTGCTGCACATATTCGTGATAGGGCATTCCCGATACCTGCTCCACCAACAAGGCTGCAATGAGGTAGTTTGAGTTGCAATACTCTTTGTTGGACCCTGGTGTAAAATCGAGTCCATTTTCAAGTATCAATTCCTTGATAAGCTCATAAATAGTCCCTTCATCCAAGGTTTCCCCTTGTTCGTAAGCGCCTTCAGCCAGTAATTGAAACTCTGGTACACCCGATTGATGGGATAGTAACTTTGCAATGGTAATTTGTTCACCATTCGGGAATTCGGTATCAAATTCATCCAAGGTTTGATCAAAGCTTTGGATCAACCCATCACGTTTTAATTGCACGACCGCCGCTGCAGTAAGTGTTTTGGTGACCGAACCTATTCGGTACCCTAGGTTATCCCCTTGGGGCAATTCCGTGTCTTGATTGGCCCATCCAAAACCCTGGCGTACCAAATCCTTCCCGTTTTTGGTGACAATGGCATAGCCTTGAAACCCGATATCGGTGAGGACAGTTTCAATAGTGGTGTCGTTGGGATTGGGTGAAGTGGTGTCGTCTTCCTTAGAGCAAGATGTAAAAAGCCCTAAAAGGGATACCATGAAAACGACTAAGCGTTTGTGTAAAGTTGTCATAATTGTTCGTTTTTTGATTTATAATTTTGATGCAAAGATTGACCGTAAGTACAAATCAATCGTTCTGAATTATAATCTGAAACGAACTAAGGAAGATGAATCATGAATTGGACTTCATCCAGGCCCTAGGGGTTATCCCCTCTATTTTTTTAAAATAGGTATTGAAAACGCTTTTGGAATTGAACCCGCTGTCATAGGCCAATCCAAGAATGGTCAAATGCGAGTTTTTGGGGTCCAGAGCAATGGATTTAAAACGTTTTAGGCGGTATGAATTCACAAAATCATTAAAATTTAGATCAAAGGCGGTATTGATCAGGTAGGATATTTTATTGGTATTGAACCCTAGGACATCGGCTACGAATTTTAAACTCAATTGTGGATTCAGAAAAGGTTCCTCTTCCTCAAAATAGGTTAGCAGCTCCTCTTTTAAGGCCTCTATTTGGGAAGCATCTAATATAGTAGGTGTCGATTTTTCTTCCTCTTCCACGGGGGATGCAATATCCGAAAGGTACAGGTTGGAATGGTGCAAATCCGAAAAACCATTCATCCCGTGCAAGGGTTTCAAAAAAGGTTCTTGCCTGTAATTGATGATTTGTCCACGCCTGCGGTCGATCATTTCCTGCAAACGGGAAAAACCTAGCGCTTTATGGTTGGAATTACTTAAAATATAAAGGTCGTAGGGAACAAGCATGGTTTCGTTGCCTCCACCGGCCGTCCATCGTGAAACGATTTCCTCCGGGACTTCAACAGGCTTTTCATTGATAAGCCGGAACAACCATTTTTTCTCTTCGACTAGTGGCGTGTCCTTTATAAATTCTTCAAACTGCTGTTCTTGGTTGAGCCATATCAAACAAAAACACTTTAAATGATGCGCTAGGGCCAATTCCGGATTAAGGGTTAGGGCATAGTTTACACTTTCCAAGGCTTTATCAAATTGACCTTGATAATAGCAGATATGGGCAAAAGTGTAATGATTGTTTGCCGACAGCGGGTCTACATCCAAAAGTTTGTTGGCATATACTAAGGCCTCGTCAAAAAAGCCAAGGGCAATGAACAGTTCCGCCATAGCTTCCAACCCATCGATGTGATTCGGATTAATGGCCAAGACTTTATTGATATGGAGGTACGCATTTTTGAAATCCCATTCTCCCCAAAAAAACTTACCCACAAAGGAATGTGGGTATTCGGGTAAGGAGGTGTCTATTTCTTTGGCGATCAAAAGATTGCCAATGGCCAAATCCATAGCTTCTTGGTAGGGCATATACCCCCACATGGCCAATAAGCCGTAGCATTGCAAATTGGCATAATAGGCTTTCGCATAATTTTTATCCAAGGTAATGGCCTGATCATAATAGGTTATGGCTTCGTTAAGGCTTTCTGGTGTCCATTTTAATTGCAGTGAACGCCCTTTTAAGAACAATTGATAGGCATCCACATTGTTGGTGGGTTGCTTTATTAAATGGTCTTGCACCTCAAAATGCCCAAAATTGTTTCGGACTTCATCCGCAATGGCCAGGCTAATCTCATCTTCCAGATCAAAAATATCCGTTAATTCCCTGTCGAACCTTTTGGACCAATAATGCGTCCCATCCGCAACATCTATTAACTGTGCCGTTATCCTAACCCGTTCCCGGGATTTTTTAATACTTCCCTCAAGCACCGTGTTGACACCCAATTGCCCACCAATTTCCCGAATATCAATATCCTTCCCTTTAAAGGCAAAGGAGGAGGTCCGCGCAATTACCTTAAGCTCGTTGATTTTTGTGAGTGCATTGATGATTTCCTCGGTAATCCCATCACAGAAATAGTCAT
>JAUIGC010000040.1 GCA_030429835.1 Bacteroidia bacterium
TACTACCCTTCCCCATTGATTGACTGGAAGAAAAGTAAGTACACGTACGAGACCATAGAAAAGGATTAAAGAATTCTATTTAAAAACTAAAAAAGGCCCCTTAACAGGGCCTTTTTTTATTTTTCTATTCCCGGTACGTCAACCGGACCTTTATTATTCCACTCAAAGGGTTCCGCCTCAATTTCGGTTGGCCATGTTACGTTTAGTGTGCCAGCCTCATACACTTTACCATTCTTGATAACATGGGACACCGTGTTTGTGTTTCTTAAATCGTCCAACGGATTTTTATCAAGAATTACAATATCGGCTAATTTCCCTGGCTCTAAACTTCCCAAATCACCGTCCAGGCCAATGGCTTCAGCCCCAATAATGGTAGCTACCCTCAGGGCATCCATAGGTTTCATGCCGCCACTGGCTACTGACCATAGTTCCCAATGGAAACCAAGACCTTGTAACTGTCCATGGCTACCAATTCCGGCCAAACCACCAGCTTCCACCAAGGACTTCATAAATTCTGCGTGTTTCTTAAATATATGCTCCTCATCCATGAACCAACCGGGTCTTCTCCTACTCTTGCTTGCCAATTCCTTGTAGGGTGTAAAGTGTTGAAGTTTTTTATCTCCCCAAACATCCTCCCTGGAATAATAGTAATTCTCGGCCCAAGGCCCTCCATAAGAAACCAACAAAGTTGGAGTAACCGCCATTTTGGATTCCGCTATCGTTTTAACCACATCCTCGTAGATGGGATAAATCGGTAAAGAATGCTCGTGACCGGGATAACCGTCTATAAGTTGGGTCATATTCAATTTAAAATCCAAACCACCTTCCGTTGTGGGCATCAATTTTAATTCCTTACAGGCCTCGATTACCCATTGTCGTTGCTGCCTATTCCCCACCAAATACATTTTAATGGTCTTGGTATCAAAATAGTCACTGTACTGCCGTAACACATGCTTGGTATGTTCCAGACTTTCCAATTGATAGCCCCAATACCCCAAACCTGGGCCGGTACTGTAAATCCTTGGTCCATCTATCATTCCCGCATCTACCATATCACCGTAGGTCAATACATCCGTAGTGCCGGTCTGGGGATCCCTTGTCGTGGTAACCCCATAAGCCAAGTTGGCCGCATACATCCATACTTGTTGTTTATGTATGCCCCATGCCGGCCTTAAATGGGCATGCGTATCCACAAAACCGGGTAATATGGTTTTACCGGACATGTCCATTTCCCTTGTTCCATTGGGAACCTGGATACTTCCGGAAGGACCGACTGTTTTAATTCTATTATTCTCGATAAGGATATCACCACTTTCCAAAACCTCATCATCTTTCATTGAAATGATTCGGGCCCCTTTTAGCAACAAAGTACCTTCGGGAATATCCTTTGCATAGCTTACCTTTATTTTATATTCATCTGCCTTGAACTCTGGAATTTCGGTATCGTCGTCCTTTTTATCCGTAGAATCCTTTTTCTTTTCTTCTTTTTTCTTCTTGGTTACTTCGGCAATACTATCCTTGAATTTTTTCCCTTCGACCACATCGTACACAAAATGACTGGAACCCAAAGACCAGTGGACTTTTTTACTTGAGCCTGACCAAATTGGGAACTCTCCCCCAATCTTGGTCAATTTCATGGCCGGAAATGCTGCTTTGTCCGCCTTGGCCACGGAAACCGTTGGGGTCTTACCGTATTTGGGAATGGTGGCTACATAGATATCATTGTTAATTTTTGCCAAGGCCGAAGTTCCGTCAGGAGAAATGCGGATTTCGTCCGGTTTTGATGATTTGTCCTTATCATCGGCCTCAACGGAATTGGGTAAAACGGCATGATCATCCAGAAAATCTTGGGAACCATAGGTTACAATCCCCTTCAATTTTAGATGTTCCTTTTCATCGGTGCCGTCCCATCGGATGGAGACCAGTCCCTTTTCGGAATCCGTCAAATAGATACGGTCGTCCCCTTTGGTAAAATGTGGTACTGACCTATTCCTTGATTTGTCAATAAAGTTGATTTTGCCTCCATCCTTGGAAATCCATACCAAATCTTCCATATTCCTGCTAGAATACAATCCCAATAAATCCTGAAACGATTGTGCCGAGCCCCTGTGAAAAGCAATTCGGTCAGAATTGTAAGACCAAGCAGGATAGGTATACAGACCAGGTTCTGAAGTAAGTTTAGTTAACCTTGTCCTTCCGTTAACATTTGCCGTGTATAGATGCCCACCCTCTTTTTCCCAAGTAGTAAAAACCAAAGTGGAACCATCCGGCGACCAAGCGGGCTGAGCTTCTATAAAATCATTTTCCGTGACCCTTTTCGGTGTTCCGTTGGGAAAATCCATGATATAGAGTCGGTTCAAGGCGGTAAATGCCAGTTTACGACCATCGGGTGATGGTTTTGCATCCCTAATCTGTGTGGCCAAAGCTTCTTTGGTATCGGCAATAGGATATTTAAAAGAAAGCCTGGGACCCAAATCCAATGCCACATCTACGGAAAAAGGAATTTCCCTAGCATTATTTCCCTCGATGGAAATCGCATAAATCTTTCCTCCATAAGAGGTTATTAATTGTTTACTATCTGGAGTGAAGGACATTGCAGGAAGCACGCCCAAAGGCGCAATGGACTCTTGTTCATCCCTTTGTACAGGATAGGCCAACCAACGCTCATCACCATTATCCAAGTTGCGGAGAATGAGACCTGTTTCCGTCTCGTAACGTGTACCGTATACCAGCCATTTACCGTCCGGGGAAAGGGTTGGAGTAAACGCAGAGCCATACTTGGAGGTAATTACGGCCATCTTACCATCTTCCATATCATACGTGCCAATTTGATATTGTGGTAGTTGGGCATTATAGTTCCAAGCACTCCGCCTTTGGGAGAAATAGACCAGTTTACCATCCGGACTTATGGCCGGGTCTATAAGTTTGATATTCTCCGGCTCACTTACCAATTGGCTACCAGATCCGCCATCTTTATGATAAATATGGGGCTTAATATTTCTTCTTCCCTTTACACCAATGATATAGTCACCATCTGGAGTCCACTCCGCGGAAAAGAAATTATGTTTTTTTTCCTCTGTAATTTGCTTTTCCTCTTTGGACTGTAAATCTAGAGTCCAAATATTATCCGAACCACTTTTGTCCGAAATAAAAACCAGACTTTTACCATCAGGACTGTATCTAGGATGCACATCATATTGCATACCATTGGTAATTCTCGTGGCCTTTCCACCGGTTATAGGCATTGAATAGATATCCCCCATAAGGTCGAATACGATAGTCTTTCCATCGGGACTTACATCTAGGGAAATCCAAGTTCCCTTGTCTGTGGTAAACGAAATTTTCCTTTCCGGTTCCAAAGGAAGTTCCTTAGTAGCCTGTTTTGTCGTGTCCTTAGATTGTTGGGCCGATAACGAAAGTCCAAACACAAAACACATAACAAGCGGGATGCGGCATACAAATGTTTTCATTTTTTATAATTTAGAAGAAGTTTCTAAATATACTGAATACAAAGCCCAATACATACGAAAAAGCCCCGATTTTACAATCAGGGCTTCTATAGTAATGAAACGCTAAACTACTTTTTCTCCTCGGTTTCCTTCTCTTCTTTTGGAGCCTCTTCCTTGGAGAAATCCGCCAAATCCTTTTCGACCAAAATATTGTACCACTGTATTATTTTTTTGATGTCGCTTACGTAGACCCTGTCCTCATCATAATTGGGAAGCACTTCAAAGAAATACTCCTCCAATTTTATCTTTTCATCCTTATGGCCTACGGATGTTTTGCCGCCATTTTCCTTTTCCTGTATTTTCAAAAAGACCTCCCTCAAGGGTAGTTCTTCGTCCAGGGTATAAATAGCGATTTCAGAAAGTACACTTACATTGCTGCGTAGACCTACACTGATTTTTTTACCATCAAGCAAAGATTCTGCCACAAAGCCAGTCCTTGTTTGAGTTATTAGTTTGTACAAACCAGGTTTACCACCTACCGACAATATTTTCTCCAAAGCCATATGCAATTATTTTTGTTTTTTGAGTGGGCAAAGATGCCACTTTTCTAATGATTAATATACCTCTTTACCTTCCTTTTTTCTGATTGGGAAAACGCATCCTATAGTCCACATTTATTTTCCCCTTGGATATATTGGCCAATCTCCCTTTTAACAAACGCTTTTTTAAGGATGACAATTTATCCGTAAAAAGAATGCCTTCAATATGGTCATACTCATGCTGAATAACTCTAGCCAGAAGCCCGTCATAGATTTCTACATGCTCCTTAAAGGTATCGTCTAGATAGGTAATTTTTATGCGCTCTTTTCTATTAACGTCCTCTCGAATATCCGGGATACTCAAGCAACCTTCATTAAAAGGCCATTCCTCACCACTTTCCTCTTCCATGTGGGCATTGATAAAAACCTGCTTAAAACCATTTAGCTGCTTTTGCTCTTCCTTGGTTAAATCCTCATCATCCGAAAATGGGGTAGTATCCACCACAAAAAGTCGTATAGGCAAGCCTATTTGGGGAGCGGCCAACCCAACTCCGCTAGCATTATACATGGTTTCCCACATGTTGGAGATGAGTTCCTTTAAATTAGGATAATTCTTATCAATGTCCTCCCCTACTTTTCGTAAAACAGGGTCACCATAAGCTATTATTGGTAATGTCATTTATATTCGCTTTAAATAATCTTGTAAAATTAGCGTCGCACTGATTTCATCGATCAGTTCCTTGTTCCTACGTTGCTTTTTTTTCAACCCACCGTCCAACATACTTTGAAAGGCCATTTTGGAAGTAAAACGTTCATCCTGTCTTACCACTTTCAAATTCGGAAAACTTACGGAAAGTTCTTTCAAAAATGGTGTAATATATACCTCCGACTCGGATGGTTGATTATTCATTTGTTTAGGCTCCCCAACCACCAATACATCGACTGATTCCTCCTTTAGATATTGGGTCAAAAAAGGAATAAGGTCGTTGGTAGGAACCGTAGTCAAGCCCGATGCTATAATGCGCAATTCATCAGTAACCGCAACACCGGTTCTTTTTTTGCCATAATCCAACGCAAGAATCCTTCCCAATTTTAATTTTTGGCAAAAATAAAGGATAATTTGTTATAAGTAGATGTACCGATGGCTAATTCCTAAGCTTCCGCTTATATTTGACAAAATTTTAATAATAATGACAGATTTACGAAATACCATAGAAAACGCATGGGAAGACAGGGAGCTATTAAAGGATTCAAACACACAAAATGCCATTAGGGAAGTCATTGACCTTATAGATTCCGGTAAGTTACGTTGTGCCGAGCCTACCGAAGCTGGCTGGCAAATCAATGAATGGGTTAAAAAGGCCGTAGTGCTTTATTTTCCCATTCAAAAAATGGAAACTTTGGAAGCGGGTATTTTCGAATATCATGATAAAATGCCCCTTAAAAGAGGTTATAAAGAAAAAGGAATACGAGTAGTTCCCAATGCCGTGGCCAGACACGGGGCCTATATTTCCCCGGGCACTATTCTAATGCCAAGTTACGTGAATATTGGTGCATATGTAGACGAAGGAACCATGGTAGATACTTGGGCCACGGTTGGAAGCTGTGCACAAATTGGTAAAAATGTCCACCTCAGTGGCGGAGTAGGAATTGGAGGTGTGTTGGAACCCTTGCAAGCGGCTCCGGTCATTATTGAGGATAATGCCTTTATTGGATCAAGATGTATCGTAGTTGAAGGCGTTCGGGTTGGCAAGGAAGCCGTTCTAGGTGCCAATGTAGTACTTACGGGATCTACCAAAATAATCGATGTTACCGGAGAAAAGCCCGTGGAGAACAAGGGATTTGTTCCACCTCGGTCCGTAGTGATTCCTGGCAGTTACACCAAAAAATTCGCCGCGGGAGAATATCAGGTTCCTTGTGCTTTGATCATTGGAAGACGTAAGGAAAGTACCAATAAAAAAACATCCCTAAACGACGCCCTCAGGGAATATGACGTAGCCGTTTAAAGCATTCCGGATCTGAATTTTGGAGGCTGAGATTTTCGAATTCATAATTTCGAAAATCTCAGCCTTTTCATTTGTCAGACCTTCAAAATTAGAGACGATTTTTAATGGACACCATTTAAATGGCCCTTATTACGCAACCCAAAACATCTTTTTCCATCTCCTTTTAAAGAAAGGTCCAAGAAGTATTTTGTAAGAATTTTAGTATGAATTACAATTTTCACCTTTTTTTTTTGTTATACCTTTGTTAGCCCAGAGCTATCGACCCTACTTATTATGTAATTATGATGGATACTAGAGAAAAAATAACGGCCCTTATCATAACTTTCAATGAAATTGGATACATTGAAAAATGTTTGGATTCCGTTTCCTTTGCTGACGAAATCATTGTGGTAGACTCCTTTAGTACGGATGGTACTTATGAATATCTTTTAAATCATCCTAAAGTCAAGGTCATTCAAAACCCTTTTGAAAACTTTACGGCCCAAAAATCGTTTGCTCTTAAACAGGCAACCAATGACTGGGTGCTTTTTTTGGATGCAGATGAAGTGGTTCCTACAAGTTTAAAAGATGAAATTCTAAACACCGTTTCCAGGGAAGGTGATATTGTTGCCTATTGGTTTTACAGACAATTCATGTTCCAAGATGAGAAGTTAAAATTTAGCGGATGGCAAACGGATAAGAACTATCGTCTTTTCAGAAAAAGTAAAGCCAAATTTTCAGACAGAAGAATCGTCCATGAAACCTTGGATGTGGAAGGGGCATCTGGAATCTTATCAGAAAAGCTTATCCATTATTGCTATAAAAACTACGAGGATTACAAGTCCAAAATGTTAAACTATGGCAGATTAAAAGCCATTGAATGTTTTTACCGCGAGCGAAAATTCAATTATGCATCCATGTATTTGAAAACTGGATGGAAATTTTTTAATCATTACATCCTACGGCTTGGATTTTTGGATGGAAAAAAAGGTTTTATTATTTGCTATTTGAACGCTCTTGGCGTCTCGGAAAGGTTCAAGGAACTAAAACGTTTGGAACAAAAAAACGAATTGGCGTACTACTTGGTAATGCCATAGAAGGTCCAAACCCTCTTTTCCTTTTTTGTTTTTTTCCTTATTCCAACATTCTTTGCAATAGATTCAGGAGTTTTATAACCGCGCTTATGGTCTAGGTGAACGCAAACGGCACTGTATCTCAATTGTTTGGATTTGATTCCAAAGTTGAAAAGTCGTTCCCCTAACTCCCTATCCTGTCCACCGTATTGCATTCGTTCGTCGAAACCGTTTACATTTAATATATCATTCTTCCATCCGGAAGAATTATGCCCGTTCCAACTTGCATTTGTTGGTGTGACCCAATTCAAAACCTTTGAAATAAGACCATGGGCGGTCAATTTATTATTTTTGAATGTCTTGGGTATACCCTTTTCTTTAAGCCAGTGAATATCAAAACATCGTTGATTTTCAATGTCCTCAAAAGTTATCAATTTTGATATGTTCATCGGCAGCATATAATATCCTCCTGAAATAAAATAACCCGGTTCCTTATTAATATAATGTACATGGACAAAATCTTCCCTGGGAATACAGTCGCCATCGGTCATAATAATGTAATCCGTTTTACAAGCCACGACCGCCTTATTCAAGATTCTGGATTTTTGAAAACCATCGTCTTCCTGCCAAACATGTACAATAGGATAAAAAACCTCTTTGGACATTTGGTCCAACAATTCCTTCGTCGCAGGTTTGGAACCGTCATCTGCTATAACAACCTCAAAATTTTTAAAGGTCTGCTGATTGAAACCCCAAAGCACTTTTTTAAGCCATTCCTCGGCGTTGTAAGTACTTACTATTACACTAATTTTTAGGTCCTCTGATGTATCCGTCATAGTTTGACAAAAATATAAAAGTCTTCCTGTATCTTTGGTTTTTTATATTGCTATTGTTCATTCTTACATCAAATGCTTTTAAATCTTATTATACATTTAAAATGAAGGTAAAGGAATATCCTCAATCTATTTACCATACCATTAGGCTTTTATTGAAATCCTCACACAAGATGAGGACTGATAATAAAACAGAAATTCCAGTCATTGTTTCCTTTACGTCCATTCCCTCCAGACTTCGCATTCTTCATATAGTAGTACGCAGTCTTTTAAATCAGAGTGTCCGTCCAGAAAAAATAATTCTTTGGTTACACCATGACCTCAAGGGCAAGTTGCCTGAACAGCTTACAAAACTTTTAGGGACCCCTTTTGAAATTCAATACTCATCACAAACCTGCTCCCACAGAAAATTAGTCCTGACCTTAGAAAAATTCCCAAATAAAACCATAGTTACATGCGACGATGATGTCATTTACCATCAAAAATGGTTGGAATTGCTATACAAAGACCATCAAAAATATCCTGATTGTATTTCCGCCAACCAAGTAAGGTACATTCAACATGACAACGCTGGAAATCTTTTACCGTATAAAAAATGGACACAAAATAAGGATGAGCCATTTAACTCAAAAGCCATTTTGCCAATAGGTGTTGGTGGTGTTCTATATCCCATTGATAGTCTTTCCGAACAAGTAACCGAGGAAGAACTGTATCTAAAACTAACCCCTAGCGCGGATGATTTATGGTTCAAAGTTATGTCACTTCTTATGGGGACCAGATCAAAATTATCCGATTTCAACCCACAAAAACCAATTCCCATAATAAATTCACAAAGGGAATCCCTTAAAAAAGAAAATGTTGACGAAGACAAAAACCGTACACAATGGTTAGCGGTTTCAGAGTACTTCAAAATAAATCTCAAAGCATAAAGCGATGATGGACGAAATAAACAAAGCCATTGAAGTGCTGCAAAATGGGGGGCTCATTCTCTACCCTACTGATTCCGTTTGGGGCATTGGTTGCGATGCTACCAATGAAGAAGCAATAAAAAAAGTATTTGTCTTAAAGGGGATAAAAGAAGCCAAATCCCTGGTCTGCCTTGTTTCCAATGATGCCATGTTGGAAAGGTATGTGGAGCAAGTTCCAGACTTGGCGTATGATATTATGGACTTGGCGACCAAGCCTACCACAATTGTTTACGATAAACCCAAAGGAATTGCACCAAACTTGGTTGCCAAAGACAATACTCTGGCCATTAGGGTGGCTTCCGATAAGTTTTGTCAATATCTCATTGGTAAGTATAAAAAACCCATTGTAGCGACATCGTCCAATCTTGTGGGACAAAAGACACCTATCAATTTTAAAGAAATTGATGCGGCCATTTTATCAGGTGTGGACTATGTGGTAAATTTGGAGCCTGAAAATCAGAATGCAGTCCCATCTTCAATTATTAAACTGGGCATGGATGGACTTGTAAAAGTGATTAGGGAATAATGCCGATGAATACAGAATGGACTACAAAAAGGCACTGAGCCAACCAATTTTCAAAATTATTGGTCAAACAGCTGACGAGCTTAATTTGGACACCTATGTCATAGGTGGATACGTTAGGGATTTCCTATTGAAAAAGGGAACCGCCAAGGATATAGATATTGTTGCTGTAGGTAGTGGTATTACATTGGCAAACGAATTGGCTTCGAAGCTTCTTGACAAACCTAAAGTTTCCGTTTTTAAAAATTTTGGCACCGCTATGGTCAAATATGGCGAGCTGGAGCTTGAATTTGTAGGTGCCCGAAAGGAAAGTTACCATAGGGACAGTAGGAAACCTGTCGTAGAGGATGGCACTTTGGAGGAGGATCAAAAAAGAAGGGATTTTACAATCAATGCCTTGGCCATTTCGCTGAACCAAAAGAATTTTGGAACGCTTTTAGACCCCTTTTCCGGCTTGGAAGACTTGGAAAATAAGCTGATAAGAACTCCCCTGGATCCGGACATTACCTATTCCGATGACCCCTTGAGAATGATGAGGGCCATACGGTTTGCCGCACAATTAAATTTTAGAATTCAAACGGAATCGCTAGATGCGATAACAAGGAACAAGGAGCGAATCAAAATAATTTCCAAAGAGCGCATTGTAGAAGAACTCCACAAAATCATAATGTGCAGAAAACCTTCCGATGGGTTTTCTTTATTGCATAAAACAGGTCTCTTGGAGATTATTATGCCCGAGTTGACCGTTTTACAGGGAATTGAGGAAATAGAAGGGCAACGCCATAAGGACAATTTCTGGCATACCTTGGAAGTTGTAGATAACATTGCCAAGACTACGGATGACCTTTGGTTGCGCTGGGCAGCACTCTTACATGATATTGGAAAGGCCCCCACAAAACGCTTCAACAAAAAAATTGGCTGGACCTTTCATGGTCACGAATTCGTAGGTTCTAAAATGGTGTACACCCTTTTTAAAAGGTTACGAATGCCATTGAACGACAAAATGAAAGTCGTACAGAAATTGGTGTTACTAAGTTCCCGACCCATTATTTTGGCCGAGGAACATGTAACGGATTCCGCTGTGCGAAGACTGGTTTTTGATGCCGGAGAGCACGTTGAGGATTTAATGACTTTATGCGAAGCGGATATTACCACCAAGAACCCCAAAAAGCAGCGAAAGTATAAGAACAACTTTAAATTGGTCCGTGATAAGATAAAGGAAGTCGAGGAACGGGACCGTATAAGAAACTTTCAACCACCAGTTTCTGGCGAAGAAATTATGGAAACCTTTAACCTAAAACCTTCAAAAGAGATAGGGATCATAAAAGACGCTATTAAAGAAGCAATTTTGGAAGGGGAAATCCCAAATGAATATGAAGCTGCCAAAGAATTTATGATTAAAAAGGGGGTATCCATGGGATTGATCTTATCCAAATGAAATGGTGCAGAGGCTTAAAACTTGGTTTTTTTGAAGACCTTCACACAAGACAATAAACCGTTCATTTAGATATCTTTTTTCCAAAAGAGTGGTAATTTTGCCTAAACGAAAAAAATGAAAGCCTCTTTCAGAAAACTTGCCAAATTGACCCTTATATTGGTGTATTTGGTCATAGTCGCCGGTGCTGTCGTACGGATGACAGGAAGTGGCATGGGGTGCCCGGACTGGCCAAAATGTTTTGGCTATTATATTCCTCCTACAGAAGATGCCGAATTACAATGGCAATCAGGGCACGCTTACAAGAAAGGACAGGTGATTATTTTGGAAGAAACCCTTCAAGTAGCCAAGGAAGATTTCACCTCCAACACAACTTTTAATTCCTCAAATTGGGAATTGTACACGAAACATAATTATGCCATTTTCAACCCATGGCACACTTGGATAGAGTATATCAATCGCCTTTTTGGGGCTTTGGCCGGCTTGGCTACCCTAATCTTGGCTTTTGCAGCCTTAAAATATTGGAAAAAGGAGAAACGGGTTACCATACTAGCCTGGTTAGTGGTGCTTGGTATGGGTTTTCAGGCCTGGCTTGGGGCCACCGTGGTATATTCTGTTTTGGAACCTGTAAAAATTACATTGCACATGCTCATGGCCTTGCTAATTGTGGCCATGCTCCTTTATATCATATATAAGGTAAATGAGGAAGACAAAAGAATCTTTTATGATAGGACTACACTTATTTTGGCCTCTTTTGCATTGATGCTAACACTTGTTCAAATAGTTCTTGGAACGCAGGTAAGGCAATTCGTGGACCATCAGATTGAAATCATGGGAGAGAATTCCAAAGGACAATGGCTCAATGATCCAACCATTACTTTTTACATACATCGTAGTTTTTCCATCATAGTTATACTGGTAAATGCTTTCTTAGCATACAGGATCTTTAAATTAAACCTCGGGCACGTAAAAATAGTTTGGATACTCTTCCTCGTTGTCATAGAGGCATTCTCTGGAATGGCCATGTATTATTTGGATTTTCCCTTTACCAGTCAGCCACTACATCTCGTTATAGCGTCTATTTTATTCGGGGTTCAGTTCTATTTGGTTTTAGATGCGCTAAAGCCTAAAATAAGTCCTAAAACTTTGTAACTTTGCCTTCCCACAAAAATAAAGGCATGGTCTACAAAATCAGAATAATACTGGATGCTGAAGAGGATATCTTCAGGGATTTGGAAATTGAAGCCCACGATACTTTAGAAGAGTTTCATAACGCCATCACCCAAGCATTCGGCTTTTTGGGAAATGAAATGGCCTCTTTTTACACCTGTGACGAAAATTGGAAACAGGATGAGGAAATTGCTTTGTTCGACATGAGTGAAACAGGCTCCGATGTACGCCTTATGAACGAAACATTTTTAGAGGATGTAGTCACCGAGGACAGCCCAAAAATGATTTATGTCTATGATTTTTTGAACATGTGGACCTTCTTTGTGGAATTGGCGGATATCGTTGAAAAAGAAGATGGAAAGGCCTACCCCAATGTGCTCTTTAGTTTTGGGGAACTACCTGAGTCGCCTCCGGAAAGAAAATTCGAGTCGGAAAACAGTGCCTTTGATTTTGATGACACCTTCGAAAATTACGATGACCTGGACTTTGACGAAAACTGGAACTAGCTCCAAAAAATTCATACTTACAAATCGCTTAGAACACCTATGATCAACCTGTATGCTACCCAAATTGAACATATTTCCATCCACAGAGTTGGAAACAAAAACAAAGGAGAGGGTATTTTTCTCTCTGCAGAACCTTTTGCCCTGAACGATGAGACAACCGGTTTACTGAAGGAATATTTTTTTAAACCCTTTAGGGAAAAGGAGGAAAATTATTATAAATTATCCAATGAGGTGGATGTGGAGTTCAATGAACTCTACAAATTGGCGAATCAAGTTTTTGCAGATCCTTCCAATTCCCATACGGCCTCCAAGAAAATTGCTACCCTATTATTTGAGCAATCCAATCACCCTCATATCAAAAGTGGTGAGGTCTACGTAACTTATCTGACGGGGGTCCATTTGGATAATGAAAAGGTGGATGCCATAGGAATATTCAAGAGTGAGCTGAAACACGATTTTCTTCAGTTCAAGGAAAATGAATCCAATTTGGATATCATTGTACAACAGGGTATAAATATCAATAAGTTGGACAAGGGCTGCCTTATTTTCAATGTGAATAAGGAAGATGGTTATAAGGTGCTGTCCGTGGACAGTAATAAATATGATACCAAATATTGGCTGGAAAATTTTCTAAGTGTTGTTCCATTATCGGATGACAATTTCAAAACAAAAAACTACCTGAAGTTCTGTCAAAACTTCGCCAAAGATGTGGTATTACCCGCCGAGGACAAGCAGCAGGAAGTCCTGTTCATGAATCGTGCAGTAAACCATTTTGCGAAGAACGATGCTTTTGAAGAGACGAACTTTCTAAACGAGGTTATGGAAAACCCTGCTCTGATCCCGGAATTTAAACACTATAAGGTCGAAAAAGGTCCAAAATACAGCATTGAAGATGTTTCCAACTTTGATATTGCAAACAAGGCTGTTTCCGATGCCCGAAAAAAAATAAAAAACGTCATTAACTTGGACACGAATATTCAAATCAAGTTGGATTTCATAAATCCGGAGTCGGCCGAAAAGTTTGTGGAAAAGGGGTGGGACGAGGAACGTCAAATGTATTATTACCTAGTATATTTCAACAAGGAGCAGAAGAGTTGATGGTTGATGGTTGATGGTTGATGGCAAGGAAATTGATTTCAAATATTAGATTATCAAAAATTTATGTTTTTTCAATCAAATTTTACCTATATAATTACCTTATAACTAAATTTTAATATTCTGTTCGATAATCTGTTTCATACTTACATCCTCGTAGTTCCTTCGAACAAAATTTAGGGCAAGATCCAAAACTTCGCCCATGGTCTCACATTTGGCAAAATTGGGGTCCGATGTCAAGTTCCCTATCTGGTCTTTTAGCAAGGCTATATTTTCCTCCGTGGAAATAGTATCCTCTCTACAAATCGCCCGAAGTTTCTTAATCCGATTTCCAGAACTCAATATACGCTTGGCTACCATGGACCGTTCCTCTAGTTTATACTGGTCAACGGAATCCCTTAATAACTTTTTACGAACCATTTCCACCATCTGAAAATTCTCCTTAAAAAATTGAGGCCTATAAACCTTCAGCTTTCCTTCGAAACACTGCTGGTCAAAATCTATGGCCCTAATCTTGTAAACTACATGGTCAAAATCGTGTGTAGGTACGATTACATAGTTATATGAGCGCATATCTCCCAAAAGTCGTATCATACAGCGCTCATTAAATTTTACAAACTCCTTGGCCAATTGGGCCTTTTCCGGCTCGGAGCATTTTGGGAGCATGTTCTTAATGAATTCGTCCCCAGGTATACCGGCAATATGTTCTTCTATTAAGGTATCCTTATATACCAAAAAATTGAGGTTATAAGGGGACAGCATATGCTCCAGCTCCAAACCGTATATTCTGGAAGCATCGGTACGCTTGATATAGAAATATGTAAAGTTGTCGTTTAGGATATTCCTAATTTTAATTCTGAAAGGTTTGGAGTTTCCAAAAGTGCAAAAGTCAACAGCATCTACATTGAGATATTGATGAATGTTGTTACTACCATCAGAATGGAGAATGGAATACACTTTTTTTAAACTGTCATCTATTTCCTTTCTATCAAATTCGGAATAATATACCCTGATCCAAAGGGTATCTTCATCATTATTGTCGTATACCACTACCGAGCCGGAAAATCGGAGCAAATCATCATAGAAAATGGGAATTTCACTTTTCCTATTGTAATGTTTCAGGTAGCCGTCCAAGGCCTCACTTACGGGATACGCAGGCTTTTTCTTTGACATCAATTTTTCTTCCATAGCACTTCAATTCAATATTAAAGATACAACAATCGATGCACTACGATAAACTACACGTTTTGTCGATAAACTATTGACTTTATCGGGCTTAAGAAAAGATTAAACTACAATAAAGTAATTCGCTACCACAGAATAAAAGGCATTGGCAACAATACATTGCTCAAAACCAATGAATAGGCTTTTTTTGAGGGTTATAACTCACTTTTTTATAAAAATGAAAAAAATTCTTTTTGTTTTATTACTTGTCATTGGTGTAACAGGAAATGCCCAGTTGAGCGACCTTCACTACTTACCACCCCTAAAACAAGGACAAAACAATCAAGGTATACAGGAACAGGCCATTTATCTCTCCACACCTGAACCCACCACCTTTACGGTGAATGCCTATAGAGGTACAAACCCAACAGCCATAGCCACCTTTAATATTTCAAACATTAGTCCGGCCACTTGGACCCTGGCTAATGGGGACAACAACATTACCTTAGTAAACAATGCCAATACTGGTGTTGTATTGAACAATAGTGGGTTACGTTTTGAATCTCCCAGTGGTAACCGATTCTACGTAAACTATCGTGGAAAATCCTCTGCGCAAGCGGCATCCTTAACCGCTAAAGGTAGGCAGGCATTGGGTACCCGATTCAAATGGGGCGGTGTTCCCAATCTAGGAGGAAGGCACGGTTCAAAATCCAACACCCTTGGTATCATGGCTACAGAGGACAATACAACTGTTAGGCTCTTTGGTTATGATCCCAATTGTACTTTTCGAATAGGAAATAATGCCAATGCCATTACGGCCGATACGTACACCATTACCTTAGATGCGAACGAATCCTTTGTATTTGAAAACTATGTTGGAAATGTTAATCCGCCTTCTCTAGCGCAACAGCAAGGATGGATAGGGGCTTCTATTGAATCTGACAAGGATATCGTCATAAGTAACGGTTCGGTCAACTTTGGTCGCCAAGTAAACAACAGCAACAGGGATGCCGGTATTGACCAGCCTGTACCTGAAAACCGTCTTGGAAAGGACTATGTATTTGTACGGGGTAACGGTAACACCAATGGGTGGACAGAGTTTCCTTTATTAATTGCTACGGAGGACAACACCCAAATTTTTGTCAATGGAAATGCAACACCCTTGGCTACATTGAATAATGGAGACTTTTTTGAAATTCCTAGCAGCTACTATTCCTCAAATTCAGTAGGTGCTAACATGTTCGTGCAATCCTCAAAAAATGTTTACGCTTACCAGTGTTTGGCCGGAAGTAGCGGTGCCCAAACAGCGGGGTTGAACTTTGTGGCCCCTGTAAATTGTTTGCTGCCAGATGTAATGGATAACATTCCTAATATTAGGAACATTGCAGGAACAACGGTTACTGGCGGAATAACCATCATAGCTGCGGTCAATACGCCAGACTCTAATATTGTAGTGACCGATGGTAATGGCGTCGTTTCCTTACCTTCCTCCCAATCAGTGACGGGATCCTCGGACTGGAAAACGTTTTACATCCCCAATTTAAATGGTGATGTAAGCGTACAATCCACCGGGCCCATGGCCGTTGGATTTTTTGGTGTAAATAACAATCAAGGAGTAGCAGGTTACTTTTCTGGTTTCGATACGGTTCCAGAGGTTACTCTTGAAATTAGGGGCGGCACTGGTTGCTTCGTTGGGTCGGAAATTTTTGAAGCCACAGGAAATTTCGATGCCTATCAGTGGTACGAGGACGGACAATTGATTCCCGGAGCCAATGGCCCCAGCTACGCACCATCCGGAGCCGGCGATTTCTTTGTAAGGGGCACCAAAGGCCCATGTACCTATGACAGTAACACTATCCAGGCACTTTATTGCGATCCGGATGTATTTCTTACAAAAACCGTGGACCGCAATGAAATTATGGAGGGTGAAACGGCAACATTTACTATTAGGGTGAAAAACAATGGGCTTGGACCTGTAACCAACTTACAAATTACGGACAATATTCCAGCCGGACTGACTTTGGAAAATGCTTTCACCATTCATGGAACATGGAGCGGTAATACATGGAACATCGGCACCTTGGACGGTGGTGATGTGGCACAATTGGAGCTTACCGTACGTGCAGATGAAATTAACATCTTGCCTCTATTAAGCTTGATTAATACCGTTACCAACACTCAGGACCAAATAGATACCAATACAACCCCGGACAGGCCTACCGCATTAATTACGGTACATAACGACTCCGATAATGACGGTATAAAAGATATCACTGATCTTGATGACGACAACGATGGTATTTATGACGAGGACGAATGTGATACCCTAGCCTTCAACATTGCCAATGGTAACGGTCATACGAGCCCTTTGGTCAGTGTGGACAACTATTTGGTAGTGGATATTTTCAGCGTGGACAACTCGTTCAACCTGAACCTGAACGGGAACGACGTAGCTGGGGAAATTCAATTTCAACTTGGGGCCGCGGGTAATTTCGCCCGTTTTATGGATGGAACGACCTATGGAGAATCCGGAAACCCGAATATTTGGACGGTTAACGGCTCCAACGGCAATCCAACAATACGAATTATCATCGATCAAGCCGGACAATTTCAGATTTTTGGGGCCAGAAGTTCCAACGGTCCTTTAGAACCCATGGTACTCGATACACCGCCGGCTCCCGTTTCTTGGAACCCTTCCGGAAGCAATACATTTACTGTCGGGCAACAGGTGGTTGGGCCAACCAATATGCGTGGGGTCCTTTTGACCGCAGGTTGCGATACCGATAATGATGGAATCCCCGATCATTTGGATTTGGACAGTGATGATGATGGCTGTAGCGATGCCAACGAATTTTATAAGGATGCTAATGCCGATGGTGGCGATGATGGTGTATATGGGGCAGGTGTTCCTGCAGTAGACCCTGTTGACGGTACTGTAAATGCAGCATCTTACGTTCAGGTGTTCGCTCCAGAAATTTTGCTGGGCAATATTTCAGAAAACTTGGGCGGTTCTTCTTTGACTGGACAGTCCATCAATCTTGGGCAATCGTTTCAATATGTACTCCGTTTTCAAAATACGGGCGATGACGATGCCACTAACTATTCCATAAGAAATATACTTCCTGCCAATGTTGCCTTGGATGGCATCAATACTTCCGATGCTCCCGGGGTCACCTCCAATCACAATCCGGTGACCAATGAGATTGTATTTCAGGTGCCCGATAATCTAGTGGAAGTGGGAGACCCGGAATACACTATTCGAATTATGGTGACCCTATCGGGTAACTGTTCAGATTTTATAGATGCCTGCTCGGGAACCTTGCTCAATGAGGCCTATTCTACCTACCAAGGTGTACTGAATCCCGCAACCTTTACGGATGAGGGAGGGGCCAATTCAACCTCCCCTTGTGACCTACCTCCTCAAGTGGCTACCAACGATATTTTAAGCGATTTGGCAAATTGTAACGTAGCCCGTACAGTTCAGTTGTGTGGTGATTTTGCCATTTTAACCGCAGGTACTGGGTTCACGACCTACACATGGGCAATCGATGCCAATGGAAACGGACTGATAGACGCAGGGGAAACCGCAATCAACGACGGTGATCCGGACAATAATCCTGGGACCCTTTTGGTAACTGATATAGGAAACTACATCGTTGAAAAATCCGGTGCTTCAGGATGTGTGGACTTGGTAGAACTGATTACCGTTGAACGTTTTGGGACTACCCAGACTAACCCCATAATAGACTATTTCAATATGGTCAATGCGGATCCAAATCCCGATAATGATATTCAAGGGGAAATCGTAACCTGTTCCGTTGATGGGGACCTGCTTCCCAAAATATTCTTATGTGGCGAAAATGACGAGGCTACCATTCAATTGGGAATTTCGGACGCCCAAAGCATTCAATGGCAAGTTTTAGCCGGTTGTCCCACGGGAGTTCCAGACCCTGGGGATGATTGTGCCAATAAGGCCGGAAACTGTTCTTGGACAAATCTAGCAGAACAGGACAACTTTACGATAACAGATAGTGGTGAATATCGCGTGGTCATCAATTATTTGAACGGGTGTTTTAGCCGTTTCTATTTCAATGTGTTCAAAAATACCTTGGATGTTGATTTCACTTCAGAAGATATACTTTGCAGCACTCCCGGAAATATACGAATCACCAATGTTGGATCGGGATATGGCTTTCAATTGGTGGATGCTTCAGATGATTCCGTAGTAGTACCTTTTTCTGCCAACAACGGACCCAGTTTTGACATAACCACCAGTGGATCCTACTATGTGGAAGTAACACAGCTAGATCCTATGACCGGAGATCCATTGAACGGTGCCTGTATATTCACAACGGAAGACATAGGTATATTGGAACGCGACTTTCAGGTAAACATTACACCTATCACTGCGGAATGCGGTGAGCCTGGTGCCATTGATATCCAAGCTTTGAACGTTCTACCAAATTATAGTTATGAACTTCGTTTGGACGATGGTAGCAACGGCGGCTTGGGAACTTTCATAGACAGTCAGTTGATTTCTCCCGATAATACTTATTCATTTACCAGCGTAAATGCAGGTAATTATATCGTTATTACCACTACCGATGATGGTTGTACGGATACCCAGAACATCACGGTACCTGAAGTACCTGAACTTACTTTGACCGCGGTTACCACGGATAACATTACCTGTAACCCAGGAGTAATAACGCTTACGCCAAACGGTGGTCAACCCAATCCCGACTATTTTATGGCCATATGGAGCAAGGATGGAACCGATTTGTATCCAAGTCCGCCAAATATCCTGAATATTCTGGTAACGGATATTCAGACGGCCAGCAACTTTACCTTCTCAGATGCTTCGGATGCAGGAATCTATGAATTCATCGTTTTTGATGACAGCGGCTGTTATGCCATTTCCAATTCCGTAGAAATTGAATTTTTGGGTACTCCATCCATATCGGCGTCCCACACGGATATCATTTGTGCGGATTCGTCAACTTCCACTTTGACCGTTTCGGCCACGGGAGGAACGGCTCCCTATCAATACAGTTTGGATGGTGTAACCTTCCAAACACAAAATACATTTGTAAACCT
>JAUIGC010000265.1 GCA_030429835.1 Bacteroidia bacterium
AACACCAATGGAAATGGCGGCAATGGCTATTTTTATTATTGGTGCGGAAATACTAATTTTATGCTCCTTGCCCGTAATAAGCCGTTTGGCGATAAAATATTCTAAGTTCAAATGATGTTGTTTTTATACCGATTCAAAAATACCCTTTTTTTATCTCTTTTGATTTGCCTCTCGTGCGGAAACTCCAGAAGCAAAAATGTGGATACCGCTAAATCGACAACATCAAAAATAGCAGGAAAGGATACCGATTCCATCCAGGTAGCCGCGAACAGAACCGAAGAGTATGTTCCCCTGTTGCAGGGAAAAGCAGTAGGAATTGTGGCGAACCAAACTTCGGTCATTTTTAAGGGTGATGGCTATACCCACCTAGTGGATTCTCTACTCCATCTAGGAATCGACATTAAAAAAGTGTTTTCCCCTGAACACGGATTTAGGGGCAAGGCCGTTGCCGGAGAAAAGGTAGAAGACAAATTGGACCAAGAAACGGGACTACCCATTGTTTCCCTCTATGGAAAGAACAGAAAACCCACCCCTGAACAATTGAAGGGACTGGACATAGTGGTATTCGATATACAAGATGTAGGTACCCGTTTTTACACCTACATTGCTACACTGCAATTGATCATGGAAGCCTGTGCAGAAAGTAATGTTCCCGTTTTGGTGCTGGATAGACCCAACCCCAATGCACATTATGTGGACGGCCCCACCATGCAAAAAGAACATTCCGGATTTTTGGGTATGAATGAAATACCGTTGGTTTATGGGATGTCCATTGGTGAATATGCCAACATGATTAATGGTGAAAGTTGGTTGGAAGGGGGCAAAAGATGTAATCTCACCGTAATTCCGCTAAAAAACTGGACACACGACAGTTTTTATCATATTCCAATACGCCCGTCCCCCAATTTACCAAATGACACTTCTATTAATCTATACCCAAGTCTTGGCCTTTTTGAAGGAACGAATGTCAATGCTGGTCGCGGTACGGAATATCAATTTCAGCGTTATGGGGCATCTTTTATGGATTCCACGGCTTACGATTTTTCCTATGTGCCCGAACCCAATTTTGGAAGTAAATACCCCAAGGAAGAAGGAAAAACATGTTATGGAAAAGACCTCTCCAACACCCCGAGAATTAAAGAAGTATCCCTCCAATGGCTCCTAGATGCCTATAATAATACGCCGGACAAAAGCAAATTCTTCATCACTTCTGGATTTACGAAGCATGCAGGCACCGCTGAACTTCAAAAACAAATTGAGGCCGGACTTACAGAAGCTGAAATAAAAAATTCCTGGCAGCCGGAACTGGAAAAATTCAAGAAAATAAGAGCTAAGTATTTGATGTACGATTGACCGTCGTAGGCCTTCGGTACTTGTGAAAGGGTTGTTTAAGCAAGCCAGAAATACTGGAATTCTCCCTTTCATCTGGAAAGGTATCCACCCCATATACAATAGAATCCCTATCCAGGTACATGTAGGTACCGAATAATCGGTCCCAAATAGCAAAAATGTTCCCATAATTGCTATCGGTATAAGGCAATACATAGTGATGATGTACCTTGTGCATGTCCGGGGAAACAAGCACATAACTCAAAAGTCTATCCAAATTACGTGGCAACTTAATATTGGCGTGGTTGAACTGCGAAAGAACCACGGATAAGCTCTGGTATAACATGATGATTCCTATGGGCGCGCCCACCACAAATACACCCACTAATGTAAAAACATACCGAATCAGAGATTCAAAAGGATGGTGCCTATTGGCCGTGGTCGTATCTACATGATGATCGGAATGGTGCACCAAATGAACCATCCACAAAGGTTTTACCTTATGTTCCACCCAATGGGCCAAATAGGCCCCAATAAAATCCAACAACATTAAACCTATCAACACGTAGAGCCATAAGGGCATGGCCGGTAACCAGTTAATGATACCAAAATCATTGGTAACCGTCCAATCAGAGGTTTTGAGAAGCAAGAACGCCAACGGAAAATTGACCAAGATAGTTGTTAGGGTAAAAAAGAAATTAGGAAGGGCGTGCCGCCATTTCTTGTACTTTACGGTGAAGAGGGGAACAACACCTTCCAAAATCCAAAAAAAAGTAATCCCACCAACCAGTATCAGGGAACGGTGTGCGGAAGGAATATTTTCGAAGTATTGAATCAACTGCTCCATAATACTAAATATACAAAATAGGGAACTATTCTTTATACCATCAGACTGGAATCCGCTTCTTCATTTCCTCTACAATATTAAAGGCTGCCGGGCAAATGGCTACATTTTTTATGGTCAAGTGGCTGATCTGTTGAAACTTTTTACGGTCGGTATGAGGAAACTCCCTGCATGCTTTTGGACGCACCTCGTAAATGGAACAATAGTTATTAGGTCCCAAAAAGGCACAGGGTACCTTTTGCAGCACATAATCGTTTTCCTCATCAATCCGTAAATACGTATCAATAAATTGTTGTGGTTTTAACCTTAGATGTTTTGCAATTCTCTCAATATCGACGTTGGTGAACAAAGGTCCCGTGGTCTTACAACAATTGGCACAGGTAAGGCAATCTGTCTGCTCAAATTCGGCTTCATGCAGTTCCTGCATGATATAATCCAGATTTTTGGGCGGCTTCTTCTTTAATTTGGCAAAAAACTTCTTGTTTTCTGTCTTTTTATCTGCGGCCATCTGCGACAGTTGCCCTAGCACTTTATCCATAATCCAAATTTTCGCCATAAAACTAGGCAAGTACCTTCAAATAGAAGATTTTTGTAGACTAAAATTAAAACCTTTTGTCAAAAGATATTTTGGGCAAGGCCCTTTTGGATTATCATAAGCTGGAATATACGGAGGACATCGTTACACAATCTACCCTAGATGAGGCGGATGTATTACCGCTTTCCTATATGTTCAGGAACTTTGAGCAAATGCCGCATTTGGAACAAACTGCTTTGAAAAACTGTAAGGGCACGGTACTTGATGTAGGTTGCGGTGCAGGAAGTCATAGCCTTTATTTACAGGATAAGGGATTTGTTGTTACTGGTTTGGACAAATCGCCAGGAGCTATTGAAGTATGTAAGGAAAGGGGCCTTTTGAAAACATTGAATGACGATTTTTTAAACCTACGAAACGAAAAGTACGATACCCTACTAATGTTGATGAACGGTATTGGAATTGCAGGGAAACTTAAAAAGTTGGACCAATACTTGAATCAAATGAAAAAGTTGTTACATTCAAACGGTCAGGTTTTACTGGATTCAAGTGATATTTTGTATATGTACGAGTCGGACGATGAAGATGGGGGCTATTGGATACCGCAGGATGTGGACTACTATGGTGAGGTTACCTTCACCATGTCCTATAAAAATGAAGAAAGTGAACCTTTTGACTGGTTATACGTAGATTTTAATACCTTAAAGAGGGCCGCCAGTTATAATGGGTTCGAATGCGAGATGCTAAAACAAGGTTTAAATGACGACTATTTGGCCCGTTTAACCCTTTTGTGATACTTGAATGTTATCTTTAACGTTCTTCTTAATGAAAAAAAATTTATGGGAAAGTTTAAACTGATTGTG
>JAUIGC010000266.1 GCA_030429835.1 Bacteroidia bacterium
GAGAAGAACGTTCCTCCGCTATTGGGGTAGTCTATATCAAAAACGGGGGTGCTAAAATTTTTCCATTTGTTCCCGTCTTTGTATTGAACCGAAACCAATCTGTCCGCTTTATCTTTTGGTAGATAAAAATAAGTATCGGTCATCTGCAAGGGCTCAAAAATTCGCTTACTTAAAAATTCGTCAAAGGGCATACCTGAAACAATTTCTATTAAATATCCAAGTACGTCGAGACCTTCGCTATAGGTCCATGCTTCGCCAGGTTCATGATGCAAAGGAAGTGAAGCCAACTTTTTTATATTATCACCAATTAAAATCTCTTTAGAAGTAAAGGCATCGATGATGCCGGCCTTCGCATAAATTTTTCTAAAACGTTCGTCGCCATCAATCATTCCATAGCCAATGCCCGAAGTATGTGTGATGAGGTCCCTAATGGTAATTTGATTCTCTGCGTGTTTGGTTGTGTAGGTAGAGTCGGCTTCGTTAAATGTGTCCAATATCTGGGCTGCTTCAAATTGGGGTATATACTTTGAAATAGGGTCGTCCAATTTGAACTTACCTTCCTCCCAAAGCATCATTACGGCCGTTGCGGTAATGGCCTTTGTTTGTGAAGCGATTCTAAAAATGGCATCCTTTTCCATCTCCTTTCCTTTTTCTGCTTTGGCCATCCCATACGCTTCATGAAATACGATTTTACCGTTACGGGCTATAAGTGCTACTGCCCCGGGCAAATTGCCTTTTGAGATTTCGTTTTTCAACATCAGGTCAATTCTATCCAATCTTTCCGGGGACATTCCCTGTGAGGATGGATTAGCGGTTATAAGGGCTGGACTGTTTTTTATTGAATTTGTTTGTGCAGTTAGGCATAGGGAAAAAAGCACAAGGAACAATTGGAAAAGACGTTTCATATAGAATGACATTTGGTTGTTATTTTTTAAATGTAGCAAAAGTTTTTCTTATTTAATCGGTAAAATGTGTAGGCTAATATTGTATGTATTATATTAGTTGCCGTCCTTTTATGCAAATTTCATAATTTATGAGCTTCTTCGTATTTAGATGGGATTCTAAATATTTGAAAAGCAGGGCGCAAAAAAGAATCAAACTATAATAACCAACTAATTCCCTCTTTATGGATTTTCTTGCAGTATTTTCCTTTCTCGGCTTTACATTACTTGTGGCGATTATAGCCTGGTACGCTACGCGAAGCACTAATGAAAAATCGTCTGATGGTTATTTTTTAGGGGGTAGGAGCTTAACAGCTGGTGTTATTGCAGGATCCCTCTTACTCACCAATCTATCCACTGAACAGATTGTTGGCCTTAACGGTAGTGCCTATAAGGATGGGTTATCGGTTATGGCTTGGGAAACCCTTGCCGCAATGGCGATGGTGGTAACGGCAGTGTTTTTATTGCCCAGGTATTTGAAAGGCGGACTGACCACTGTTCCCCAATTTTTGGCGGAACGATTTGATGTAGCCACCAAGACTATCACATCTGCCCTGTTCCTAACCGGCTATGTAATCGTGTTATTACCAGTTATTTTATACTCCGGATCGGTGGCCATTAGCGGTATGTTCGATGTTCCGGGAATGTTCAATATTTCAGAATCGGCCGCTTTGGTCTATTGTATTTGGGGCATAGGAATCATAGGATCTATTTATGCCGTTTTTGGTGGATTAAAAGCGGTTGCTGTATCTGATAGTATTAATGCCATTGGACTTATCATCGGAGGTATTATGATACCTGTTTTTGGTTTAATGGCCATTGGCGATGGAAGTGTCACCCAGGGTCTAGATGTTTTGATCAGCTCCAATCCAGAAAGGTTCGACTCTACTGGGGATAAGGGACAGGAAGTTCCTTTTGCTACCATTTTTACAGGGATGATGTTGGTCCAGTTGTTTTATTGGGGTACCAACCAACAGATTATTCAAAGAGCTTTGGGCGCTAAAAATTTGGCCGAGGGTCAAAAAGGATTGCTCTTGGCCGCTTTCCTAAAGATTTTAGGTCCTATTATATTGGTGTTACCGGGAATGATTGCCTATTATTATTTCGAAGGAGGATTGGCATCGAGCGACCTTGCCTATCCAGAATTGGTACGTGCGGTTCTCCCAAAAGCATTGGTCGGCTTCTTTGCCGCGGTGTTGTTCGGGGCCATTTTGAGTTCATTCAATAGCGTGTTGAACAGTTCGGTTACACTGTTCGGTATCGATATTTATAAACAGCACATCAATAAGGATGCATCCGAAGCTACTATTGTAAAGTACGGGAAGATTTTTGGCATATGTTTGGCCTTGGCGGCCATGTTCATTGCTCCCTTAGTGGCCGATGCTGGGAGCCTTTTCAATTATTTGCAGAAAATCAACGGTATCTACAGCATACCTATTTTTACCATCATTGTAATTGGTTATTTAACCAAAAGGGTACCGGCAATCGCCGCAAAAATTGGGATTATTTCAGGTTCTGTACTTTATATCATCAGTGAGTTTATGATAGGGCCCAACTTAAGGGAGCAAGCTTTGCAGGCGGCGAAAGCATCGGGTATTACAGATCCGAGCGAATTAACGCTGGTTGGGGCTGAGGCGTACCCACATTATTTGCATGTCATGGCCATCCTTTTTGTGATGAATTGCGTTATTATGTTGATTATAGGTAAAATTTATCCAAGAAAGGAGAATTACGAACTAAGGTATACCCAACAGGTTGATATATCGCCCTATAAGTATGTAAAGCACGTTGGCTTGGTAATTGTGGCCATTGTTGTAGCTATTTATGTATACTTCGCCAAATAACCGCTAAAATTCAATGTTGAGACCCACTTGTCCAGGTCCGAAAGTAAGGTTCCAGCTTAGCTTTTTACTTTGGTCATTATATTTTTGATCGTACTTGGAATCTAAATAACGGTCAATGGACTCTACGGTTGCAATACTGATGGCAAAGGCAAAGACCATGTCGCTTAACCAGTGTTGGCCGTCCCAAACCCTAGAAATTCCAGGAATGGCACCCACCGTATAGATACCGGCCTTGAGCCACGGATTTTTAAACTGTTTCGCAATGGCATAAGCATTTGTAAAGGCTAATATAGCATGGCCTGAAGGAAAGGAGTGAAAGTTTCTACTGGAATTGAAAGGGTCAAATGTATCCTTTCCTAAATTTGCCACTGGCCTTGCCCTTCCAACAACGGATTTTAGAACTTGTTGTAAAAGACCTGCAGAAGTGGCCGATGATATTAATAGAACCCCGGTCCTTCGTAATTTTTCGTCTTTGAGTATAAGTCCGGTAAAATAAACTGCAGAAGTTGCAATATAATTGTTTTCGGGACTTCCATAACTTGTTCCATAGTCCCTGATCCATCTGGGGACACCTTCCCTATTGTTGCGAATAAACCTTGAGGTATTGTCGTCAAAAACGTAAACAAGCCCTGTTCCACCCACGACCATTCCAAAATCGGCCCATTGCTCCCCTTTCCAATGAAATGGTCTGGAATAGGAGTGACCAACCCCCTTGAATATGTTGCCCATATCATAGGTGAACATTTTCCATCGGGTATCCACGGTGTCCACAGGTTTGAC
>JAUIGC010000041.1 GCA_030429835.1 Bacteroidia bacterium
TAAAACAAGTACATTGGTATGCCATGAAGACCGATTATTCCGGAAAACTTAAGCCTGAGAAAAAGGAGGGTATCGTTAAGGTAAAATGGAAAGGCCCTAAAAAGATTCAAAAGGCCTTACAAAACTCATATGTGAATATTAAAATTTTGTTTGAAGGCGATTAAGGTGTTGTTCCATTTTCTCGATATGAATTTTTCAAAACCCTGTAAACAGGATATTGGTTGTGAGCCTTTTCGTAAAGCTCAGATTTTTTGAAGATCCAATCTAGTTGTTCGTACCAATTTTGTGAAAATGATTTTTCCTTCTCCTTTTTAGCTTCAAATTCTTGTTTTAAAACTAAATCGTTTTGGAGTATTTTAAGTGCGGTATCTTCAAAGACGTATGGGGAAAATCCCTCTTTTTGTTGTAAAATGGTATCAAAAAAATTCCAGTTGAAGAATGAATCTACAGCAATGGGTTCCAAAGTTTCCAATAGATATCTAATACCGTCTTGATCAGTGGGCACAATAATGTCACCGGACTTGAACAAGACATTTTCCAAGGCAGATGATACCTTGGTATTGTAGTGCAAATAATGACCTTCAAATGGTCTATTGAAGGTTTCGAAACTTTCAATCCTGTAGGATTCAACCTGGTTAATGGTATCCTTTTCAACAAGATCGAACTTTATTCCATTTAAATTTAGCAAGTCTACTATGTCTTTCCATTCTTTTTTTATGAGATATGCTTCGGGAATTTTAATGGAGTCCACTGCTTGATAATAATCGTAATAAATGACTTCCTTTGTTGTGGGCTTTTCCCGATTGTATTTTAATCGTTCAAAACCTGTTACTTGGCTTAAAATAGTATCTGCTTGAAATCCTTTAAATGAGATTTTGGAAACTTTAGAACTATCCACTGCCCACTTAATGGGGTAATATTCCTTTTCTAAAAAAGCTAATTTGGCTTTGTTTCTCAGCTCCTTGATAGTCTTGCCATCCTTTTCGGTAAGAACTATCATTTTTTTCATCAATTCATAAGTGCCCTCCACTCTTTTCTTGTATGGTTTTAACATATGGGTTTCAACCATCATTCCTAGGGTATTCCAAAGCGTGGTATACCCCGTAGAGTATCTAGGGTGGTCCATAAACTGGGAAAAGCCAATTTCAGGAGGCTTGTTAAACACGTTTACATAGGGCGTAATATCCCAATTCTCCTGAGCTAGGGAGTCTTCCAAGGCCGGCATAAAGTTTTCATGGATATATGTGCCCAAATCTGTGTCCAATTTGTTGTGTTGGGTAAATAGATGCGTCAATGTATATTGATAGTCCGCGCCATTGCTCACATGGTTATCAACGAATACATCGGGCTTGACCAAATGAAAAATTTGGGCAAAGGTCCTGGTGTTTCTGGAATCCGTTTTGATAAAATCCCTGTTTAAATCGTAATTGAGTGCATTTCCACGAAAACCATAGGATTTTGGTCCGTTTTGGTTCGCCCGTGAAGTTGAATTTCTATTTAGGGAGCCACCAATATTGTAAATTGGTATGGTAACCATTACGGTGTTTACTGGTGCTGGTATTTTTCCACTAGCCAAATCCCGATAGAGCAACATGGTGGCATCAATTCCGTCACTTTCACCAGGATGAATCCCATTGTTGATAAAGAAAACTGTTTTTTCCTTATTTATTTTATTGAAATTGAAATCCCCATCTACATTATAAGTCACAAGGTGAAGCGGAAGGCCACTATCCGTTGTTCCAATAGTTTGGGTATTTATTTCTGGAAATTCCTTTGCCAATTTCAAATAGAAATCAACCGCTTCTTCATAAGTTGCGGTTTCAGTGCCTTTAGAGGTTTCAAAAGTAGTAGGAAAATCCAGCTCTACATCCTCGGTCTTGTTTTCACAGGCGATAAGAAATAACGCCAAGCATAGTGTTGTATAATTTTTTTTCATTACAATAAACTTCATCAAGTAATGATATAATTTGATGTGTTCATTGCAAAAGTAGCCAAAATCACCAAACGCTCAATTTAGGCAACCTTTGTAATTTCTGCTATTTCATTTCTTTTAATGGGTTTGTTGTTAAAGGTTATTAAATGATGTGTTTTATCCTTGAAACACTCCCATTTTTTTCTATCATAAGGATCGATGGAGGAAGTAACAATATTTATACGTACTCTTTTTTTAATGGGCAGTTTAAGAAACTCTTCCAAGAATTGCCATCCATCCATAATTGGCATGTTTATGTCCAAAAATATGATTTCTGGGATGTCTTCGTTCCCTATAATTTTTTTATTTATGGAATCAAATGCAATTTTACCATTGCGATAATCTTCAATAGTTTCACATTCCACAACGGAATTCAACATTTTTTTTATGCCAAAAATGGTAATTGGATCATCATCTACAATTCCAATGAATTTAATTTTTTTCATTAAAAAAAATCTTAAATATAGTACCAGTTCCTACCTCACTTTCAACTTCTATTTTGCCCCCCATGGACTCTATTTGATTTTTTGTGATATAAAGACCCATTCCCCTTGCATTTTCGTGCGAATGAAAGGTTTTGTACATCCCAAAAAGTTTGTTCCCATATTTTTTTAAGTCTATCCCTAGACCATTATCGGCTATGGTCAATATCGAATAGTGTTCTTCTCTTAATAGGTTTAAGGAGATTTTTGGTTTTCTTTTAGGATGTTTATACTTAATTCCATTTGTAATGAAGTTTATCAAAATGCTGTCTAGATATTGGGGTATTACCTTTATGGTTTGATCATTAAGTATATTATTTTCTATTTGGGCATCGTTCTCCATTATGAACTCTTCCAAATTATGCTTTACTGTTTTTACCGTTTCGTAAAGATTAACTTCTTTCTTTTCTATATTAATATTAGTATTGATGGCCAAAACTTCATTTAGGTTTTCAATAGTTTCCAATAAATTTCCAGATGAACTATTTAGCATTTCCAATATTTTAGCTTTTTCCTTTTCGTCCTCCTCATGTTGCAAGAAGTCCAATAGCATTGAAAAATTTGCAGTATGAGAGCGAAGGTTATGGGAGACTATATGGGCAAAATTGATGAGTTTTTTGTTCTGTAAAGAGGTTACATCGATCAAATTGCGTAATTCTTTCTCTTTCTGTTTGATATTGGTGATATCCAAACTGATGCCTAAAAGTCCGTTGGCAATTCCCTTTTCATCTAATAAGGGTATTTTAGAAGTTAGAAATGTAGTTTGTACTCCTCTCTTATTCGTACTGATTACTTCTTCACCAAGAATGGGTTCTAGACTGGACATTACCCTGACATCTTGTTCTGTAAATTTTTTGGCAGTTTTATAATCATAAATATCAAAATTATCCTTGCCTAAAAGCTCTGCTTCGTTCTTTGCGCCCAGAGATAGGCACTCTGCCCGGTTAACCAAAATCTTTTTGGAATGGATATCCTTTACATATACGTTCAATGGCAAATTATCCACCAGAGTTCTTAAAAGTTTTTCGTTTTTTTTGGTTTCCACATTGGCAAGAACCTGCTCATCAATATCTTGAAAGGTCCCAGTAAAACCTACTAGTTTTCTTTTCTCATAAAGGGGTTTACCCGCAGCAAAAACCCATTTTTCCTTTCCTGTAGCCGTTATAATCTGTAGTTTAATGCCCCAAGGGGTTCCTTTCTCTTGTGCCTCAAATATGGCCATGGAAATGGCATTTCTACTATAACCTTCTTTGTAAAACGCTATGCTGGTATCCAATTTGGGAACATAGTCCGGACTTACTTCATGAATGGCCTTGGTAATATCGCACCAAGTTACCTCATCTTTTAAAATATCGTATTCCCATCTTCCGGTTTTAGATATTTCTGATTGATGCTTTAACTGTACCCTAGTTTTTTCAAGTTCTAGTTCATTTGCAAGGGCTTCAGTTACATCATTTATTTGAATTATAGCGCCAATAATATTCTCTTTTTCGTCATACCAACATGTGTTGGACCATTCGTACCACTTTTCGTTAAGTTGTGTATCCTTGTATTTTTGTACCCCCATTGGATTTGCCTTTCCTTCAAAGCATTCTTTAAGAACCGTTTGCCATTTTATGCTCAAGTCAGGAAAAATATCGAAAAGACTACGTCCAAGAATGGCACCGCTATTTTCGCCAAATGTAAAAAGCCATTTGTCCGAAGCATGGATAATCTTAAAGTCACGATCAATAAAAACTGTAAGCGTGGGCAATTGCTTTATTAAATATGATGTGGATTTGATTTTGGGGTTAATCAACATTTATATGTAATTTCCTACAATAATATCCGATAAATAAGCAAGTAATCAAAATTTGTTGTGAACGACCCTTATTTTGTTGTATTTTCTCACAATACTACTATATGAACTTGATTAGATAGCCCAATATTAGAAGAAGTATAGTTGGGTATCTAATTCTATTTTAAGAAGAAACCCTAACAGATTCAGGGACCAATCCAGTGTAATCCCCACCATTTCTGATAACATCCCTGACTATGGAGGAACTTATGTAAGATTTTCCAGAAGAGGTGAGAAGAAATACTGTCTCTATTTCAGAAAGTTTACGATTGGTATGTGCAATAGCTTTTTCAAATTCAAAATCGGCTGGATTTCTTAGACCTCTTAAAATAAAGTTGGCACTTATTTTCTTACAAAAATCCACGGTTAAGCCTTCATAGGTCATCACTTTTATTTTTGGTTCTTCAATGAACGCCTTTCTAATGAACGACATACGTTCCTCTAAGGTAAACATGTATTTCTTTTCGGCGTTCTTTCCTATGGCAATAACAAGCTCGTCAAAAAGGGTAATACCACGCATGATAATGTCATGATGGCCTAAGGTAAGCGGATCAAAAGAACCTGGAAAAATGGCACGCCTCATATAATTGAAATAATCTTATCAGCTAAAAATACTCAATTTATCACAGAACTTCGTTTATGGCGTTTTCGAATAGCTCAGGGAGGCTTATTCCCGCTTGGGCCGCCTGCTTGGGTAAAATACTTTCAGTGGTAAGCCCCGGTGTGGTGTTTACCTCCAATAAAAAGGGCTCATCCTCCATGAAAATGAATTCACTTCTGGAAAAACCTTTCATTTTAAGCACTTCGTAAATTTTTTTCGCCAAGCGTTTCACGTTTTCATCTTGTGTCTTTGAAATTCTTGCTGGAGTAATTTCTTGGGACTTACCCTCATATTTTGCTTCATAATCGAAAAAATCGTTATCAGATATAATTTCGGTTATAGGCAAAACTTTTGTTTTTCCCTGATAAGTGATTACGCCAACGGAGACTTCCGTTCCATTCAAAAATCCCTCAATGATAATCTCATCATCTTCTTTGTAAGCCAATTCAATGGCCTTTTGTAATTCCTCTTGTTTGTAGACTTTGGAAATTCCGTAACTACTACCAGATTTATTGGCCTTAACAAAGCATGGAAGCTTCACTGTATTTATAATATCCGTTTCGTTAATCAGGTCTCCCTTGTTTAGATAATACGAGGGAGCGGATTTAATTCCGTAGGGTTTTAAGACGCTCAATAGATCCCTTTTATTGAATGTTAGTGCTGCCTGGTAAAAATCGCAGGATGTTTGGGGTATATTCAAAAGCTCAAAATAGGCCTGTAATAGTCCGTTTTCGCCTGGTGACCCATGGATGGCATTGAACACACAGTCAAATTTTATGATATCACCCTCTTTTTTTAGGGTAAAGTCATGTTTGTTGATGGGGGTCTCATTATTGTCTTCATCGACATATACCCATTTGTTCTTAAAAATATGAATGGGAAAACAGTTGAATTTTTCCTTGTCCAGATAATCGTTAACCACTTTTCCACTTTTCAAGGACACCTCGTACTCGCTGGAATAGCCCCCCATGATGATTGCAATATTTTTTTTCATGAATTAAAGATGAGGTTTAGGATACAAAGATGGATTATTCCCTTTAAAGAAAAAAGAGTTGAATTTCATATAGCACTAAAGTCATTAAAGTTTACCAAAATGTCAATTGTGATTTTGTACAATGGCATTTATTATATTTGTACCAATCAAGAAATTAAATGGGAAATTTTTTTAGGTTTTTAAAGAGTAAAACTTTTCTGATTCAATTGGGACTGGCCTTGGGTGTCTTATTGATTCTGATTTTTTTGGTATTTAGATGGCTGAACAGTACTACCAATCATGGCGAATTTGTGGAAGTTCCGGATTTTTCCAAGTTATCCGTAATGGAAATGCGAAAAAAAGTTGAAAATGCAGGCTTGAGATATGAGGTTGTGGATTCCGCTAATTATGATCCGGAGTATCCTAGATTTTCCATTATTGAACAAAATCCATCGGCAGGTACCAAAGTAAAAAGTAATAGAAAAATTTATTTTACAGTAAATCCTTCCGGTTACAAAAAAGTGACCGTTCCCAATATTATACAGGTCACCAAGCGAAATGCTTCTTCCATGCTAAAAGCTGTAGGATTGGATGTGCAAAGGGTTACTTATATAGACCAATTGGGTAAGGATATGGTCTATTACATAAAGTATAAGGGTAAAGATATTAAACCAGGTGACAAACTTCCCAAAACCTCAAAAATTGAATTGATCTGTGGTAACGGAAATGTTTCCGGAAGTACCACCCAGACCGATTCTGAATAATAATGACTTCAATAACTAGTTTGGACCAAGAGGATAGCGACGATCTTTTTGAGCATTATAGATTTGTGGCCTCCAAAGGACAGGATCCCTTGAGGGTGGATAAATTTCTAATGAATTTTATAGAAAATGCCACACGGAATAAGATTCAACAGGCTGCCAAGGATGGACATGTTTGGGTAAATGATTCTATCGTAAAATCCAATTATAAGGTAAAGGCCGGGGATGAAATCAAAGTCCTTTTTGAACATCCGCCGCATGAACATTTATTAGTACCTGAAAATATTCCCCTAGATATTGCTTATGAGGACGATGTCCTTTTGGTGGTAAATAAACCAGCGGGAATGGTTGTCCATCCTGGCCATGGAAATTATTCGGGAACCCTGATAAACGCCTTGATATATCATTTTGAAAATTTACCTGCCAATAGCAATGAACGGCCAGGCTTAGTTCATAGAATTGACAAGGATACATCCGGACTACTGGTCATTGCAAAGACCGAAGCCGCTATGACACATTTGGCAAAACAGTTTTTTGATAAGACTTCTGAGCGGGAATATATTGCATTGGTCTGGGGAAATGTGGATGATGATGAGGGTACTGTAATCGGCAACATCGGAAGAAATCCTAAGAACCGACTGCAAATGCATGTATTTCCAGATGGAGAAGATGGTAAGGAGGCTGTTACACATTATAAGGTTCTGGAACGCCTTGGTTACGTAACCTTGGTATCCTGCAGATTGGAGACTGGCAGAACCCATCAAATACGGGTTCATATGAGATATATTGGCCATACTCTTTTCAACGACGAACGCTATGGTGGGGACAAAATATTGAAAGGTACCACTTTCACTAAGTACAAGCAATTTGTTGAGAATGCGTTTAAGGTACTCCCTAGACAGGCCCTACATGCGAAAACCTTGGGCTTTATACATCCGGTAACAGGGAAGCATATGAAATTCGATTCGGAGATACCCATTGATATGGGTACGTGCATCGATAAATGGAGAAATTATGCCCAAAATAGCATATAGATAGTATTGATAGAACTATCAAAACTCTCTTAAGGCAACCATTTTACAAGGTGCAAAAAAACTATATTTTTGGTTTCTTTAGAAAAGTAAAAGGAGCATTGTAAAAGAAAATTAAAACGTATGAAAATTGTAGTATCCCCTGCAAAATCACTGGACTTTGAAAGTAAATTGCCCACCAACAAATTTTCACAGCCAAAATTTTTGGAAGAAGCCCAAAAACTGAACAAAATTTTGGCCAAGAAAAAGCCCAAGGCACTTTCTGAGCTTATGTCAATTTCCGATAATTTGGCGCAATTGAACTGGAAGCGTAATCAAAGTTTCAAAACTCCCTTTACCACGGAGAACGCTAGACCGGCGGTGTTTGCGTTCAATGGGGATGTGTATCAGGGTTTGGACGCTTACTCCATTACAGAAGAGAAGCTAGACGACCTACAAGATACCTTGCGTATTCTATCTGGATTATATGGTATTCTTAAACCGTTGGATTTAATGCAGCCTTACCGCCTGGAAATGGGCACCTCCCTAAAAGTAGGACGAAAGAAAAACCTCTATGAATTCTGGAAAAAGATGTTGACGGACGAGTTGAATAACGAGCTCGTAGAAGGAGAATTGTTTTTAAATCTGGCCAGTAACGAATATTTTAGCGTAATCGACCATAAGGCATTGAAAGTGCCCGTAATAACGCCAATATTTAAGGATTGGAAAAATGACAAGTTAAAGGTTATAAGCTTTTTTGCCAAAAAGGCTAGGGGTTCAATGGTACGCTATATCCTGGATTCCAACGCAAAGACTTTGAAAGATATTAAAGGTTTCAATTTGGATGATTATCAGTTCAGCAAGGAGCACACCTTAAAAGAAAACGAACCTGTCTTTATTCGATAAAATATAATGCCCTTCCCTTCGTTTTACTGGTATAGCTAATCCTTAATTTAAGACATGAGAAGGTTTCTGTTAGTTTGCGTGGTTTTTTTAGGTGTTATTCTTTCTTGTACGGACCGCGATGATAATGTGGATTCCGTAAATATTCGTATAAAGAACCAAACGGATTTTAACTTTAACGAAGTCCGGATTGTTGAAAAGGATACGGTTTATGAAAATATTTCGGCGGGAGGACTTTCAGAATATTATGAATTTTTGAGTGCAGCCGAGGAAATGGGGCTTACTATTGTTACAGATTCCACAACTTTTACTTATACTCCAAACCCTTTAGCTATAGATTCTCTACCCATTGGCTTTTATACCTATGAATTGGGCGTCAATGAGGAAAATCAAATTGAGTTTAACTTTCGGATAGACTATTAGTTTATTTCTTTTTATTGATTTTTATTTTTTCTTCAACTGTAGGTCTTCTTTTAATTTTTCTTGGTCTTCTTGAACCATAGGAATTGTTGGCTATTTTCCCTCTTTTCGATTTTTTGTCTCCTTTACCCATCTGTTATTCAATTTTAGTTCCTCTTAAAGTTAGTAAATTGAGCGTTAATAGTAGTTTCAATCGCTACAGATTGTTATCCATTAAATAAGACGGCCTTGTTCCAGCACACCCATCCCTATGAACCTTTTATTTTTGAAGAGACCACGAAATTGATTGTTGGAACCCTACCACCACCCAGATTCACAACGGGGGACCTCAAGGAAGGGGATGTGGATTTTTGTTATGGCAGTCGGGATGGGCAATTATGGCCTATTTTGAATGAAATTTTCAATTTGGGACTTGTTTTTGAAACCTCGAATAAAGCCGTTCAACAGCGAAAGGACTTCTTGATTCGTCAAAAAATTGGTATTTGTGATATTGTAGCATCGGCGGAACGCAGCAAGGTGGATGCTTCTGACCTTGGCATGGAAAATATTGAATTGCGCAATCTTCTTTATTATTTGGAACTCTTTCCAAATATAGAGACACTTTTATTTACAGGGGGAAACAGTAAAAATGGTCCTGAATACTTCTTTAGGAAACACTTAAAGGAATATGGACTTGGTCTGCGCCTTGTTTCGGATAGGATACCAAGAATCCATGATTTTATCCACCCAAAAACAAAAAGAAAAATTCAAACCGTCTCCTTGATTGCTCCTTCGGGGGCTGCCAACAGAGCCGTTGGAAGTTTATCGGAATACAAGCAGATGAAGGAAAAAAAACCGGATTTTAATACCTTGGATTATAGGGTAATGCAATACCGCAGGTTCTTCATATAGATTTTTGGGTATAGCCAAAACTAAAAAGAGCCTTGCTATTTGGCAAGACTCTTTTACGAGAACACTATATGAAAATGAAAAAATTATTTACTCGATTACAGGGTAAAACTAAGCCGGTTTTTTGGCTTTATTCAATTATTGTTGTCAAAACTGTTGTTTTTGTGGTAAAGGAAATCTATTTTGTTATTTAAGCTTATTCCTGCTTTTCATTCTTAAAGAATATCGACCTTTATAGGTGAATAAATGAAGCAGGAAGAACATTTATAAATTGAAAATTAAATTGATGTATGCAGCAGTCAGAAAGATTAGAGGAGTTTAAAAAATCCGTCGAAAATAAATTCAATGTTTATAATAGTCTTTTTCTTAATCTACCGTACAGTAATATTGAAAACGTCGGTATGTTGATTCCTCTTTTAATGGATCAATCGGAAAAAGGTCTTCATCAGGGACTAAACCCAAGGGAAATATTGGATATGTTCTTTGAAAAGTTCGTGAATGCAACCTCCGAAAAGGAAAAGATAGATTTCATGTTCCGTGTGGTTCAATATGTGGAACGACAAGTGGTACTTTATGATAGTGTTGAAGACGCCGCGTTCCCCAAATTGCATAGGCATTCCAGTTCTCTTTCTTTAAGGGATTATTTTCAATTAGTAGAAAGAAACGGGTTATGGGATCAGATTGGGGACAAACTGGATAATTTTAGTGCAAGAATTGTGTTGACCGCGCACCCAACCCAATTCTACACACCTGCGGTTCTTGATATTATTACCAATCTTAGAACCCTAATTCTTGAAGATCGGATTGATGAAATAGATGTTGCCTTGCAGCAATTGGGACTTACATCGTTGATCAATGCCAAGAAACCCACCCCGTTGGACGAGGCCAAGAACATCATTTACACATTGCGAAATGTGTATTACGATGCCATTGGTGATTTGTATTCTTACATAAAAGGAAGTACGGGCTCAAAGAAATTCGAAAATCATGATATCGTTAAACTTGGTTTTTGGCCCGGAGGGGATAGAGATGGAAATCCTTTTGTAACCGCTGACATAACTAGGGATGTTATGAACGAACTCCGTTTGACGCTGATGAAATGCTACTATAACGATTTAAAGGGACTGCAACATAAATTAACGTTTAAGGCAGTACAAGAACCTTTGAACCAATTACGGGGCAATTTATATACGGCGATGTTCGATAGTACGAAGGATGTAGGATATGATGACATTATCAATCCATTGCTTTTGATACGTGAAGCCTTGATTGATAAGTATAATAGTTTATATCTCAAAGACTTGGATAAATTTATTGATAAGGTTAAAATATTCAAGACCCACTTTGCCACTATAGATATCAGGCAAGATCATAGCATGCATACTAAGGTAATGACCGAGGTTTTAAAACAAAAAGATTTTATAAAAGAGGATTTGGGCGAATTATCGGAAGAGGAGCTGATCCGAATTCTAGTTCACGAAAAATTCCAACTTTCCCCGAACGATTTTACTGAGGATATAGTTAAGGACACCATTGCAAATATTTCCCAATTGCAGACCATTCAAGAAAAGAACGGGGAGGAGGGATGTAACCGATATATCATCAGTAATTCTGAGGATATTTATAGTATTCTATTTGTATATGCCTTGTTTAGATGGTGCGGTTGGGCCGATAAGAAAATTACTTTTGACATAGTACCTTTATTCGAGACCATGGCTGGAATGGATAATTCTGAGGCTACCATGCAACAGTTGTTCAATATGAAGGAGTATAGGGAACATGTCCGCCAGCGAGGCAATAAACAAACCATAATGCTTGGTTTCTCGGATGGTACCAAGGATGGCGGTTACCTTAAGGCCAACTGGTCTATTCTAAAGACTAAGGAATCGCTTTCAGGTGTTTGTGAGAATAATGGAATCGATGCTATTTTCTTTGATGGTAGGGGAGGACCACCAGCAAGGGGTGGAGGAAAAACCCACCGATTCTACGCCGCGCAGACCAGTAAGGTGGCCAACAACGAAATACAATTGACCATCCAAGGTCAGACCATTACAAGTACTTACGGAACAAAAGAGCAATTTATTTATAACAGCGAGCAATTGTTGACCGCAGGTCTTTCCAATTCCATTTTAGGTAAGGAAATAATAATCTCCGAAGAGTCTAGGGCGCTTATAGAGGAACTCTCCGAAGTAAGTTTCTCTAAGTATGACGCCTTAAAACACCATGATAAATTCATGCCTTATCTGGAGAACATGAGTACATTAAAGTACTATACCAAGGCGAATATTGGGAGTAGACCAGGAAAACGTGGAAATAAGGCAAAATTGGAGCTTTCAGATTTAAGGGCGATTTCCTTCGTTGGTTCCTGGAGTCAATTAAAGCAGAACGTACCAGGATATTTTGGTATTGGTACCGCGCTTAAAAAATTGGAGGATGAAGGCCGTTTTGAGGAAGCAAAAAAACTGTATGATGAGGTGCCCTTTTTTCAAGCCTTGATGATGAACAGTATGATGAGTCTTTCCAAATGTTATTTTGAATTGACCAGCTATATGAAAGAGGATGATGAATATGGTACTTTTTGGGAGATATTGCTTCAGGAATTCGAGCTTTCCAAGAAAATGCTACTTAAATTATCCGGTATGGAAGTATTGATGGAAAAAGAGGCCATTTCAAGGGAGTCCATTAAAATTCGGGAGGATATTGTATTGCCGTTATTGGTAATACAGCAGTATGCACTGCAGAAAATTAGTCAGGGTACCCAACATCAAGAATTGTATGAGAAAATTGTGACCCGATCTCTTTATGGTAATATTAATGCCAGTAGGAATTCGGCCTAGTAGCTAGAATTAATTAGAATAAAAAAAGCCCGGCTCAGAGAGCCGGGCTTTTTTTATTCTAATTATTTAGACAATTATTTTTTGTTCTGCTGATTTTTTATTGTCTTCTCATCGATATCGAATTTATTCGTATCTATTTTTGTATTACCAGTTGGATTCGTAGGATTTTCCTGTTCCTCTTTTCTTTTAAACTTTTTTCTATCTTTTATAATTCCCATTGTGTTTCTTTTTTTGTTCATCCTTAAGATAAGAAACAGCAAGGGTACACTCCGTTAAGGTCCCATTAAACCTTTGTTAGTGGATGTTAAAACCAGACTTAATTTGAGAGAGGAGTGCTTAAAATGCTATAGAAGGCTTGGATTCCATAGGCGATTTGCCCAATTTTCAAATTTTCATTGGGGCTATGTTGATTATTGTCCGGATTGACCAATGGAACCAAAAAAGCGGGAATTTTAAGTTCATTCACGAAAGGTGAAATGGGAACGGTACCTCCCATAATCCGGATTTGAACTACGTCTTCCTGAAATTTGTTCTTCAAGGTGTTAACGATAAAATTTCCATAAGGATTGTCCAAATCCGTTCTAAAGGCATTGGTGACTGAGCCTTCGGTGACCATAATAACCTTTTCATGTTTAAGTCGTTCCTCTTTGGTAGGGATTGTATCCGTTATGTAAAAACCATGATTTTTTATAAATTCCTTGACCAATTTTTTAAGCCTATCGCCATCGGATTCTGGGACTAATCTAAGATCTAGTTCGGCAGTTGCCGTTGCAGGCACAATGGTTCTTGCTTTTTCACCGATCCAACCGGAACCCAACCCCCTTAGGTTCAAACTTGGATATTGCAGGGACTCCTGATAAAAACCACCTACCTCATCAGCCGATTTAAATTGTAGTCTTTCCTTGATTTCACTATCGTCATCGGGGACGCTTTTCAAGATAGTTTGTGTTGCCTCGTCCAACATAATGCCATCATAATATCCTGGTATTACTACCCGGCCATTGCTATCTTTAAAAGTTGCCAGAAGTTGGGACAATATAAATCCCGGATTGGGTGCAAAATTCCCGTAATGACCGCTATGTTGGGGTTTTATAGGGCCAAAAGTGGTCAAGGACAAGGTTGTAATTCCGCGGCAACCGTAAACTACCGTAGGTAAACCGGAAACATGTACGGGGCCATCGCTTATGATCAAAAAATCAGCTTCTAAAAGTTCCCTGTACGTTTTTACCGCTTTGGGCAATGGCGCACTACTTTTTTCCTCCTCACTATCCAATATGATTTTTACATTGAAGGGAAGATCAACATTGTCTGCCTTTAATAGGTCAATGGTGTTGAGGAACATAACAATGGGCCCCTTGTCATCGGAGGCTGAACGACCGAATAATCGCCAGTCATAATGTATATCCTCGTCCAATGCGTTAAAGGATTCTTCTTGCCAAATACCATCTTGATTGGACCTTAAGCTCAAAGTGTAAGGATCTTTTTGGTCCCATTTGGATTGGTCAACGGACTGTCCGTCCAAATGCATATAAAAAAGAATGGTCGGTTTGGTATCGTCCATCGGTAATGATGCGAAGAATAGTGGAAGCCCCTCGGTTTCCAAAATACTTGTGTTAAAACCACGCTGACTAAATTTGTTTCGGAGCCATAAAATATTCTCGTCAATATCATCAGGATTTAGCGCATCGTTAGGAATGGCAACAAACTCCTTGAGTTCATCTATGGTTTTACGCACCTGTGATTTGATGGCCGAGGAATCTTGGCCGGTTGAATTATAAATTGATGTTAGGAAAATAAGAAGGTATAGTATCTTTTTCATAATCGGTTGGCTCAATAGGGTTACTTAAATGGTAAGCCTAAAGATAGGGCTACCGATTGAATTGGGACTATTTTTTAAACAGGGATAATATAATTTTCCGGATTAAAAGTAGAAATGGAAACCCATGGAAAAGGACATCGAACCAATCCATAAATACCATGCCCTTGGCACCACCCATGATCCATTTAATTTTTCCCCAAATATGAGGCTCTGGAAAGAAAGGGGCCATTCCTAAAGTCAGGCAAAGTAAAATAATTATTTTCCAGTCATTTATAAATTTCATCGAATTGATTTAATGAATTGGGAAATATTGTTTTCTCCTTTTTCGGTAAGATGTTTTATAAATGCTGAACCAATTATTGCACCTTTTGCCTTTTGGGTGGCCTGTTGAAAAGTGTCAGAATCCTTGATTCCAAAACCAACAATTTGAGGATTTTTCAAATTCATGTTGGCAATTCTTTCAAAATAATCTTCTTGTTCACTTCCAAAACCCGATTTGGAGCCTGTCACACTTGCAGAACTTACCATATAAATAAAACCGTTGGAGGCATTATCTATTTGGTGAATACGTTCATCACTGGTTTGGGGGGTTATTAAAAATGTATTTAACAAACCATACTTCTCAAAAATTTCTTTGTAATTAGATTGATAGACATCCAAGGGAAGGTCTGGCAAAATGAGACCATCGATACCAATGGATGCACATTTTTCACAAAATTCCTCCACACCATATTGTAGGACGGGGTTAAAATAGCCCATAATGACCAAGGGAATGGAAACGGTCTTGCGAATATTTTTCAGTTGCTCAAAGAGTATTTCGGTGGTCATCCCATTTTTTAAGGCGGCCGTAGAGCTTTCCTGTATGGTAGGACCATCTGCCAAAGGGTCGCTAAATGGCAGGCCTATTTCAATCATATCCACGCCGTTCCTCTCCAACTCCTCAATGATTTGTACCGTACTGTTCAAGGAAGGATATCCGGCCGTAAAATAGATGGACAATAATTTTTTGTCCGCATTCAATTTGTCAAGTATTCGATTACTCATGGTTTAGGCTAGCTTAAAATAATCAATGTATGTCTGTAAATCTTTATCGCCCCTACCGGAGAGACTAATTACAAGCACATCATCTGGTTTAAATTTTTTGTGCTGAAAAATGGCAAAGGCATGACCGGATTCAATAGCCGGAATAATTCCTTCCAATTGGGAAAGTTCCAATCCCGCTGTCATGGCCTCATCGTCAGTCGCTGAATAAAATTCGGCCCTGCCTGATTTATACAAGTGTGAGTGCATGGGTCCAACACCCGGGTAATCCAATCCTGCAGAAATGGAATAAGGTTCCGTAATCTGACCATCCGCCGTTTGCATCAACATGGTTTTACACCCATGAATGATTCCGATTTTTCCAAGTGCCGAGGTGGCAGCACTTTCCCCGGAATCAATGCCTTTACCTGCGGCCTCTACCGCAATGATGCCCACTTTGGGTTCATCAAGAAAATGGTAATAGGTTCCTGCAGCATTACTCCCGCCACCAATACAAGCAACAACATAATCTGGATTTTCCCTTCCTTCCTTTTCTTTTAATTGCCATTTAATTTCTTCGGATATAACCGATTGAAAACGGGTCACCATATCAGGGTAGGGGTGTGGTCCAATGGCCGAACCAATGATATAATGGGTGTCAACCGGATTATTGATCCAATCCCTTATAGCCTCGTTTGTGGCATCTTTCAAGGTCTTGCTTCCTGACGTGGCGGGTATTACTTCGGCACCCAGCATTTTCATACGGGCCACATTGGGTGCCTGCCGTGCGATATCGATTTCACCCATATAAACGATACACTGCATCCCCATGAGGGCACATACGGTAGCCGTTGCTACCCCATGCTGACCGGCTCCAGTTTCGGCAATAATGCGTGTCTTGCCCAACCGTTTGGCCATTAATATCTGCCCAATGGTATTATTCACCTTGTGCGCGCCTGTATGGTTGAGATCTTCCCTTTTTAAATAAATTTTTGTACCATGCTTCTCGGATAATCTTTTGGCAAAATACAGCGGTGAAGGCCTACCTACATAGTCTCTTAATAACTGGTGGAATTCCTTTTGAAAGGATTCCTCATACATTATTTCCAAATATTTTTGGCGTAACTCTTCCACATTGGGGTATAGCATCTCTGGAATAAAGGCTCCGCCAAATTCTCCATAATAACCTTTTTCGTCTACATGAAAGTCTTCACTGTTTTTTATGGACAAACTTTTTTCTTTTGTCATAATATTAATTTTTTAAGACAGCTTTTTTTTAAATTCTACAGAGCAATCAATCATTTTGTACTCCGGTAAATCGAATCGACTTGCTTTTTGTTGTTCTATCATTTGAAATGTCATAGGTTAAAAGTCAATTTAATACCCTCGGTCAACATACCCGTTCCAATGATGGCCAAGATGAGTCCCATTAATTTTGAGATTACGGCAATCAAATTAGGTCCCACTTTATTTACGATGAAATCACTTGAAATGAATGCCAAATAGGTTAAGAGAACAATTACCCCGAATACCGCTACTACGATGGCAATATGTACAAAATTTGCGTGGGTGACATAGTTCATAGCGGTCACTATGGTACCAGGCCCCGCCAATATGGGGATGGCCAAGGGTGACACGCTTACGTTATTGGGTTCCTCTTCATTTCTATTGGTGTGTATTTTCGATTTCTGGGACATCAACATCTCAAATCCGACATAAAAAACCAATAAACCTCCCGTAATTTTGAATGCGGGAATGGTAATACCAAAAAGGTCGAAAATATATTTTCCCGCCAATGCGAAAACAACTATAATTACAAAAGCTATTAAGGTTGCGGTTTTAGCAATTTTTTTCTTTTGCTCTTTTGTTTGACCTTCTACCAACCCTAAGAAAATGGGAGTATTTGCTATCGGGTTCATAATGGCAAAAAAGCCCATAAAAACACTGATGCTATAATTGACTAAATCTCCCACAATGCATTTTTAAAATTTTCTAATTCTTCAATATTCTTCAAGCCCGGTGCTATCTCAAACTTACTGTTGACATCGATTACTTGACAGTATTGTGATTCTGGCTGCTTCATAAACGATACAATACTTTCTACGTTTTGTAGGCCAATACCGCCGCTTAAGAAATACGGTTTGGTAGAGGGGTAATTTTTTAAAACGGACCAATCAAATGAATAACCATTGCCTCCAGGCAATTTTCCCTTGGTATCAAACAGAAAATAATCGCACACTTCTTCGTAAGGGACCAAGACTGAAAAATCAAATTCGTTCTTGATGGAAAACACTTTTATGATTTCTATTTCGTTTTCCTTGTTTTCTTGTTGAACTGTACTTAAATACTCATTTTTTAGGTTCTTGCAATACCGTGGACTTTCTGAGCCATGTAACTGCACTGCATTCAATTTATATTTGGATATGTTTTCAAGCACTTGGTCAATTGGCGCATTAACAAAAACCCCGACCTTTTTAGTCGCCTCGGAAAGTGCAGGTATTTCACCATCAAAAAAACGACTGGATTTATCCCAAAAGATAAACCCAAGGTAGTCTGGTCTAAGGGCAGCCACTTCGGCAATGTTGTGTTTCATACCACAGACCTTCAACTTCATTGTTCCAACGATTTAATGAATTCTGTGGCGCTCTGACCAGGGTTTTCGGTTTTCATAAAATTTTCACCAATTAGAAACCCTTTATATCCAAATTGTTTTAAATCCTTAATGGCTTCAATGGAGCTTATACCACTTTCGGAGACCTTCACAAAATCATCCGGGATAATTCGGGATAATTCCTTGCTTGTATCCAAGCTGACATCAAATGTTTTCAGGTTCCGGTTATTGACGCCTAACATATCCAAACTTGGCATGATGGATTTCTTAAGTTCTTCCTCATTATGAACCTCCAGTAGCACGTCAAGATTTAAAGACTGGGCAAATTCCGAGAGCTTCTTAATTTCAGATTTGGTCAGTACTGCGGCAATCAACAAAATGATATCGGCACCATGGGCCTTTGCTTCCATAAGTTGGTATTCATCAATAATGAATTCCTTTCTCAAAAGCGGAATATCTACTGATGCCCTTGCCAACAAAAGATCTTCCAAGGAACCTCCAAAATATTTGATGTCCGTTAAAACACTCATGCCACAAGCACCTGCCTTTTGATATCCTTGGGCAACCCGACCCACGTTGGTATTTTGGTTGATGGTGGACTTAGAAGGAGACCTCCTTTTGTGTTCCGCTATAATGCCCGTTTCACTTTTTCTCAAAGCTTCCGCCAAGGAATTTCTATTACGCCCAAAAAGAACCGATTTTTCCCATTGTGAGGCGGGAATTATGGATTTTTTCAGGGCGACTTCTTTTTTCTTGTCGGCAACTATTCGGTCTAAAATATTCATGCTGCGCTAATTGCTTGTAATTTCTTTAGAGCGGCTAGTCCTTTGCCACTTTTTAGGGATTCCATGGCCAAATCAAATCCTTCTTTGGGACCAATACCTTTGACAGTGCTGATGGCAATTCCTGCATTAGCACATACCACATTGTTTTGCGCCTCCGTTCCCCTTCCGTTGAGTACGTTCATAAATATTTGGGCAGATTCCGGAATATCCTCCCCACCTATAATAGTGTCAGCCAATATAGGCGAAACACCAAAATCCGAAGGTCTAAGGATGGATTCGGACCCATTGGAAATCGTTTTTGTATCTCCTGTTAAACTGATTTCATCATAGCCGTCCAGAGCGTGTAAAACCGTAAAGTTCTTATCGGTATTCTGATAGAGATACCCATACATTCTTGCCAATTCCAAATTAAAAACACCTACCATTTGATTTTTGGGAAATGCGGGGTTTACCATAGGCCCCAGCATATTAAAAAAGGTTTTTACCGCCAATTCCCTTCGAATGGGTGCTACGTTTTTCATAGCGGGATGGAATAGGGGAGCGTGAAGCACACAAATGCCCGCTTCCTCAATGGATTTTTTTAGGAAATCTGCCTCGTTACTGAACCTAATGCCTAGGAATTCCATCACGTTACTACTCCCACATTTTGATGAAACCCCGTAATTGCCGTGCTTGGTAACCTTAACACCCGCTCCTGCGGTAACAAAGGAGGCCAAAGTAGAAATATTGAAGGTGTCCTTGCCATCACCTCCTGTACCACATAAATCAATAGGGTTGTATTCCGATA
>JAUIGC010000267.1 GCA_030429835.1 Bacteroidia bacterium
GCGTAAAGACTTTCTTCACCAAAAATCGACCTACCTACCGGGTATGTCCCAATACTTTCCCCTATTCCAAAAAAACCACCCGTAGAGCGAGGAGCAATTTCATTCAAAACCCCAAATTGGAATTTTTGGTCCGATTTCATATTGTATTTGTACCAAAACCCCTGAACCAACGTCGGTATCATTCTGCCATTCTGTGGATTGATTAAGGGCGTATTGATTTTCATCCTACCCAAAGTAAACTGATGCTTTTTCAACCGATAGTCCAAATACAATTCTCCCAGTAAAAAAACAGCATCGTTTTCCAGATCTAAGCGATCAAACTGACCTTCTTCATATCTACTTAATTTGCCCGTTATCCCATCCGGAACGGTCAAATCCTGTAAACCTAAATTCGTGGAATTGTACAGCGCCGTCCACAACGTAAAGGTATTTGAGAACTTCAATTGATATTTTAAGTATCCACCGGTGGACAGTGCCCTAAAATCCTTTAGTTCATCCTTATTGACCGTATGCATGAAATAACTTCTCCATTGGCCGGAAAGTAGCTCTTGAACCTTGGAATTTTCCCTATCCTGGGAATATATCAAAAACGGAAAAATCAAAAACCAAAATAAATTTCTCATGAATACTTATTTGGACTTTTCAATATTAAATTTCTCCTTGTAGTATGCTATTATTGGAGGAAAGGGTCCATATTTATGCTGTTCTTGGGAAAAATTGTCCATCCAAGGACCATAAGAAGTAGAAACGGGCTTTAGTTTCTTATCCGGGAAGTCTGCCTCCGTATTGCTCTTTATGGGACGATTAAAACTATTGATGTATCCCGCTACATGATACGCCTCTTCATCGGTGAGTTTTGGGTTTTTATAGGAGGCCAATCCAAAAGGCATATTACTTTTTATAAATTCTGCGGAAGTTATGACCCGATGCATCCCTGCACCATTGTTGAAACTATCGGGTCCCCACAATGGTGGATATAAATATCCTTTGGTTGCATCAGGTTTTTTTATGCCCTGACCGTCCGCTCCATGGCAGACCACACATTCCTTATCATATACCGCTTTACCCACGGTCAAATCAACCTTTACTTCAGGTATCTTAATTTTAGGATAGCCTTTGTACTCCTTTTCCTTTTCTTGGGGCAAATCATCGCCCAACCATTCCATATAGGCCACAATGGCGCGTATTTGCTCAGAATCTTTTGGCAACTTCCTTCCATTCATGCTTCGTTCCATACAACCATTGATGCGGTCCTGTAAATCACCTATTTTATTTTCACGACCACGAAATTGAGGAAACCGATCCACCACCCCAACCCATGAACCAGAACCTGCCTGTGTTCCATATTGCAAATGGCAATTGGTACAGGACAGATTATTACCCGCAAATCTTTCATTCGGGTTCTTAGCTTGCGGACCCATCTGACCCGAAGTTTCGGAAACCAATAAAAAACCTCTCTTTACTGCAGGAGACATACTTCCATCGTCCAAAGCTTTCAACACATTTTTAGGTTGCCACTCCTCAATTTTTTCTTCAACCAAAGGGGTATTTTCTTTAGGGAGTGGAGCAGGCCGATACGTAAAGAGGGTGATAAAAAGCACCGTAATCAAGATGAGGACGGTTACAAACAACCAAAAAAGACGTCTTACCAGATATCCAAAATGCTCCATAACCCAGTTCCCAAACCTTAAAAGACCAACGAAATTAGTGTTCGTGCCTGTACCAGACAGTAACAATTGTTACAAATAAACCTAAAATGAAAGTATATTTTCGTAAACTTACTTGAAAAATTATTCGGGTGGAAAATCAAATATACATCCCAATCACATTTAGATTAATTCTATAAAACTTAAGGACACATGAAATTTAGAATCAGCGTATTAGTTTCTTTATTATGCATGGGTTTTTCCATGGCACAAGACTGGGAAACTCCTATAATAACAGGGTATGGTAAAATTAAAAGTTTTAAGGATGTAGCGGTTCAACCTGACGCTTCCTTGGAATACAAATTGGTTTTTGATATCACCAGCGAGTCCGAAATGGACGGAGTCAACAAAGGTTTGTGGAAAATTGCCAGACTTATAAATATGCTAGGTTCATCCGGTATTCCTTCTGATAAGGTACATATTGTAGCCGCCATTCATGGGGGTGCTACCTTTGCCACATTGAACGACACCAAACATAAAGAAAAGTACGATAAGGTGAATCCCAATACGGAGTTACTGGGTCTCTTGAAAGACTATGGAGTGGAACTCTATGTCTGCTCCCAGGCCACCGCTGCGCGGAATATTACTGCTAAGGACCTAAATCCCAATACGGAATTGGCGTTGTCTGCCATGACCGTCTTATCCAACTATCAGTTGAAAGGGTATGCCCTAATGCCATAGGTTTTTCTTAATGAAGGATTTTTGGAACCAGAGATATGCCGAGGAAGAATTCGCTTATGGCAAAAAACCGAACGAATTCCTTAAGAAACAATTGGACCTTTTGGAACCAGGTACCCTTTTACTGCCCGCAGAAGGTGAAGGTAGAAATGCGCTTTACGCATTACAAAAAGGCTGGGAAGTAAGTTGTTTCGATTATAGTGAATCTGCTCAAAAGAAAGCGGAAGGGCTTATTAAACCCCTTGGTTTTAATATTGACTATAAGGTAACCGACGTATTGGAATATACCAGCGAAACATGTTTTGACGTTCTAGGCTTTAGCTACGTACACTTTCCCAAGGAAATTAGGGCAAGGGCACATAAGCATCTTATCTCATTTCTAAAGCCAGGGGGAACCATCATTTTTGAGGCCTTTTCAAAATCACAAATGGGTAAACCCTCGGGAGGACCTAAAAACGTGGATATGCTTTTTTCCATAGAGGAAATCAAAACGGAATTCAAAGGCATTCAATTTACCTATTTAGAAGAGTTAAATATCGTATTGACAGAAGGACACTACCATGTAGGTGAAGCTTCGGTAATCCGGTTTATAGGTAAAAAAGGGGACTGATTAAATCGTCCCCTTATTACAATAGATTTCAATAAAAGGCCACAATAGGTAATATCTAAAATTTATACTGCAGAAAAGCGGAAAAATTTCTGCCCGGGTCGTTAATAGGGGTTCTACTAAAATTAGCCTGATTGTTAAAAGCGAAGTTTAAGTGATTGTTATAGGTAACATCAAACAAATTCAAAACCGCCACTCCTAATGAAACATTCTTAATCAGGTTTACGCCTAGACGAATATCCATCACTTCATAACCCGGCGTTACCTGCTCTCCAAAGGAGGGTGCAATATTTTCCTGCTTGGAGGTAATGGTATAATTGGCATTTACCCAAAATTTCTCCGCTTCGTAACCCAGTTTAAACCTGCTCATCAATGGGGGTACCAAAGGTAAGGATTCGTTCAAGTCCTTGTTCTTTGCATACACATAGACCATTTCCGTATTAAAAGTGAAACCATTCCAAAAATCAAATCCCGCCATCACTTCAAACCCGGTTTTATAGGATTCGTCCAAATTTCGGAAGACCTTGGGGTTTACCGGTTCATTCGCTGGCATGTA
>JAUIGC010000268.1 GCA_030429835.1 Bacteroidia bacterium
GAAGAATACCACAGAGGCACCTTTATAATTACCTCTTACGAGCCTGTATATTTTACGTTGGGCAAATTTTCCACAAACACCAATAAGTTTCCCAGTAGCGAGGAAAGGAACAATTTTTTATCAGAACCCGTAGACCTTGACGTGGTGGAGGCTAAATTTCAGCTAAGTTTGAAAACTAAAGTTTTTTACAAGGCACTTTGGGGCAAGGCCGATGTTTGGGCAGCGTATTCACAACGGGCGTATTGGCAACTATACAACAAAGAACTTTCCAGACCTTTCAGGGAAACCAACTACCAGCCAGAAATAATTCTAAATTTCCCCTTGAACTTTAAAGTGTTAGGTTTTACGGGAAGAATGGCGGGAGCGGCATTTGTACATGAATCCAACGGTAGGTCCGACCCGCTTTCCAGAAGTTGGAACCGATTAAGTGTCCATGCTGGATTGGACCGTGGCCCCTTGCAAATCATGCTTAAAAATTGGGTCAGGTTGGGCGGTAGCAATGATGATAATCCACAAATTATGGACTATATAGGAAGGGCCGAGGCCAAGGTCACCTATGATTGGGGCAGGCAACGCTTCTATGCCATAGCTAGGCATTCCCTAAGGTTTGGCGGTAAAAGTAGGGGCAGCATACAATTGAATTATTCGTTTCCCATTGTTAAAAATTTTAGTGCCCACATTCAGTTCTTTGAGGGTTATGGGGAAAGCCTTATTGATTATAACCACAGGCAGACCACTTTTGGGATTGGGGTATCTTTGATAAATTAATGATTTTTTAATGTAAAATAAATAGCTAGCTGTTCACCAAATAGGCTCATATTCATACATTTGAAAAAATACCGATTATGAAAAACCTAGTATTCTTTTTTTTAACCTTAATGACCATCGCGGCGGTTGGTCAGGAACACTCACACCGGAGTTCAAGACCCTTGACCTTTCCGGATATACCTGGATATAAGAGTATTAAGACCGATTTACATATGCATACCGTTTTTTCTGATGGAAATGTTTGGCCTAATATAAGGGTTCAAGAAGCCCTTCGAGATAATCTGGATGTTATTTCGCTTACGGAGCATTTAGAATATCAACCTCATTCCGAAGATATTCCCCACCCGGATAGAAACCGCTCTTATGAAATTGCTTTGCAGGAAGCCAAAGACCACGACCTTCTGATTGTCCATGGTTCCGAAATTACCCGAGATGCCCCTATGGGACACAACAATGCGGTTTTTATAGAAGATGCCAACCCTATACTACAGGATAAAGCAGAAAATGCTTTCGCAGAAGCAAAAAAACAAGGTGCTTTTATATTTTGGAACCATCCAGCCTGGTATGCCCAAAACCCTGATGGAAACCCCATTCTCAGCGAATTTCAAAAGGAACGAATTAATAAAGGTGAGCTACACGGTATAGAAGTAATCAATATGACGGATTACGCCGAAGAATCCTTGGCCTTGGCTTTGGAGAATAACCTGACCATCATGGGGACGAGTGACGTTCATGGTCTCATTGATTGGGATTATACCGAGAAAGGAAACCACCGACCCATTACTTTGGTATTTGCCAAGGAGAAAAGCCTCCCTTCCGTAAAAGAAGCGCTATTCGCCGGAAGAACCGTGGCAGTTTACAATGATTTAATGGTAGGTCGAGAAGAATTTTTGGTGCCTTTATTGCAAGCAAGCCTTAAAGTAGAAAAGGCCAATTATGCAGGAAATAGCAATGTGTTGGAAATTGCTCTTACCAATGTAACCAGTAGTGACCTGTTGTTCCAAAACGAATCGGAATATACCTTTTACGATAGCTCGCCGGTTTTTGAAATCGGGGCGGGGCAAACAAAAACGCTTCATTTAAAAACCTTGGAACGTAAAACTTCCGCGGACCTAAAACTTAAGGCCTTAGGTTGTTTTGTAGCGCCAAAAGTGCAGCCTGTGGTTACTTGGAGCATCAATATAAATTAGCACCAAAGTCGCAGTTCACTGGATGATAAGGTTTTGTATTTTAATCCTTTCCGTCCACATAGTCCTGTAAATAAATATATCGCTCTGTAAGCTTACCGTCTTGGGTCATACGTGCCCTTTGTAAGATTCCATCTTTATCATTGTTAAAAAAGGCCGGGATAACATTCTTTACAAAGGCTTCACCAAAACCTTCACTAGCATCACGTGGTAATTCGCACGGTAGATTGTCCACGGCCATAACGGCAATGGCATTAGGATTTTTGAAGTCGGTTTCACTTTCCGTCTTAGGGTCATAGCCGTAAATGGGGTCGGCAATGGTGGAAGGCTTTATGGTAGAAGCTACTGGACCATCGATATCACAGCTCACATCTGCTACTACTTTGATTTTAAAATCAGGGCGCTTGGCATCTTCCCTTGTGTAGAGATAGGGTGCCCCTTGGCCGTAAAAATGTCCGGCAATATAGAAATCGGTGACTTTGGCAAATCTGAAAAAATTGGATTTATATTCCTCTGGATGGGCAAAAAAATCCGCTTTATTTCCCCTTACCCCGTCTTTTCGTTTGTTATATTCCCCAGCATCGATCTGACAATAGACCGGTTCCTTAAATTCTTCTTCCAGGTACTCGCTTACGTTTACCCTTCGCATTCCCATGCCATCCAACATTTCACGGGAACCGTTACCAACCCGTCCCCTGCCCGTTAGCAATATTTTTATATTGGGCAGTTTGATGTTTCTCAATTCACGAATTAATGCTTGCTGGTCTGGCAAGGCATTGGCCTTGGGCAACTCGAACAAATCATATTTTAGACCGAAGGCCCTGAATCCGTTATAGGCCCCTACGATACCCGCATATCTACCAAAAGCTACCAAACGCTGTTCCTTGGGATTGGTAATTACCTCATGATCGTACAGTTCGATATTTTTTTCCAAAATGGCGCGTAACAAATCGCGATTATAGGGCTGCTTTTTAATGGTGTGTGAAAAGAAAAAGTATTTTTTGTTGGGAATGAGGGCATCTATCGGAACTTCCTTGACCCCTAAAAGGACGTCGCAATTTTCCATGAAGTCCTCCACCGGTATTCCCAATTGTTTATACGACTCGTCATCGAAAGCCCTTATGGACGAAGGTTCTACAATAATCTGTGCTTTTGGAAAACTTCCCACGACTTTTTGGCAGGCCTCCGGTGACAAAACTACCCTACGGTCGGGAGGATTCTTGCGTTCTCTGATGATTCCGAACTTCATATAGGTTTTGGTATAAATATTGCATAAATGTAAAGGGATTTGTAGCGGTTAGCAAACTTTTGTTAGCTTTGCTGCCCCGCATTAGGGATAGAGGCGATATCCTTTTTCTGTTCTTTCGAGCGGAGCTTGGAAACACAAAAAGATAAAGCCGATAGCCCGACCTTTTGAAAAAAGGGAATGCCCTGCAAATTTTCAAATAAGTTCATTTACATATTGGGGCCGACTGGTTTTGACAGCGAGACCAATGGCAATGTAAGCATGCCGAGCGCTGGGGTACAGCTCGTTAATATCATACTTCACACTTTTAATTGGCGAAAATAATTACGCTCTTGCCGCATAATC
>JAUIGC010000042.1 GCA_030429835.1 Bacteroidia bacterium
TTGGAGGATTATTTTATTCCAGCCCAAATGGAAAGGGGGATGGGCGAGGATTTTATGGAAGTATTGAAAACCTTGGAGTACAAACTACAACCCATTGGAGATATCCATTTGAAGTCGGATATAAAAATGGGGGACGGACTCAAACATGGTGATATACGTTTTGTTTGGTTATTTGCTGCTATTGCTGGTTTTGTTCTCTTGTTGGCGGTCATAAATTTCATTAATCTTTCCACGGCAAAATCGGCCAATAGGGCAAAGGAGGTTGGCCTCAGAAAAACGGTTGGGGCATTTAAGGGAAATTTGATAATCCAGTTTTTGACCGAATCCATTATCTATAGTTTTATCTCATTTTTTATAGGGGTTTTGTTGGCCTGGCTTTTATTGCCAACCTTCAATTCCATTGCTGATAAAAGCATAATGATGCCTTGGGCTTCATGGTGGTTTTTACCTATTATCGTAGTTTCGGCTATGGTAATTGGCCTTTTTGCAGGTCTTTATCCAGCATTCTATTTATCCGCCTTTAAGCCGGTTAATGTCCTTAAGGGCAACCTTAGTATAGGAAGTAAAAGTGGTGGTTTACGAAGTGGTCTCGTCGTTTTTCAGTTTACGACCTCGGTAGTTCTGATCATAGGAACCCTAATTATCTACAAACAAATGAACTTTATCCTGGATAAAAAATTGGGCTATGACAAAGAACAGGTATTGGTGGTACAAGGGGCAAACCTATTGAACAATCGGGCCCAAGCATTTAAGGAAAGGTTATTGGGACTTTCAGAGGTAAAGGAAGTATCCATCAGTGATTATCTTCCGGTTGAGGGAACCAAGCGTAATGGAAATAGTTTTAGGAAATCAGCATCGGGAACGGAGGAAAGGTCCGTTCCAGCACAGATTTGGAGAGTGGATTATGACTATATACATACATTAGGCCTCCAAATAAAAAGTGGGCGAGGATTTTCCAAGGAATTTACCAATGATTCCTCGGCAATTGTAATCAATACCAGTATGGCTAAAAAGTTGGGATTGGATGATCCAATTGGAAAACAGATAAATAATGGGCAGGATTGGACCATCATTGGTGTTTTGGAGGATTTTCATTTTAAAAATTTAAAGGAGGATATTGAACCCTTAACCTTGGTATTGGGGAATGCACCCAGTATGGTTTCCGTGAAACTTGCAAATGGCGTAAGTGATGGCGCCATTGAGAACATTAAAGGTATATGGAATGATTTTGTGCCCAATCAAACATTTGAATTTACATTTCTTGACCAGGAATATGCCCAAATGCATGACGATGTAAAACGGATGGGAAAAATATTCAACAGTTTTGCGATGTTTGCCATTCTTGTGGCGTGCCTTGGATTGTTTGCGTTATCAGCATTTTTAGTGGAACAACGTAAAAAGGAAATTAGTATACGGTTGGTATTGGGGGCACCTTTTAAAAGTATCTATCAATTGCTGACCTTGGATTTTATGAAGTTGATCTTCCTCTCCATCTTAATCGCCGTACCGGTAGGGTGGTATATGATGAACAGATGGCTGGAAGATTTTGCATATAGAATAAATATTGGGTGGGATATATTTTTGATGGCTGGCTTCATCGCTTTATTGGTGGCCTTGCTTACCATTAGCTATCAGTCTATAAGTGCCGCCTTGCTAAAACCTTTGAACAATTTAAGGTCAGAATAAATTTATCCATTCATTGTATAGGAAAGTAGAATATGCTTAGAAACTATCTAAAAGTCGCTTGGAGAAACCTTTTACGAAACAAGATTTATTCGATTATTAATATTTGTGGACTGGCGATAGGATTGGCCGTTTGCATGCAAATTGTACTTTATACTGGTCATGAATACAGCTATGACAAATTCCATGAAAATATAAATGATATCTACAGGGTAGAAACCGAAATTAAATTTGGAAATGATCCAATATTTCTGCCCTATATGGGATATACGGATGGTTCAGAAAGTGCTCAAGTAATACCTTCAATCGAAGATTTTCAGCGTTATTTAATTAGTTCAAGGGTCACAGTTCAAAACCCGGAAAACCCTGAATTGAAATTTTTGGAGGATAAGCTTTTGCTTGCAGATGACAATTTTTTTAACTTCTTTTCTTTTGCACTTTTAAAGGGGGATGTAGACCAAGTATTGCAAAATCCTTTTTCCATTGTATTGACAGAAACCACTGCGGAAAAATATTTTGGAAACGAAGACCCCATAGGTAAGACCCTTCGTTATGACGGTGAGCATGATTTTATCGTAACTGGTGTCGCCCAGAATTCACCTTCCAACTCCAGTATTCAATTCGATTTTGTGGCAACAGTTTCCAGTTTGACTAATATGGAAAACCTGAAATTTCATATTGAGGATAACTCCCCGGAATTTAACACGTATTTTAAATTAAAAAAGGACATTAAGCCGACAATGGTGGAAATGGCCTTGTCTAATATAAGCAATTTTACGGGTGATGACCATTCTTTATCTAACAGAAAATTTATATTAAAACCATTTCAAGAGCTTCATTTAACGGGAAACTCATCCAATATTAAGTATATTGAAATATTTCCTTATGTGGCACTTCTCATTTTACTGTTGGCATTGGTCAATTATGCAAGCCTCTCAACCGCTCATGCAGCAACCCGTTCAAAGGAGATTGGAGTAAGAAAGGTTTTGGGGGCGAATAGAAAGTCCATTGCGGTTCAGTTCTTTTTTGAGTCCGTATTGTACACAACAATTGCTTTTGCTGCTGGTTACGTTCTGTGCATGCTGTTTCAGCCCTATTTTTTTGACTTTTTACAAATACCCATTGACAACGCCTTTTTGTATAGCCGGAATATGCTTATTTCATATACAATACTTTTTGTAATGACCGTCCTGTTAGCGGCAACCTATCCAGCTATTTTACTTTCTGCCTATCGTCCAGTTATGGCTCTTTATGGAAAAATAAGGAAGCAAGAAGGAGCTATAAGCGTTAGAAAATTCTTTACCGTTTTTCAATTCTCCATTTCAGTTATATTGATAATTTGTGGTATAGTTATTGATCGGCAGATGGATTTTTTTAGATATGCAGAAACAGGGGTTGACCGAGAAAATACAGTTATGCTTTCATTTTCTGCAAAGGTAGGTGAACACTTTACAGCATTTAAGGAATCAGTTTTGGCATTGCCCCAAGTCGCTCAGACAAGTGCCTCCAGCACTCCCCTTTATAAAGGGCATAACATGATGGGTGTACAACGAAACGAAAGTGAGGAAATGGCTTTTTTACCTTTTATGAATGTTGATTCAAATTTTATATCGCTGTTGAATCTAAAATGGGAAATACCATTAGCTGGTCTTAATACTTTAAACGAGGGTAGCGAATTTGCATTGATAAACGATGCCACTATTGAAAAGTTAAACCTCAACAAAAATCCTGTAGGTCAAAAAATTAATAATCAATATGAGATAAAGGGTGTTTTGAAGGATTTTGTTTATACATCGTTACATCACAAAATAGGGGCACTTTGTTTATTGGTCAATTCAAATGGAAAGACCTCTCCTTGGCTAGAAAATGGTGGCACAATGTTTATAAAAATAGCACCCAATGTTAATTTTCCTACTTTTTTAGACCAGCTCAAAAATGTTCACATAAAATATGATGAGCAAAATCCATTTGAATACTATTTTTTGGATGATGTTTTTGACGCACAATACAAGGCTGAAGATCGGCTGGTAAAAATATTCAGTGTTTTTACAGCTTTTGCAATTTTAATTGCGGCCATGGGATTATTTGGGCTTATAACATTTATCGCAGTTCAAAGAAGAAAGGAAATTGGGATTCGAAAGGTGCTAGGTGCCTCTGAGAGAAATGTAGTATCGTTATTGTCAAGGGATTTATTAAGACTAGTATTGATATCCTCTCTTTTAGCGTCTCCGTTAGCTTATTGGTGGTCAAAAAATTGGTTAGAGGACTTTGCATATCGCATCTCCATAACCTGGTGGATGTTTGGGATTACTATTATTGGGACCTTGGTAATTGCACTCATGACATTAAGTTTTCAGGTCATAAAAGCAGCAAGGGCCAATCCTGTAAAAAGTTTAAGGTCGGAATAAATTTATCTATTCATTGTATAAGAAAGTAGAATATGCTTAGAAACCATTTCAAAATTGCCTGGAGAAATATTTTTAAAAACAAGGTGTTTTCTTTCATTAATGCAATAGGGCTGTCCATAGGTATTTGTGCGGCCATGGTCATTGGGGCTATTGTGTATTATGATTTTTCCTTTGATACATTTCATCTTGACAAAGAGCGTATCTATCGGGTGGTAAGCGTTTTTGAAACAAAAGAGGGTACCTTCTCCAATAGGGGGGTGCCCATACCCTTGATGCGCACTTTTAAAGAAGGTGTATCCGGAGTAGAAGTTGCGGCTCCATTTTTCAATACATCATTCCATAAAGTTGAAAACCAAGAGGACGACCTTAAGTTCAAAAACGCCGAAGACGCCCTTTTTGCTGGTGATAATTACTTTAACGTGTTCCATTACGAGTGGTTGGTCGGCGATAAGAAAACGGCACTGTCACAACCTGCCCAAGTGGTATTGGAACAAAAAAGGGCTAAAAAATATTTTCCCCATACAAAACTTACCGAAATAGTGGGCCGCACCTTAATGTACAACGACTCCATCCCGATAAAAGTCACTGGGGTTGTGGCCGGTTTTACGAACAAGACTGATTTTAATTTTTATGAGTTTATGTCGCTCCCTTCCGCAAAGCTGTTCGGTGAAAGTGATATGGCCACCGATGACGAGTGGAACAGTACCAGTTCCGGCAACCAACTCTTTTTTAAGGTAAACGGGGAAGGGGCTATGGATAACGTTCAGGCCAGACTGGATGCTTTGGCCGAGGAGCACAAAAGTACGGAACCTTGGGCGGCCGATGAAAAACGATTATTTGCGCTTCAACCTTTGAAAGATCTTCACTTTGGTGGAAAATATAACAACTATCCCTTTAACAATTCGGAGCATTCGGGCGACCTAAAAGTGTTAAAGGCCCTAGGATTTGTGGCTCTCTTCTTGCTTTTGTTAGGGTGTGCCAACTTTATTAACCTTAGCTCTGCGCAAGCGCTGACAAGGGCCAAGGAAATTGGAATCCAAAAAACCTTGGGCAGTTCCAAGAGACAATTGATCGTGCAATTTTTGTGCGAGACGTTTTTATTGACCATAGTGGCGGCCCTACTTTCAGCTTTGCTAGCCCCATTACTGTTGAAACAGTTTACGGATTTTCTGCCTTCGGGCATAGATTTAGAAGTGCTGTACTCTCCTTGGGGGCTGGCTTCAATCTTACTGTTAGTCGCTACGGTAAGCCTGTTATCCGGGTTTTATCCAGCATTTGTATTGTCCAAATTTAGGCCAGTTTTGGTATTAAAAGGACAAATGGTAAAAGGCAACAAGGGGACCCGTCTTCGTAAGACCTTAACGGTATTCCAATTTGCGGTGGCGCAGGTTTTCATTATTGCCACAGTTTTGGTTGGCAAACAATTATATTATGCGATGAACAAAGATATGGGCATTAAAACCCATGCCTTGGCTTTTGTCCATTTGCCATGGAACGGAAATACCGATACAAAGACCCAATCTTTTTTTGATAGGGTAAAAAACATCAACGGGTTATCCAATGTGAGTCTGGGCGGAAACCCACCGGCGTCCAATAATGTGCAATCTACCATACTTACTTATTATAAGGATGGCAAGGAAACCCATCAAGGGACGGAAATGCTTAAAGGGGACCTTACCTACTTAGATACATACGGTATACCCTTGCTGAGCGGTAGGGAACGTTTAAATGACAGTATAAAGGAGTTTGTAGTAAATGAGGCCTTTGCTAAAGGTCTAGGTTTTCAAGACCCTTCCCAAGTAGTGGGAAGCATTGTAAAGCTGGATACCACCAATATACCCGTCGTAGGTCTGATACGGGACTTTAACCAACGCTCCTTACGGTCCACCATTAAACCCTTGGCCATATACGGTCAGTGGAACAAGAACTCATGGAGCAGGTATACCGCAGTGCACTTTGACCTAGGACCGGATTCCAAATCGTGGCAGGATGCTATTAAAGAAGTAGAAAATGCTTGGGCAACGGTCTATCCCGATGAAGAGATAACCGTCAATTTCATGGATGACACCGTTAAGGGATTTTATAACAAGGAACGCCATACGGAGCAATTACTGAAATGGGCTGCTGGGCTGGCCATTCTAATCAGTTGCTTAGGTCTTTTCGGACTTGTTATTTACACCACGGAAAGGCGCACCAAGGAGATTGGTGTAAGAAAGGTTTTAGGGGCCAATCTGCTCCAATTGAACCTATTGCTCAGCAAGGAATTTATGGTGTTGGTATTTATCGGTTTTGCCATTGCCGCTCCGTTGGGCTGGTGGGGCGTTAACAATTGGCTGCAGGATTATGCCTATAAGACAACGCTTAGTTGGTGGGTTTTCGCTGCCAGTGGGTTGGGAATGGTCATTGTAGCACTTATAATCATAGGACTCCGAATTTTTAGAACGGCGAATATCAATCCCGTGGAAAGTTTACGAACAGAATAAAGCAGCATCAATCAGAAAAATTAAAAATTATCGAGCATGATCAAAAACTATTTAAAAGTAGCTTGGAGAAATTTAATTAAGGATAGAACAAATACATCCTTGAATATAATAGGGCTATCAACAGCTTTTGCCGTGGCTATTTTATTGGGAATGGCGGCTTTGTATCAGCTTTCCTTCGATAATTTCCACGAAAATGGTGCATCCATCTATAAAATTGTCAGAACCCAACAAACCCCTAAAGGTCCGGATGCGGGAACTTCACAGCCTGCACCTCTAGCCCCGGCTTTAGAAGCTGAGGTTCCGGGAGTGAAACAAATTACTAGGTATTTGCAGGATGGCACCCTTGCCTTTTACAATGATAAGGAAGTGGATATGGATATTGTTTGGGTAGACCAAGATTTCTTTTCTATGTTCAGTTTCCCAATTTCAAACGGAAATGAAACAGAACCTTTGAATGACCTGAATGGTGTAGTATTGACTAAAAAAGCGGCGGATAAGCTTTTCGGGTCTACGGATATTATTGGTAAAACAGTGAATCTATTGGTAAATGGCACTCAAAAACCATTTACGGTAAGTGCTATCACGGACGATATCGTCCCACAAAGTACACTGGAATTTGAAATTGCAGCACGTTTTGAGAGTCATTGGGAGTATTTTGAAAATAAGGAGGAATGGGATTCCCAATACCATAATGTATATGTTGAATTGGAAGATGGAGTGACCGCTGCCGCATTTGAAAATAGTAGCAGGTCTTTTGTAGATCTACACTATAATGAAGGGATAGAAATGTTAAAAAGGGATGGGGCTTCCCCTGATTCCCATGGTCGCTTTATGGACTTGAAATTAGTACCTATGGCCGATGTTCACTTCACCAGTTTAAAAAACGGGACTGTGCAGATTAGTAGAAGCATGCCCTATCTCATTTTGGGGGTTGCCTTTTTGATACTATTTATTGCCTGTGTGAACTATATCAATATGAGTATTGCCAAATCGGCCAAACGCCTTAAAGAAATAGGGATGCGCAAAACTTTGGGGGCTCAAAAAAAGCAACTCTTTTTTCAATTTTGGAGTGAAAGTCTTTTTGTTTTTGCGGTATCCATAGGCATTGGTGTATTGTTGAGTCTGGTGTTTTTAAATGAGTTTAAGACGATGTTCAATACCCATATTTCGGCAGAAATGTTGTGGAATCCAATAGCAATTATTAGTCTGCTTGGTATGATGTTGACTATATCCATGCTTGTTGGGGGTTACCCGGCTATGTTGATGAGTCGGTTGGGGACTATCCAATCCTTGAAAGGAAAACTGGAATCCACAGGGAGTAATACCGTAAGGGACGTGCTTATGGTCTTCCAATTCGGGATTGCCATTTTATTGATTATCGGCACTTTGGTGTTATGGGGCCAGATCGAGTACATGCGTAACAAAGATTTGGGTTATGATAAGGAACAAGTAGTTTCCTTTCCGTTGAATGGAAAACGCAATAGCAATGATGTGGTAGATTTGCTAAGGGATGAATTACGAGGTAATCCGGATATTATTTCGGTCAGTGGTGCGGATAGCAATCTTGGACTTGGAAAGGACGGTAGCCGATCATCCAGTAAAATAGGTTTTGAATACAAAGGGCGTGTAGTAAGATCCAACTTTTTGGTAGTGGATCATGAGTATATTAAAACCTTGGGGCTAGAACTAGTGGCAGGAAGGGATTTTGAAAGTGCCGCTGATAGTTTAGGCGTGGTCATTAACGAGTCTATGGCCAAGGAATTGGCAGAAGAAGATCCACTTACGGCCCAATTGGAAATCGAGGATGGGGTCTATTACCCAATCCTTGGGGTTCTTAAAGATTATAATTTTAATGATTTGGACAAGGCTATTGAACCCATTACTTTTTTTATGAGCAGGGATTGGGGGCTTACTTATGCATACGTAAAAGTGGCACCAAACAACATGGCCGCCTCTTATGATGTGTTGGAACGTACGTGGAAAAAATTGGAACCCAATGCAACATTTTTAGGATCCTTTTTAGACGAAAACGTTGATAGAACTTTTAAAAGAGAAAAAACGACGGCCAAAATGATTACAAGCGGCTCACTCATTGCAATTGTCTTAAGCTGTATGGGGTTATTTGCCATGTCCCTGTTAATTGTGTCGCAGCGTACCAAGGAAATTGGAATTAGAAAGGTAGTGGGCGCCAGTGTAACGTCCATTACCTATATCCTCACCAAGGATTTTTTAAAATTGGTGATGTTGGCCTTCCTTATTGCTTCGCCCATTGCATGGTTTGTAATGCGACAATGGTTGCAGAATTACGCCTATAGGATAGACTTGGGTGCTGGGTTCTTTTTTGCGGCCGGTGCAATAGCCATTACAATAGCATTATTGACCATTGGAACACGTACGATTAAAGCGGCAAGGGCCAATCCCGTTAAATCACTAAGGAACGACTGAAGAACAATTAGGAAATGAAAAACCTTACTTTAAACAGAAAACTATGCTATTACAATTAAAGAATATTTTTAAATGGGTCAACTCCGGTGGACAACGGGTCTTTTTATTGAAGGACATTAATTTGGAAGTAGAAGAGGGAGAGTTTATTTCCGTAATGGGCCCTTCAGGTTCTGGAAAGTCTACCTTATTGAATGTTATAGGAATGTTGGACACCTTTGACGAGGGCGAATATAATTTTTTGGACGAATCTGTGCACACTCTAAAGGAGAAACATCGTTCCAACCTGTATAAGGAATATATTGGATTTGTTTTTCAGTCTTATCACTTGTTGGATGACCTTACCGTACAGGAAAACTTGGAAATGCCCCTTCTGTATAAAAAATTCAAAGGCTCTGAGCGTAAGGCCATGGTGGCCGATATGCTGGATCGCTTTAATATCGTGGGGAAAAAGGATTTGTTCCCTGCACAGTTAAGTGGAGGGCAACAACAGCTTGTTGGGGTGGCCAGGGCATTGATCGCCAATCCCAAATTGATTTTAGCCGATGAGCCAACGGGCAATCTTAACTCCCAACAAAGTGAAGAAATAATGGAGCTGTTCAAAAAATTAAATCAGGAAGAAGGAGTCACCATTATTCAAGTCACGCATTCTGAAAAAAATGCGGCCTATGGTTCCCGAATCATCAATTTATTGGATGGGAGAAAGGTTTAATCCATGTATCCTTCCGGATGCATTTCGTCAAATTCCGTTTGTTCTTGAAAAGCTTTCGCTAATAAAAGAATACTGGCCTCGTCATAGAGATTCCCTACCAAAGTGATGCTAGTGGGGTGTTTGTCCTTGTCCAACCCTGTAGGAATGGCAATAACGGGGTGTCCCGTTAAATTCGTAATGACCAACTGTCTATTGCCAAAGGATGGTGAGATGATGACATCGTAGTCTTTGATCAGTTCGTTCATTTTTTCGATCAATACTTCCCGATGTCTATTGGCCTGTAGGTATTCTACCGCCGGAATAAATCGGGCCTGCCGAAGGGAATTGGCCCTAGAGCGTTGGTCCTGTTCCACCATTTTGTCCACATCTGTCGAAAGGACCAAATCATCAAAAAAGGCACCTGCCTCGGCCCTCAAAATAATATCGAAACTATTGAAAGGCACATCATCCGGTAATTCTAACGAATCCATTTTTATGCCCATCTTTTTAAAAACCTCCAAGGCTTTGGTCAGATTGTCCTTTGATTTTGAGGTATCCTTTTCGATATCTTTTTTTAGGTATCCAACCTTAAGGGTGGCAACATCCTTGTTTTTGTCAAAACCAAAAGGATAATCCGTGGTTGTAGGGTCTTTTGGATCTTTTCCAGATATGATGCTGTAAACAATGGCACAATCTTGCGCATTACGGGCCATAGGACCAATTTTGTCCATGGACCAACTCAAGCTCATAACACCATACCTGCTTACACGACCATAAGTAGGGCGTAGGCCGGTAATGCCATTACGGGTACTGGGGGAAGTAATACTGCCCAAGGTTTCGGTACCTAATGCAAAGGGAACCAGTCCTGCCGAAGTAGCTGATCCTGAACCTGCGGATGAACCGCTTGCGCCCTGTTTAATATCCCATGGATTTTTAGTTTTCCCACCAAACCACACATCCCCACGGGCCAGTGAGCCCGATACCAATTTGGCGATAAGGACACCACCGGCCTCCTGAAGTTTTTCCACCACAGTAGCCGTCATGTCAAATTCCTGTTCTTTATAAGGTTCCGCTCCCCAGGTAGTTTTATATCCCTTCACGGACATAAGATCTTTTACACCATAAGGAATACCGTGTAAAATGCCACGGTATTTTCCTGCTTGTAATTCCGCATCCATTTTTTTGGCCTGTTCCATGGCCAGTTCCACCGTTATGGTAATGGTAGATTGAAGAACGTTATCATACTTTTTTATCCTGTCAATGAAGAATTGGGTTAATTCAACTGAAGTAATCTTTTCGTTTTTAATCAAGGAAGCCAATTGCGGAATGGTATAAAAAGCTAACTCCGATTTTATGGTGGGCAGTTCCACGTTATCGGGAATATCCCAAGATGGAATTCCCGCTTGGGGTTTTTGTGAAAAGTGTAAGGGTAAAGGATCAAATTTTATGGCGGGGAACACCGTATAATCCAAAGGGTATTTCCGTAAGGAGTCATATCCTTCCCTGTTTCTTTTAAGATATGGGTATATTGTATCGATTTGTTTTTTGGTAAAGGAAAGTCCCACTAAATCTTGACTTCGTTTTACATCTTTTTTTGAGAACTTTTTTGATCCCCCGCAGGCACTTAGAAAAAAAGTCAATATCAATACAACTAAAAATATGTGTTTACCACAAAAGGACTTTTGCATTCAATAAGGAATTGGTTGGCTTCTAAAATACTACAATTACAGCTTTTTAAACTTTAATTTCTAGAATAAAAATCGGTATAAATTCGTTTTTGTATTTATGTCAAAATAAAAAGTTCTTATTGTTTTATCTTCAATTTCAATGGTCTAACTTCTTAATCTCATACCTAAGGCCTATCTTTGTTGTTTAGAATGAATATATATAATGAAGATAGATAAAAAGGAGGTTTTAAGGGCATTGGAAACCATTACGGTTCCTGGTGAAGGCCAGAATATGGTGGAAAGTGGATCCGTGAAAAATATTCAAATATTTGGGGATGAGGTAGAGGTGGACATCACCATCAAAAATCCAAGTCTCCAGGCCCGTAAAAAAACGGAGGTTGAAATCCTTAAGGCCATCCATAAGGAAGTGTACGAAAAGGCAAAGATAAAGGTGAACATCAAGGTAGATGCTCCTACCACTCCCCCTAAGGTCAATGAAATTAAAGGAAAGCCGATTCCCGGTATCCAAAATATTATAGCGGTTGCCTCAGGTAAAGGTGGTGTAGGCAAATCTACGGTAACGGCAAACTTGGCGGTCACTTTGGCGAAGATGGGGTTCAAGGTAGGACTATTGGATGCCGATATTTATGGACCTTCCATGCCCATTATGTTCGATGTGGCCCATGAAAAACCCTTGGCGGTAAATGTCAACGGGAAGTCCAAAATGAAGCCTGTTGAAAATTATGGGGTAAAATTACTTTCGATTGGATTTTTCACCCAACCGAACCAAGCCGTTATTTGGAGGGGACCTATGGCCTCAAAGGCGTTGAACCAAATGATTTTTGATGCCCATTGGGGAGAGATAGATTTTATGTTGTTGGATCTACCCCCAGGAACTGGGGATATCCACTTGAGCATTATGCAATCCATGCCCGTGACAGGTGCGGTAGTGGTGAGTACTCCACAGGAGGTTGCCTTGGCCGATGCCCGAAAAGGGGTGGCAATGTTCCAACAAGAATCCATTAATGTCCCTGTTTTAGGAATTGTAGAAAATATGGCCTATTTTACTCCAGCGGAGTTGCCTGATAATAAGTACTATATTTTTGGGAAGGAAGGTGCTAAACACTTAGCGGAAGACTTGGATGTTCCTTTTTTGGGTGAAATTCCCTTGGTACAGAGTATACGGGAGGCCGGTGACGTGGGTAGGCCGGCGGCCCTGCAAACCGCAACACCTATTGAAGCAGCCTTTGAGGAACTGACCAAAAATGTGGTTCAAGAGGTAGTGAACAGAAACGAAAATATTCCGCCGACTGAGGCGATCAAGATAACCACAATGGCAGGCTGTTCTGCCGTTAAAAAGAAGTAGTTATGACAACAATGACTTCGGACGATTTAAAAGAAAAAGTAGAAAAGGCCTTGGATGAAATTCGTCCTTTTCTACAAAGCGATGGTGGGGATATCTCCTTGATTTCCATCGATAATGGAAATTCCGTAAAGGTAAAGCTACACGGTGCTTGTGTGGGATGCAGTGTAAATCAGATGACCTTAAAAAGTGGTGTTGAAATGACCATTAAAAAATATGCCCCCCAAATAGAAGAGGTTATCAACGTAGTAGAATAACCTGATAATAATCATAAATTTTAAACTTTCCCACGAGTAGTTTAGCCAGCTAATAGCGCTATACATGATTAAAACAGATATACTTATAATAGGGGCCGGTCCAACAGGCCTTTTTGCCGTTTTTGAAGCAGGATTGTTACAATTAAAATGCCACCTTATCGATGCGTTACCGCAAGCTGGTGGACAATGTTCTGAGATATACCCCAAAAAACCCATCTATGATATTCCAGGTTTTCCGGAAGTTCTTGCCGGTGATTTGGTGGATAACCTCATGGAACAAATTAAACCTTTCCAACCCAGTTTTACTTTAGGGGAAAGGGCCGAAACCATTGAAAAATTAGATGATGGTACCTTTGTGGTCACCACAAATAAGGGGACCCAACATAACGCTCCGGTAGTGGCCATTGCCGGAGGGCTTGGAAGTTTTGAGCCAAGAAAGCCCTTGTTGGAAAATCTTTCGGAATATGAGGATAACGGGGTATCCTATATGATTAAAGACCCTGAGGTTTATCGTGATAAAAAGGTCGTTATTGCAGGTGGTGGTGATTCTGCATTGGATTGGAGCATATTTTTGGCCGATGTTGCATCCGAAGTGACCTTGGTACACCGAAGAAACGAGTTTAGAGGTGCCCTGGATTCCGTTGAAAAGGTACAAAACCTCAAAAATAAAGGAAGGATTAATCTAATAACCCCTGGAGAAATAGTAGGCTTACAAGGGGAAGGGCAATTAGAATCGGTTACTATACGGAAAACTACCAACGCCGCCGAAGATATTACTTTGGAGGTAGATAATTTTATACCCTTGTTTGGGCTTTCACCCAAATTAGGGCCAATTGCGGATTGGGGTTTGGAAATTGAAAAAAATGCCATTAAAGTAGACACGTTCGACTATCAAACCAATGTTCCCGGAATCTATGCCATTGGGGATGTTAATACGTATCCCGGCAAACTCAAATTGATTTTGTGTGGTTTCCATGAAGCTACATTGATGTGTCAAAGTGCCTATCAAAGAATATTTCCAGATAAAAAATACGTTCTAAAGTACACGACCGTTGGAGGTATTAACGGATTTGATGGTTCAAAAAAAGAAGCCCCCAAAGCAGTAATAAAAGCGATTGATTAAATTTTTAGAAGTAAGTAGCAAGGTATTAGGAATTAGTAAGATTCAAATATGGCTGTTAAGAAATTTGAGGATTTATTAGTTTGGCAAAAGTCGCAAAATTTCGCAGTTTTAATTTATCAGCAGTTTTCTCACCTTAGAGATTATGCTTTCAAAGATCAAATCTTAAGAGCTTCGGTTTCAATCTCAAATAATATCGCTGAAGGATTTGATAGGAAAACTAATCCTGACTTTATACGATTTCTATATTTTGCAATTGGTTCCAATAGTGAAGTAAGATCTATGTTATATTTGTCCATTAGATTGAATCACGTAGATGAGGCTAATGCAAATGATTTAATCGAAAAATCTAATGAGATTTCAAAAATGCTTTTTGGCCTTATTCAATCAATCAAATAAGAATATTAAACTAATCCACTAACTCCTAAAACCTAAATCCTATTAATGGATATCAAAATCAAAATAACCGACCGTGACGGTGTATTGCATGAAGTAGATGCCCCAACCGATATGAACATGAACCTGATGGAGGTGGTGCGTTCCTATGAATTGGCTCCTGAAGGAACTATCGGGATTTGCGGAGGAATGGCCATGTGTGCGTCTTGCCAATGCTATGTGAAATCTGACCATGACTTACCGGAGAAAAGTGATGATGAAGAGGCCATGTTGGCGGAGGCTTTCAACGTCCGTGAGAACAGCCGTCTTGGTTGCCAGTTACATATTAGTGAGGATATGGACGGACTGGAAGTTGAGCTTGCACCTGAGGAACTTTAAAAAATTCAAATTCAAGAGTCAAGTTCAAACTCAAAAAGCAATAATTCAAATTTTAGATGAGTCTTTAGTGAATTTGTATTTGCGCTTGAACTTGCGTTTTTTAGCTAACAGCTAACTATATCCTCGCCTGATACGTAAACAGATTATAGTATCTACCCTCGGTGGCTATCAATTCCTCATGGGTGCCTTGTTCTGCAATCCTTCCATTTTCAATGACCAAAATCTGATCGGCCTTTCTAATGGTGCTCAAACGGTGGGCAATGACAAAGGTTGTTCGGCCTTTGGTAAGTTCGGCCAAACTTTTCTGAATTAGGGATTCGCTCTCGGTATCCAGATTGGAAGTGGCTTCGTCCAGTATCAAAATTTGGGGATTTGCCAGTACGGCACGTGCAATGGCAATACGTTGTCGTTGGCCACCCGAAAGTTTTACCCCCCGCTCCCCAATAACCGTATCCAGACCATCATCGAATCTATCAGTGAATTCATCAACATAAGCAGCTTTAACGGCATCACGTAGTTCTTGCTCGGTAGCATCCGGCCTGGGGAAAAGAATATTTTCACGGATACTGCCTTCAAATAGAAAGTCGTCCTGTAGGACCACTCCCAAAAACTGGCGGAAACTGGTCAGGTCAACCTTTGAAAGGTCAATGCCATCAATGGTTATGGTTCCGGAATCCGGATTCAGAAAACTGGCTGCCAAACCTGCTATAGTCGATTTACCCGAACCGGAGCTTCCAACAAGCGCTATGACATCTCCTGCCTTGGCCTCAAAACTGATATTGTGCAATACCTCCTTGTCCTCCTCATAAGCAAAGGAAACATCCTCAAAGCGCATGTCGCCTTTTATTTGTTTTAGTTCAATGGTCCTGTCCTTATCATCTGCCTCGGTCACTTGATTCATGAGTTCTTCGGTTCGGTCCAATCCGGCCAAGGCTTCAGTAAGCTGACTTCCTATATTGCTCATTTGAACAATGGGGGCGACCATAAGGGCCAAAAGAAAGGTAAATTCAAAATACTCGCCCGTACTTAATTCGCCCTGCATCATTTTGTATCCTCCAAAACCCATCATAATGCCTGTCGTAGCCAATCCTAAAAGAAAGGTAGAGGAGCTGGTCATTACCGCAGTGGCCGTTAGGCTTTTCTTTACATTTTGGTATAAACGTTCCACGCCTTCTTCAAATACTTTTCCTTCTTGTTCTTCGGCATTAAAGCCTTTAATGACCCGTATTCCTCCAAGAGTTTCCGTTAGTCGGCCTTTCACCTCTGCATTTATTTTGCCTCTTTCCCTAAAAACGGGTCTAATGATCTTGAAGGCTTTTAAGGCAATGACAGCAAACAATATCAAGGGAATAAAGGTCAGCAAGGTCATGGTGGGGCTAATTCGTAATAAGAGAATAAGGGAAACAACCGCCGTAATGGTTCCTCCTACCAATTGTACAAGGCCGGTTCCTATAAGGTTGCGTACACCCTCCACATCGCTCATGATTCTGGATACCAGTGCGCCCGACTTTGTATTGTCAAAAAAGCGAATGGGAAGTGCAAGTACTTTTTTTTGGACCTGCGCGCGAAGTTCTGATATCATAAACTGCGCCTGTATACTCAGTACTTTTGTCAATAGAAAGGACATAATGGCCTGTACCAGAAACGAAAGAATTACAACGATTACCAGAATTTTTAAAAAGTCATAGTTCTTATTAGGAACAATATCATCCAAAAAGTACCGAAGGGATACCGGGGCGACAAAACTTGCCGCCTTACTGATTACGATCAACAATAGTCCGATAAAAACCAGTTTTCTTCTGGGCCAAATGATGGTTTTAAATGCCTGTAGGATACTAACCTTTTTTTCTGCCATGATGCAAAAATACCTTTTTGTTTAGAAGTGCATGGAATAACTTTTAGAAGCCAACAAAAAATAGATCCTAGAACAAAAGTTCCATTCATTGGATTAACGAATGTTTTTTGGGATGATTATTTCAATATGTTACCATCCTCCATTTCAATGATGCGATCTGTGCGTTTTGCAAAATCATTGTCATGTGTTACTACCAAAAGTGAAAGCCCCTTTTCTTGGGCAAGATTCCTAAAGATATTAAAGACATTTTCAGAATTATGGCTATCTAGATTTCCAGTGGGTTCATCGCCCATAAGAATGGTAGGATTATTGATCAATGCGCGGGCTATGGCCACACGTTGTTTTTCACCACCAGAAATGCGGGAAGCCCTTTGTTGGGCCAAATGCCCAATATGGAGCATTTTTAATTTTTCATGGGCGTCATGTTCAATTTCTTTCAAGGATTTTTCGGCAAGTTTTTTTGCTGGCAGCATTACATTCTCAAGTACGCTGAATTCCGCGAGCAGATAATGAAACTGAAATACAAACCCTATGTGCCTGTTTCTTATCCTTGAAAGTTCCTCATGGGATTTTCCCGTTATCAGTTGATCATTTAAATAAAGTTCACCCGTATATTCCGTATCCATGGTGGACAGTATATAAAGCAACGTAGATTTTCCACAACCGGACTTTCCCACTATTGAGGTAAATTCCCCGGGTTGAATACCAAAAGAAATATCCTTAAGCACATGGAAATCCTTGGGTTTGTAGAAGTGTTTATTGATGTTCCTTGTTTCAAGTACTAATTTCATGACGTAGGTTTGGGGCTTTAGGTTCCCCTGATTATTTTAATCGGGTCCATATTTTTAGCTTTATTGGCAGGTAGATATCCGGCGATAAAAGTGGATAGTATGGCAAAGCCGATACCTATGGCATAATAGAGCGGATTATAATTGATGGGATAGGTTTTTATCGTGGGAAGTGCCTCTGTCTCAAAGGGTGTGTTGTCAATCAACACCGAAAGGCCAAACCCAACCATAAGGCCCAGAATACCGCCCAATAGTCCAATAATGACTGCCTGACTGATGAAGATAAGGGACACGTCCCTGCCCGAAAAACCCGTAGCTTTTAAGATGGCAATATCCTTCATTTTCTCATAGATCAGCATATTGAGAATGTTATAAATACCGAATCCGGCAACAATCAATAAGGTGAGGGAAACAGCATAGGTAATCAGGTTTCGTATACTTGAGCCCGTTTCGAACTGTGCATTGGCTTCTTTGATATCTATGGCCTGGATGTCAAATTGTCTCTCCCACCTTTTTGCCATAGCGGGCGCCGCTTCTATATCAAACAATTTTATATGAATGTCCGTGATATAGTTTTCAGGTTGACCTAAAATTCGTTGGGCCGTTTTCAGGTTTACATAGCTCTGGGAATTATCTATCTCTGCCAACCCGCTTTGATAGATACCTACAATTTTTAGGGGAAAAATGGAGCCCGAAACCGTGGCCACCTGAATTCGGTCACCTACCGAAAGCGACATTTTATCCGCGAGCCCCGCACCAAGTAAAATACCGTTAGCGTTGTTCTTTAAGGCTTCTGTACTGCCGGTTACAATATAGTCGTTGATATTGGAAAGTCGGGCTTCTTCCATGATATCGGCCCCGATTAGAATACCTCCTAATTCTATTGAACCTGAAAGATAGAAAATCTGGGCCTGCAACTGCGGGGTAGCGCCCTTAACGTCGTCATTGGTTTTAAGATACTTTAATATGGGCAGTGCATTGTGAATTTTTATTTGAGTTTCCTTGGGTTTTATGGATGTAACGACATTGAACGCCCCCTTAAAATCGGTATATAAGGAAACAGGTTGCTTTTTGGAAGGTGCAATTTCGTTGTATAATCGAACATGGGGTGTGCGATTAAGGGTAAGTCCGTCGAGCAGGTTGTTCAACCCGGTCATGAAGCCGGCCATGGTAATATAGGCCCCTATACCAAAAGTTACACCTAGGGCAGCGGTCACCGTACTTTTCATCTTGGTCGTTAGATGTGTTCGTGCAATTTTTAAGATGACGCTCCAGTTGGTCATTCTTCGGGCTTTAGAATGGCGGTGTTTTCATCTATTCCTTCCAGAACTTCCACCTGATCTAGGCTCTGCAGTCCAATTTTCAACTGTACAATCCCGTCCTTTGTACGTACTTGATTCCCATTGATTAAATAGGACTTGGGCAGGGTCAATACATTTTCCTTTTCCGCAATAATGATATTACCCTCTCCTGCCAATCCCGGATATAAGGTTTTTGGAGGGTCTTTAAAAACGCCCTCTACCTTGAATGTCTGTGAGCGCTCATCTTTTCTTGGATAAATTTTATGGATGGATGCTTCAAAAACGGTGTTTTTATAGGCATCCAAGGTAACCAGTACTTGTAATCCCGGGGAGATTTTTACAATATCCACTTCGTCCACAAGCAACTCGATTATAAATACATCCTTACTGCCTACCGCTGCCAAAGGTTCCATAGTGGTTACAATTTCCCCGGGTTGCTTGAAAAGCGCATAGACTTTTCCGTTTATTTTACTAGTGACGGTAAAATCCTCTGCATTGGTTTTTGCGGTTTTGTAACTGTTACGGGCTTGCTGCCATTGCGTGGAAAGTTCTTTTTTTGTGCGATCGTAGCGGTTTTTAGCCAATCGAAATTTGTTTTGGGAGAGTTCATAGGCCAATTTTTTATTCTCAAACTGTACTTGGGAACCGATCTGTTGCTCCCAAAGTCTTTTTTGTCGAAAATAATTGATAGAGTCGTTCC
>JAUIGC010000043.1 GCA_030429835.1 Bacteroidia bacterium
GTCATTTTCTCCAATGGGCCCTTGTTCATATGTTTGACTGTAGGGCGGTCATAAAGTTCATCGGCCTTTATACGCTCTTCCTTCAATGCAGATATTTCCCGCATACTTACCGCTACATCAATTGTTGGGACAGGAATACCCAAATCCATGGCGTTCTGGCTAGTCCATTTTCCCGTTCCTTTTTGCTTGGCCTTGTCCAAGATTTTATCCACCAATCGACCATCACCCAAATTATCCTCCTGTTCAAAAATTTCTGAGGTTATTTCCACCAAGAAAGACTGTAATCTTCCCGCGTTCCATTTGTGAAACGTAGCGTGTAGCTCATCATTGGTATAGTCTCCGCCTTTTTTTAGTACGTCATATATTTCGGAAGTCAACTGCATCAATCCATATTCAATACCGTTGTGGACCATTTTAACGTAGTTTCCGGCCGATTTTGGCCCTAAATAGGCAACGCAGGGCTCCCCTTCATATTTAGCGGCCACAGCCTCGAAAATGGGTTTTACGTGTTGATAGGCCTCCTTGTTTCCGCCGGGCATGATACTTGGTCCCCTTCGGGCTCCTTTGGCACCTCCTGAAACGCCGGCACCAAAAAAGTTAATCCCTTTTTTGGCCAAATAGGACTCCCTGCGATCCGTATCCGTGTAAAAGGAGTTTCCCCCGTCAATAATCAGGTCGCCTTCATCCAAGTTGGGCAAAAGGCTTTCTATTACAATGTCTACCACCTTACCGGCAGGAACCAATAACATTATTTTTCTCGGTTTGGATAGCGCATCCAAGAATACTTTATTGTCTGTAGAGGCATTTACTTTGGTAGTATCTCCACTTTCCTGAATTAAGGCTTTTACTTTTTCTTCGTCTAAGTCATTTCCCATTGCTGTAAAACCTTTATCTGCTACGTTCAATAAAAAATTACGCCCCATGACGCCTAGACCTACCATTCCAAAATCATATTTCATTTCCATAAAGTGCTATTTCCATAAATATCCTTAAATTCAAAAGTAAGAGAAAATATCTACAATTATCTTTATATACGGACCAACTCATTGGTAATAGTAATAGTTTTCGGTACTTTTAAACTCATTTATTGAAAGATACACATGAAGCAAACAGAAAATCAAATGTTGGTCATATTTGGCGCATCGGGAGACTTGACGGCTAGAAAATTGGTGCCCGCACTATATAACTTATATGAAGGTGGTTATTTGCCCAAAAATTTTGTGATATTGGGGGCTAGTAGAAGTGATTTGTCTGATGATGATTTTCGAAATAAAGTTGTTCTGGAAAGCAAGTATTTACAGGATAAGCTAAAGGATAAAAATAAGGATGGAATCCAAAAGTTTGCCGAAATGTTTTTCTATGAAGATTTGGGCAAGGATTACAATGTTGATTATGCCCCGTTGAGAAAAAGGGTAGGTGACCTTAACGATGAAAAGGGAACAGAAGGAAATATTATGTATTATCTGTCCACTCCACCAACCTTGTATGAAACCATAGCCAAAAACCTGGCGGATGCGGGCCTCAGTACCCAAAACAATGGTTGGAAGCGCCTCATCGTTGAGAAACCGTTTGGGTATAGCCTGGAAACGGCCAAAGCTCTTAATAAGGGATTGCAACAGCACTTTTCGGAATCCCAGATTTATAGAATAGACCATTATTTGGGCAAGGAAACCGTTCAGAATCTATTGGTTACTCGTTTTGCCAATAGTATTTTTGAGCCGTTGTGGAACAGGAACTACATAGACCATATAGAGATTACCAATGCGGAAAGCGTAGGTGTGGAAAAACGAGGCGGCTATTATGATAAATCCGGAGCTTTGCGCGATATGTTTCAAAATCATTTGTTGCAAATTGTATCCCTTATTGTAATGGAACCGCCTATAGGGGACACGGCCGAGGAAATTAGGAACGAAAAGGTAAAGGCACTTAAATCGTTACGGGTAATGACCGACGAAAAGACCTTGCATGACCATACCATAAGGGCCCAATATATGGCTTCAGAAATTCAGGGCATTAAGGTTAAGGGTTATCGCGAAGAAGAAGATGTTGATCCCCAATCGACTACAGAGACCTATGCGGCCATCAAATTTTTTGTGGACAATTGGAGATGGAAAGATGTTCCCTTTTATGTGAGAACGGCCAAAAGAATGCCCACAAAAGTTACTGAAGTGGTCATTCACTTCAAAACCCCACATCACCAAATATTTAAAGAATCAGGTATTCATAACAAGGATAATAAATTGATTGTCAGGATTCAACCCGATGAAGGAATTCTTATCAAATTCGGTGTCAAGGTTCCAGGCCAAGGGTTTAAGGTGGAACGAGCTAATCTCGACTTTTACTATTCCAGTTTGGCCGAAACCCATGTCATGGAAGCCTATGAAAGGCTTCTTTTGGATGCCATGCAGGGTGACGCCACATTATATGCCAGGGCTGATGAAGTAGAAGCTGCATGGGAATTTGTAGATCCTATTTTGGACTATTGGCATCATGGCAAGGACGTTCGCATGTATGGCTACCCTTCTGGAACGTGGGGCCCAACGAATGCTGATGATTTAATAGATGGCATCGGGTTTTGGCGAAATCCAGGTGAAAACCTTACGGACGATGAAAATTATTGTGTGCTTTGTTAAGCAATTCATTTTTAATATTAATAATGGAATTAAAGATATACAAAGATAAAAAGGAAGTTGCAGTTGAATTCTCTAAATATTTGGTAGCGTTTATTGGAAAAAGGGAAGAGGTTCATATTGCATTATCCGGGGGAAGTACACCCAAAATAGTTTTTGATGAATTGGCCGATGACTATGCGGACGATATAGATTGGAAGAAAGTACATCTTTATTGGGGCGATGAACGATGTGTGCCCCCAACGGATGAAGAAAGCAATTATAAAATGACCGCGAATCATTTACTATCCAAAATAAATATTCCGGAAGGCAATGTACATCGGGTAAGGGGAGAGAATGAACCTTCAAAAGAAGCGGCACGATATGCTGAAGTTTTGGAAAAACGGCTACCCCAGGCCAATGACATTCCCCAATTTGATTTGGTACTATTGGGTATGGGGGATGATGGGCATACCGCTTCCATTTTTCCACATGAAATCCATTTATGGGATTCCGATAAACTTTGTGAAGTTGCCATTCACCCTGAGTCTGGTCAACGTAGGGTTACCATTACAGGAAAAGTGATTAATAATGCCCAAGAAGTTGCTTTTTTGGTTACGGGAGCAAGTAAATCCGAGAAGGTGAGGATAATTACCCAAAATGAAAAAGGCAGTGAAGTGTATCCGGTATCCTTGGTACATCCAAAATCAGGAAAATTAGTATGGTTTTTAGACCAAGAGGCGGCAGTAGATATTTCTTAAGGTTTCAGTTCTACCCTACAGTTTTCATGGTCCAGTTCGTGTAGAAATTGCTCTGGGTCAAATTTATACGATTCAAATTTGGTGTCCCGTTGGCGTGCTTCCATTTTTCGATATTTGCTTCGGGCAAAACGACGGACCCCTTGCTTATCCGTAACCAATAGTCCCGGTACGGGAACACTTTTACCGTTTTCGTCCTTGGCCACCATAGTAAAATAGGAGGAATTGCAATGCTTTTTTTCTCCCGTAGTGATATTTTCAGAATCTACCCGAACCCCAACCACCATGGAAGTTTTCCCTGTATAATTGATGGACGCCCTTAGGGTAACCAATTCGCCAACATCTATGGGGTTTAAGAAATCCACCCTATTTACGGAAGCGGTTACGCAATAGCGTTGTGAATGCTTGGAGGCGCATGCAAACGCAATCTGGTCCATAAGGTTTAAGATATGCCCACCATGGACCTTTCCGCCAAAGTTGGAGTGGGAGGGTAACATGAGTTCCGTTATTGAAACCTGGGAGTCCTTTACACTTTTGTATTCTTGCATCAGTTTCTAAAATGAGGGCTTTGTTCTTTTTCTACTTGGGTAATGAAATATTTGGTGTCCCCTAGCCAAAAAAAAGTTGCATAGCGCTCGGTATAGTTTACCTTAACGTATTGCCCTTGATAATCCTGCAGTTTCTGAATTACATCCTTGTCTTTGTCCAAAACGGAAAAGGAGAAGATTTGCGCACCGGAAATGCCTTGGCTTATTTCACCTTCCCAGGTTTTGACCAGAACCCCTTTGTTACTTATTTTAATCAATTCTCCAGAACGTACACCTTGGCTATAGGGAACAAAGTAGATAAAAGCATAGACTAGGGCAAATAGGGCAAGGCACCCTCCAAGAAACAATAATAAAATTCTTTTCATTTTATTTTTTAAATTTTTGAAATGGAAATATCATCCATATTCTTTTGTTATACCATAAATTTTTTACTCCGAATTCTATCATTATAGTCTAAGTTTTGGCTCTTCCTCTTCCTCAAAATCATCTTCCCTGGCACGTTTAAGAATGGGATCCGGAAGGGATTTTTTGGCCTTGGCACCCATTTTTTTCAATTTTTCTATACTGGTAATAATATTTCCACGACCCTCAAAGAGTTTGTTCATGGCGCCTTTGTATTCCGTTTTGGCATCGTCCATTTTCTTGCCCACTTTGGTCAAATCGGATACAAATCCTTCAAACTTGTCATAAAGTGCACCTGCCTGCTTCGCAATCTCTATGGCGTTACGCTGCTGTTTTTCATTGTTCCACATACTGTCTATAGTCCGTAAAGTAGCCAAGAGGGTGGAAGGGGTAACGATTACAATATTTTGTTCAAATGCCTTGTTGTACAAGGTGTTATCGTTGTTTATCGCAATTGCAAAAGCAGGTTCTATAGGTACGAACATCAGTACAAAGTCCGGACTTTCCATTTCATAAAGGTCCTCATATTTTTTGGCCGATAACTGGTCTACATGCCTTTTCAAGGAGTTGATGTGATCTTTTAAGAACCGTTCCCTAAATTCTTCCTCGGCATTAATGTATCGTTCATAATCCGTAAGGGAGACTTTAGAATCCACGATCATTTTCTTGCCGTCAGGAAGATTAATGATAACATCTGGTAATACCCTGGAACCATCCTGAAGGGTAAAACTTTGCTGAACGGTATATTCCCTATCTTTCTCCAGGCCTGATTTTTCCAAAACGCGTTCCAAGACCAGTTCTCCCCAGTTCCCCTGCATTTTACTATCTCCCTTTAAGGCTTTGGTCAAGTTTTCCGCTTCTTGGGTAATTTTAAGGTTCTGCGTCTGTAAGTTAAGCAGCTGCTCCTTTAGGGCAGAATGAATACTGATATTTTCCTTTTGGCTTTCCTCCACCTTCTTTTCAAAAAGTTGGATTTTTTCGTTCAGGGGACTCAATATGTTTTTAATATTTCGTTCGTTACGCTCCGTGAACTTTAAGCTTTTCTCTTCCAATATCTTATTGGCCAGGTTTTCAAATTCCTTGGTGAATTTTTCCTGAAGCTTTTCTACCTCTTCCTTCTGTTCCCTGTTTTTGGACTGCAGGTTCTCCAAATCCGCTTGATATCGAACAATTTGGTTGCCCAACTGTTCCTTTTCGGCACGGAGTTCCTCCCGTTCGTTTTCCAAAGTAAGATTTCTGTTCTCCAATTGGGTTTTTATAAGGTCCAATTGCCGGTTCTCCTCTTCAAGTTTACTTTGGCTAGATTTTGTTTTAAGGCTTTGGATGTAGTTTCCCAAAAGAAAACCGACACCCAAACAAACTATGCCGATGATGATATAAAGTAGTGTCTCGTCCATGTTATTTAATACTCAAGTAAAGATACACGTTACTTCTGAATACGGAAAGTACCGGTAGTGGCATCAAAGTGGATTGTATCCAATGGAAACAAGCGTTCAAAAGCTTTGTTTTCAATAAGTTTGCAAGGTTCGTCAAAGGAATTTTTATCACCCTCTAAAATTAAGATTTTATCACACAATTGAATAGCCATCTCTATTTCATGGCTAGTGAATAATACGGTTTTTTTTGTTTGATGCGCAATCGATTTTAAAAGTTTGAGTATCTGTACCTTATGAAAAAGATCTAGATGCGTAGTAGGCTCGTCCAATAATATAATGTCCGTATCCTGAGCCAACGCCCTGGCGATCATGACCCGTTGCAATTGTCCATCACTTAACTCATAACATTTCGTGTCGGCCAAGTGGTTCAATTCCAGCATACTAATAGCTTCGGATATTTTTTTGATGTCCATTTCCCCAAGACTGCCCATCCAATTGGTATAGGGCTGCCTACCCAAGGCAATGAGTTCCTTTACCGTCATGTTTTTGGAGGCTATGGATTCGGTAAGTACAAGGCTCAGCCGTTTGGCCAAATTGTTCATGCTCATTTGCGAAATCACCGTGCCATCAATTTTAATGGTTCCGCCCAATGCCGGCTGTAAATGGCCGATAGTTCTTAACAATGTAGATTTACCGATACCGTTGACACCCACAATTGCGGCACATTCCCCTTTTTTTACCGCAAATGAAATAGCACTGTATACCTTTTTATTTTCATACCCTATGGTAAGATCATCGATTTCAAGAATGGTATGTTCCTTTTCGGGGTTTGTAATATCCATAGGTTAAAAAATCATCTTTCTTTTTCGCATTAAAAGCCATATAACTACGGGAGCCCCAATAATGCTAGTTATGGCGTTGATAGGCAGGACTTCTGCTTGCCCTGGTAATTGGGCCACAATATCGCATAATAAAAGGGTAATACTTCCATACATTAATACCGCAGGAACCAAAATTTTATGGTCGGTGGTATTGAATATTTGTCGGGTTAGGTGGGGCACGGCCAAACCAATAAACGCTATAGGTCCGGCAAAAGCCGTTATGCTTCCTGCTAAAATCCCGGTTGCCATAATTATTAAAAAACGAGATTTTTTAAGATGAATCCCCAAACTTTGGGCATAGTTTTCCCCTAATAGGTATCCATTTAAGGGCTTGACGGAAAAAATACTAATCCCAACGCCAAAAACAATAGCTACGCCCAAAATGCCAAGTTGCCCCCATGATAAATCACCGAGACTTCCAAAAGTCCAATAAACATACTGTTGTAGTTTTTCCGCATGGGTAAAATACGATAGCACACTTACCACTGCGGCCGTAATGCTTCCAAACATCAAACCAATGATCAATAGTGCCATCGTATCCTTAATCTTCGTCGCCACGCCAATGACGAGGAACAAAACAAGAAAACTTCCCATGCTGGAGGCCAATGCCAATGAAACATTGGAAACCACGCTTGCCGATAAAATTCCGGAGAACAATGAAAGACCCATAATCAAAACGGCGGCGCCCAAACTCGCCCCGGAACTTATACCTAGTACAAATGGACCTGCCAAAGGGTTTCGGAAGAGGGTTTGCATCAACAACCCGCTTAAGGCCAAACCTGCGCCTGACATGATAGCCGTTAAGGCTTTGGGAATCCTATAATTCCAAATGATATACGTTAAGGATTCATTTTGGGTTTCGGCTCCAAAAATGGCTTTCATGGTGTCAGTAAATGAAATGGAAACCGAACCTAGACTAATACTAAGTATAAGGCAGCCACAAAGAACAACCATTAGGATTCCAAATCGTAAAGTGTATGTTCTTGAAGGTTTCAATTATTCCAGAGGCTTAAAGAAGTGAGGGGAGTAATCCGGTAGCAAATTTGGGTGAAAAATATGGATTAGGTCTTGCAACACCAAATCCGGACGTTGTGGTGCCAATTCATAGTATAGGAGGCCGCCAGATTCACCTTTTGTATATGCATAGGTGAATATATTCCGATTTTTAAAGGCATCAAACTGTTTGTAATGGTCACTGGCATTACCCAAATCTTCATAGGAGGTAAATTGGGAAGGGGCAATCCAATATTCCGCATTTTTGCCTTTTTGTAGTACATTTTCCCAACTTAATGAAAGACTGCCGGATTCCTTTGTTTCTGCCCATATATAGTTGGCATTGGCATCTTTAATGAATTGGGCGGCCCAGCTGTTACCTCCCGGTAGGTACCAAACATCCTTGTACATGGCTCCACTAATTACAGTGGGAGATTCGGGGGCTTTGGCTGCTATTTCCTTAGCCTTGTTATAATCAAAGATGATTTTTGAAAATATCTTTTCCGCCTCTTTTTCCTTGTTGAAAAATGGAGCAAAGAATTTAATCCATTCTGCCTTGCCCAAGGGGCTTTCCTCTGTCCAATCGCCATTGTATACAACGGGAATGTGCGAACGTTCTATAGTGTTATATGCATTATTCTGGGCATTTATGCTGAAACCAATTACTAATTCTGGCTGCAATGCTATGACCATTTCCGAATTGAGGGTTTCATTGCTTCCCAGTTCTTTTATTTGCCCCTCTTCGATTAGGTTTCTGGCGGCTTTGGAGGATACAAATTTTGTTTCTGGAAAACCGACGAGCTTATCCAATACTCCAAGTTCTTCCAGTGCCGGGATATGCGTGGTCGAAGTAACTACAACATTTTCTACCGGGGTACCAATGATGGCGTCATATGCATTTCTATCGAGTGTAATCGCCGGTAATTTATCTTTTGGTACAAGAGCGTAAGTAAAGGAAGATTCCGCACTGGGCCAAGGAGAGGTGATTTTAACCAGAGTAATGTCCGACCCGGATTTCTCTATGGTAAAACCCTTCGCATATTCCATTTTTACCTCTTTGGAATGGGGTATAGGGGAAGATTCTTTCTTATCGGTCTTGCAACCAAAAAAAACAAACGTTAGAACTATATAGAAAAAAGGTCTTAAGAACTTCAAGTGCACTTTGGTTTTGGCGTTGATAATATTCCGCAAGGTAACAAAAGTCATATTCTATTTTTGGTCAAGGTCATAACTTTGGTCAAAATGCAAATGATGAGAGGAGATTCAAACACTGTTATTTATATCGTTGCTGGTATTATTCTTCTTCACTTTATTGTTGGTTTTGTCTGGCTGATGATAAAAATGTCCAAGAGAAAGTAGGATTGACTGAAAATAATTTTACTTTCGTTCTGAATTTTGGTTCAACATGATGTTTATAAATCATGTTGATTAAAAGGGAATCCGGTTAGAATCCGGAACTGTTCCCGCAACTGTAAGCTAAGCCGATTCATCGGTACGTATCGTACACTTCTAAAACCACTGTCCAAATAGCGCTATAAGGACGGGAAGGTACACGATAGGATGCAAGTCAGGAGACCTGCCAAATTCAAACAACTATTGTTAAACTTTCGGGATAAAGGTTTACGTATGGTGACAGACATACTATTCGCTCGAACAAGAGATTAAAAAATGTACAAAAATTTGGTAAACTTTGGTGCCATGGCCTTGCTATGCACTAATGCGATTGGCCAAGAGGGGCAATCTTTAGACTCCGTCAAGGACGAAAAACAGGATTCTTTTCAACTTCAGCAATTGGATGAAGTGGTAGTGAGTGACTCCCGTTTTTCCTTAAAACGAGAAAATTCAGGAAAAACAGTAATTAAAATTTCAGCAAAAGAATTGGAAAGAAATCAAGGCCGTACCCTGGCCGAAATTATCAACACCAAAAGTGGGCTCGAAATCAATGGTAGCCGAAGTTATGCGGGGCAAAATATTTCCGTGTTCGCTCGGGGAGGTAACAATCGTCAAGTTTTGGTGATCATAGACGGTATTCAAGTTTCGGATCCTTCAAATGTAAATGCAGAGTATGATCTACGTTTGTTGAACATTGCCCAAATCGAGACCATTGAGATTATAAAAGGGGCTTCCAGTACACTGTATGGTAATTCTGCCGCGACCGCAGTAATCAATATTACCACAAAAAAAGCGAAAGCTGACGGTTTGGCTTTGGAAGCTATTTCCAATTGGGGAACGAACCAGTCCCAAGATGACCAAAACTATTCTATATCGGATATTTCCAATAATGTTACGGTTACGGGAAAAAAGAATGGCCTTACCTTTTTGGCTTCTGGGGGAAATCAGTTTACGGACGGTCTTTCAGCGGCCATTGGTGAAGAGGAGGATGCATTTTCCAGAATTGACGGGAATTTTAAGTTAGGCTATAAATTTTCCAAACAATTTAATATGGAAGCCTCGGCCTTTTATAACAAATTGAATTCCGATTATGACAATGGCTTTCCAATTGCCGATGCCGATTTTCATTTTAAAAGTGAACAATCCCGTTTTGGTCTGGCCAATACCTTTGCCTATAAAAACGGGTCGGTACACCTTAATACCGCTTTTAACCAAATAAAGAGAGATTTTGTTTCCGATTTTCCAAGTTTCTATGATTCCGAATCCTTTGTATTGGATGTTTTCAATAAGTATAAAATCAATGAGACCATAAATACCATTGTAGGGCTGAACGTAGTGAACGGAAGGACACAATTTGCAGAAACAAGGAATGCCAATAATGTAGATCCGTATCTCAATTTTGTATATGTGAGCGATTTTGGACTAAATGTGAACGCCGGAACCCGTTGGAACAACCATAGCGAATATGGTAGCAATTGGATTTATAATTTTAATCCATCCTACAGATTTAAGGTCAATAAAGGATATTTAAAATTTTTTGGTTCCTATGCCACCTCCTATATAGCTCCTAATCTATCACAGCTTTATGGTCCTTTTGGGGCAAATCCAGAATTGCAACCGGAAGAAGATACAACGGTGGAAGGCGGTCTGGAATTTCAATTTTCAAATAGATTAAGGTTCAATGCGGTCTATTTCGCTAGAAAAGAAGAAAGTAGAATAAATTATGTAACCATTGACCCAAATACTTTTGAAAGCCAATATAGAAACATTAGTGATGATGTGAATCTTTCAGGAGTTGAGGTGGAACTCAGGGCCATCCCCATCGATAATTTTGAACTTACCGCAAACTATACCTTTACGGATTCCAAAAGTGGATTGGCCTTGCGGATTCCAAAGAACAAGGTAAATGCGGGAATTTCATATCTGTTAAAAGAGACATCCTATTTTTCTTTAAGCTACCAATATGTTTCCAAGCGGTTGGATACCGATTTTAATACATTTTCCAATGTGGACTTAGATTCTTTTGGTCTATTGAATTTTTTCTTTAGACAGGAAATTTGCAATCAGTTGAGCATTTTTGCTTCAGTAGATAACTTGTTGAATGAGGATTACGTTGAGATATTGAACTACACGACAAAAGGAAGAAACTTTAGGTTAGGTATGCGTTTAAGACTTTAGGAATAAAAAAAGGCGGCCTACCGGGTCGCCTTTTTTGAATTATCTTATTTTTTAATCAAGTGATAACTCCATATCGTAGACGGTATCGTCTATCATTTTATCCTTAAATGGACCGAACATTTTAGAACTTGAAAGAATCTCGATAGGATTTTCAACTGAAAAACTTCTTTTTCCAGTTGCACCTGTAATCTCTTGTATGGCCCTTGCCAACAGAGGTTCGTTCAAATCGCCTAAAATTCCAAGATTACCATAATCTTCCTTTATTGGGATATCGGGAACCAACCCGTCCGTGTATTCATAAAACCCATCCGCATTTTCATTTCTTCCCAACAAAGGCTGTATGGCCCATTGGTTGTTTGACTTAATTTTGTTGACTCTTGTGGGTGTGTATAGATAGGAATTTTCCCTATCGTCCACAAGTGTGGTGGAAAATTCGTTTTTACCACGAGTAACATCCCCTATCTGTATAACATCGATATAAGGTTCCAGACTATTGATAAGCAATTCACTTGCCGAAGCTGAACTTGCCGTGGTTAAAACGTAAAGCTTATTCAAACCTAAAGGTTCTATGGTATTGCTACCGATCCTGTTCGTAAAATATACTTCTAGTTGGCTTTCCGTTAATTGGTCCTGTATTTTATCGTTGTAACGCTTTTTAAGGAATAAATTATCCGTGTTGGTATCATAGATCATACTGGCCAAAGCACGTGTGGTATTTACTGACCCACCGGGATTGTATCGTAAATCCACTATCAACTCGGTTATACCCAAGTTTTTCAGTCCCAAAATAGCCTCATAGAGGTCATCATCATACTCGTTTGTGAATTGATTGTACATCAAATAACCAATAGTAATACCATTGATTTCAAATGATTTGGAAATAAAAATGGGATTTTCCGCCAAGGCCTCTTCCTTGGTCAGGGAAACTTCCCTGTCATTCTGTATAACATCACCATTGGAAAAGTCGGCCATGTTTAAAACATATGTATTGTTATCGCCGAACAATAAATCCACATAATTATTGATGGTCAAGGTAATTCCATTTACACCTGTGAACAGGTCTCCACGTTCAATATCTTTGGTCGCGGCATCGGAATTCGGTATGATATATCGAACATATCCAAAAACCTCTTCACTATTCGTCTTTCGGACCAAGCCGAATTCAAGACCGTTACTCCTGGAAATACCTGCCAAAGAGTTGGTCAATTCCCTATAATCTGAATTATAGAAGCTAAACCTATCTTGGATATACAATAATTTATTATCAAAGAAAGCACCAGGGTCTTCTTCTGATTGCAAAAACTCCGTGTAGCTTTCAGAATCCGTAAAACGGTCATCTGCCAAATCTTTTACGTCGGATTGCCAGAAATACCAGAAATTCATAGCCTTCCACATAAAATCCTGTACGGGTACGTTGGCTGAGGGTAGCGGGTCTATTGTTTTTGGTACAGATAATTCCTCGTCCTTGGAACAGGAAAAAACCAAAAAAACTAAAAGCAGGGGCAAAATACTTTTCATATGCATACTAGATAGAACTTGAAATAGCTTATTTTATTTCCTTTAGTAAATTTTTGGAACCTATTTTTAAACCATTCAAGATGAGGGCCGTATTTCGTTCATCATATAGTTTGGAGCTTGAAACTAGATTGACGGGCATAAGCACGTCGAAACTCCTTTTTGCACCAACGCCCGTAATTTCTTGAATGGCCCTAGCCAACATGGGTTCATTTTGATCTCCCAAGGTGCCTAGATTGGTTATATCCTCTTCCAATTCAATATCGGGAATCAATCCATCGGCATAGTCCGAAAAACCAGCACTATTTTCTACCCTGCTTACAATAGGCTGTAATGCCCATTGATTTTGTGGGTTTATTTGATCCTCTCGTTCTGGGTCATAAAAATTTCCATTCTCCGGATCATCAACAAATGTGATTGAACCTTGGTTTTTTCCAACGGTCGTAGTGCCAATATGCACTACGTTCATATAGGGTTCAAGTCCCACCATGACCAACTCACTAGCCGATGCGGAGGCACCGGTTGCCAAAATGTACACACTTGTAAGATTTAAAGTGTTCAAAGCAGCATTTGAATTTCCGTTAGCTGTACCCGTAGTGGCTACAAAATTATTATCCAGTTCCCCAGGTTCGAACCAGGCTTGTAACTTATCATTGTATCTGGTCCTAAATATCAAGTCGCTGGTATTCGTTCCATAGATTAGACTGGCCAAAATTTGCGCTGTTGAACCCCTACCACCAGAGTTGTATCTTAAGTCCAAAACGAGATCAGTTACATTCTGCCCCTTAAAATCCGCGAATACATTGTTCAATGCCTCACCAGAACCTGGAGTAAACGAATTGTACATTAAATATCCAATTGTTTTATCCCCAATATTTAAAACCTTGTTTACTAAAATAGGGTCTTCTACCAAATTTTCTTGCTTGGTTAAGGTAACTTCCTTTCCATTGGGGCTAATGGTATTATTTTCTATGGTCGCCATATTCAGGGTATACGTATCGTTCTCACCGAACAATAAATCTATATAGTTGTTGACATTAAGGTCTACACCGTTTACTCCAATAAAATAATCTCCTCTTTTAATGTCTTTTGTTGAAGCATCGGAATCTTTAATGACATACTCCACAAACCCAAAAACATCATCGGAGCTTCCAATTCTGGAGAGACCAAATTCCAAACCATTGCTTTTGGAAATCCCGGAAAGGAAGTTGGTAAGTTCTTTGTAGTCATCACTATAGAAGGTAAACCTGTCCTCAGAAAAGAGAAGTTCGTCCAGCAGAAAATTTTCTGGGTCAGGATTATTTTTTAAGTAGGTTTCATATTCTACTTGTGTTGAGAATCGGTCATCCGCCAAAACGGGAACATTGCCTTGCCAAAAATAATAGGCATTCAATGTCTGCCACATGAAGTCCTGGACCTGAATATCAACCTCTTCCTCAATAACCTCTTCCTCTTCAACGACTTCCTCCTGTTCTTCTTCAATAACCGGGGTATCGTCATTTTTCTTACAGGATTGGGCAATGGTTCCAATAAAAAGGAATAAAAGCAAATATTTTTTCATAGCTAATTTTTTTTTAAGGTGCTGCAATTACCATACCAAGGGTATGGATATAGTTTGCTTGCACTAGAGCATTTTTTATAGATAAGTCTAAAGGCCCTAAATTTACTTACATGGATGGGAATAAAAAATTAATTGTAACAAAATTCGTTGAATATCGTCTCCCTTATATAAACCCTTAAAAAGGTTTTAACAACTAAACCAAAAATGAATCAAGCTGAATTTTTAAATGTGGTAATGCCCTTTAAGGATAAGTTGTACCGACTGGCCAAACGCCTGTTGGTTTCCAACGAAGAGGCCGAGGATGCCACCCAGGAGATTTTGCTGAAATTATGGTCCAAGAATAAAGTAATGGAGTCCTATAATAATGTAGAAGCCTTTGCGATGACCATGACCAAGAACTTTTGCCTTGATCGATTAAAATCTAAACAGGCGAGCAACTTAAAATTGGTGCACAGTAATTATGGAGATGATGGAGTGTCATCCCTTCAAAGTCAAGTCGAGGCCAAGGACAGCATCGATTGGGTGGAAAAAATAATGGATGAACTGCCGGAACAGCAAAAAATGGTTCTGCAATTGCGTGATGTGGAGCAGTATGAATATGAGGAAATAGAAGAGCTTTTGGGAATGAAGCCGACGGCCATTCGTGTGGCACTTTCCAGGGCGAGAAAAACAGTTAGAGAAAAATTAATGCAAAAACATAGTTATGGAATTGGATAAAATTGAAAAATTACTGGGAAAGTATTTTGAGGCTACCACCACGGTTGCAGAAGAACAAATACTAAGGGAATATTTTTCAAATGAAAATATACCTGCCCATTTGGAACAGTATGCACCTATGTTTCAATACTTTTCCTTTGCCAAGGAAGAGCGTTATACGAAACAGCTTCCTTTAAAAACCAAAAATACTTTTTATAAATGGGCTTCTGTTGCGGCCGTGGCCGTATTTATGATAGGATTTTATTTTTACGATCCAAATCCCGAGCCCGTTTCTTTGGCGGATCAATATACGGAAGAGGAGATTGCCTCTGCACAGGAAGCCTTGGCCTTATTGGCAATGAACTTTAACAAGGGTACGGAACAGTTATACCACTTGGAAGAATTTGAAAAGACTACCAATAAATTTTTAACGAAGGAGTAGAAATACTCAACTCAAATTGAACCCAAATTTTAATTTTTAAATAAAAAATGATAAAACAAAAAAATATGAAAAAGCTATTAATTATATGTGTCATGGCCCTTGCGCCCTTTGTATCCAGAGCCCAGGATATTTTTGACAAGTACGAGGACAACGATAAGGTAACTTTTGTGGCCATGCAGCCCAAAATGTTCCAAATGTTGGGTAAAATGAGTGTAAATTCAGATGACCCAGAAGCTAAGGAATTCTTTGAACTGGTAAATTCTATCACTAGCTTTAAGGTTATTACTACGGATGACCAAGCCATTTCAAAAGATGTTACCAGTTGGGTCGACAATCGATTGAAGAGTTCATCCTTTGAGGAACTAATGCGCGTTAGGGACGGAGACAGCAACGTAAAGTTCTATGTAAAGGAAGGAAAGGACGATGACCACGTAAAGGAGCTGCTGATGTTCGTTACCGGTATCAAGGATATGGATATCGATATCAATGGCAAAAAGTTGGAAACGGTATTGCTTTCCTTGACAGGGGACATTAATTTAAGGTCGGTCTCAAAACTTACCGATAAAATGGACCTTCCAGGTGGAGATCAACTTGGTAAGGCAAGCAAGAAAAGTAATTAGTTAAAAATCAATAATTCATCAATAACAATCAAAAAACAACAGTCATGAAAAAAGTAGTATTAGTAGTATTAGTTGCAATTTTACCATCAATAGGATTTTCCCAATCCATCTTCGATAAATATGAGGATATGGACAATGTGGGGTCGGTAATCGTAAACAAAGGAATGATAGACTTGGTTTCCAAAATAGGAGAATTCGATGATGACGAGGAAACAAGAGAGTTTGTTGAAGTAGCCAAAGGTCTACAAGGCGTAAAAGTATTTATGACCGAGGACGAAGGGGTATCCATGGATATGTCCAAAACCGTAAAGCAATACTTAAAAAGTTCAAAATTGGAAGAACTGATGAGGGTAAAGGACAAGGACGTCAATGTGAAATTTTATGTTAAGAACGGAAAGAACAAAGACCATGTAACAGAATTACTGATGTTTGTTTCCGGTATGGAGAACATAGAGATTGGACATAACGGACGAAAATTGGAAACAGTATTGGTAAGTTTAACAGGAGATATAGACCTGAATAAAATAGGTTCGATAACCAATAAAATGGACCTTCCAAAAGACTTGAAGAAAGCAGGCGGAAGTAGATAACAAAATCAAAAAAATAGAAGAACACAGGCGGACTTTTTGGTCCGCCTATACTTCTTAAAGAAAATGATATGAAACTAAAAAGTTTAGCAATCTTACTTGTACTTATTTTAAGTGCCTGTTCCTCCAAACAGAGTTTACAGGAGTATTATATTGATAATACGGAGAATCCAAATTTCCTACATTTAGATGTGCCAACAAGCATATTGAAGTTGGAAGAGGTAGACCTTACAGAAGGCCAAAGGATAGCTTTGTCATCCTTGAGAAAGTTGAATATCCTTGCTTTTAAAAAGACGGAGAAAAACACTCCGGAATATAATGTTCAAAAGCAGCAGGTAAAGAAAATTCTTTCCAATGATAATTATTCGGAACTAATAAAAATGAATACGGAATTTGGCCGTGCTACCGTTAAATATTTGGGCGATGATGACGCTATAGATGAGGTAATCATCTATGGAGACAATGACGATAAAGGATTTGCCATAATACGTGTCTTGGGTGATGATATGAATCCCGCTCATTTTGTTCAGCTATTGCAGGCCGTTCAAAAATCAAACTTTAAAGGGGAAGGCCTTGGTGAACTCGGAGATTTTTTAAAAAGATAAGGCCCTATTTTTCAATAGAAACAGAGTCCCATTTTTAATAAAAGATGGGACTTTTTTTGTTTGGTATTGTATTCTATGCTAAAAAAAATGTGACCTTCTGCGTATATTGGAGTCTCATAGAATATAAGAACAACCATTAAAATACTATTGAATTATGGAAAAAGATGCACAGGTATGGATAAGCAAGGCAATTGATCTAGCCTTGGAATATGGGCCAAAACTGCTGTTGGCCATCGTCATTTATATTGTTGGTTCGTGGATTATTAAAAAACTAATGAGGATTCTTAGGAATGGTATGTCGCGCCAAGAATATGATAAGTCATTACAAAAGTTTTTATTGAGTCTAGCAAAATGGGCCCTGACTATTTTTCTAATCATTACGGTAATTTCTACCCTGGGTGTTGAAACGACCAGTTTGGCGGCAGTTATAGCAGCAGCTGGTTTGGCAATAGGACTTGCTCTACAAGGTTCTCTATCCAATTTTGCCGGAGGTGTTTTAATCATCATTTTTAAACCTTACAAAATTGGCGATTTAATTGAGGCCCAAGGTGAACTGGGGCATGTAAAAGAGATAGATATTTTTACAACGAAGTTGATTACCCCCCAAAATAAACTTGCGATTATACCCAACGGAGCCATGGCCAATGGGAATATAGTTAATTACACCACAGAGGGTAAAATGCGGGTCGATACCGTGGTGGGGGTTGGTTATGACGAAGATATTAAAAAGACAAAGGAGGTTTTAATGGAGGTTCTGACTTCAAATCCTAAGGTTCTGTCGGACCCCGCTCCATCTGTAAATGTATCCGAGTTGGCGGATAGTTCCGTCAACTTTGCCGTAAGGCCTTACTGTAAGCCAGAAGACTATTGGAGTGTCTACTTTGGAACTCTTGAAGATTGTAAAATTGCACTGGATAAAGCAGGAATAGAGATTCCATATCCGCACGAAGTACAGATTAACAAATAACAAAAAGGGCCGATATCAATCGGCCCTTTTTGTTTTAAACTCCCGTATAATTGCTTGGGGTAATTTGTTTTAATTCCTGTTTTATTTCATCGGACACCTTCAAAGTATCAATGAAGGAAGCAATCGAATTTTGATCGATTTTTTCATTCGTTCTCGTGAGTCCTTTAAGTGCCTCGTAGGGATTTGGATATCCTTCCCTTCTTAGAATGGTCTGTATCGCCTCGGCTACAACGGCCCAATTGTTTTCCAGGTCCTGCTCAAATTTATCTTTGTTCAATAACAATTTATTAAGGCCTTTTAGTGTAGAAAGAAAAGCTATGATAGTATGCGCAAAGGGTACACCCACATTTCTGAGAACGGTACTATCCGTTAAATCACGCTGTAATCTGGAAACCGGTAGTTTGGCGGACAAATGTTCAAAAAGTGCATTTGCAATGCCCAGATTACCTTCTGAGTTCTCAAAATCTATAGGATTTACTTTATGGGGCATGGCAGAGGAACCTACTTCCCCTGCTTTTATTTTTTGCTTGAAATAATCCATGGAAACGTAGGTCCAAAAATCTCTATCTAAATCGAGAATAATCGTGTTAATCCGTTTCATGGTATCGAATAAAGCAGCCATATGGTCATAATGCTCTATTTGTGTGGTGGGGAAAGAATGATGGAGACCCAACTTTTCTTGAACGAATTTTTCACCGAATGCTTTCCAGTCTATGCTTGGATAGGCAACTTTATGTGCATTGTAATTGCCCGTAGCACCACCAAATTTAGCTGCACTGGGAATATCGCTCAACAAGTTGAACTGTTCCTTGAGTCTTACCACAAAAACCTCAATTTCTTTACCTAATCGGGTAGGTGAGGCAGGTTGGCCATGTGTTCTGGCCAACATGGGAATATCTTTCCATTCTTCAGCCAGGTCTTCCAACTTTTTTAGGACATTGAAATATTCGGGAACGTACACATCATTCATGGCTTCTTTTATGGAGAGCGGAATAGCGGTGTTGTTTATGTCCTGTGAGGTAAGACCAAAGTGAATAAACTCCTTATATTCAGAGATACCGAGTTTATCAAACGCTTTTTTGATGAAATATTCCACCGCTTTGACATCATGGTTGGTGGTTTTTTCTATTTCCTTTATTTCCAAGGCATCCTGCTCATCAAAATTCAGATAAATATTCCGAAGGACCGTAAACTTTGATGTATCGAAAGAAGAAAGCTGAGGTAAAGGAATTTCGCAAAGTGCAATAAAATATTCTATTTCGACCCGAACCCTATATTTGATCAAAGCTTCCTCGGAAAAATAAGCAGCTAAGGGTTCAACTTTGTTTCTGTATCGACCATCGATAGGGGAGATGGCATTCAGTGCATTTAGGG
>JAUIGC010000269.1 GCA_030429835.1 Bacteroidia bacterium
TTTTAACTTCTTCTTTCTTAAAAGTGGACAAAAACCCAAGTCTTCCCGTATTTACCCCTACAATGGGTATACCTAAGTCCCTAACAAAAGTGGTAGCCCTTAGAATGGTGCCGTCTCCGCCAAAACTCACGAACATATCGAAGGAAGCATCCAGACCATAATCGGAAGTAAACGTAGGATAATTACCGGGACCGTTTTTCTCCTTATACAGAGCATAAAACTCTTCTTCCACAAAAACTTCTGCAGATGCCTTATGAAGTTCATTCAAAAGTTCCTGCACATATTCTATGGCATTGTCCTGGTATGTTTGGCCGTAAATGGCAACTTTCATCTGTTCAATTTTTATTTTTAAATGGTCAGATGTAATTCGCCATTCAAAATCCGGGTGGGTATTTAGGATTACAATGGCTCATTTCTCACTAGACATTTAGGTACTTATCAAGATAGTCTGATCTATTCTTTAAATCCTCTATAAACTGGTCATCGCTATTTCCAAAAATAATTTGGTAATTATAACGCCTAAAAGTCTGTACGACCTTGTCAAAGTTCGATGTACTGATTTTAATGGTGACCTGTACCACATCATTTTGCATATCCGTAATAAAACCGCCTAAGAATCGGGCATTATTACTTTCTACAATCTGTGAAATCTCGCTGAAGGAATAATTCTTGATTCCCGTGGCGACAACCAATATGTTACCTGGATCTGTAAAGAACGGGGTGTCGATGAAGACAGCTACGATATCCGTCAAATCATAATACCCCTCTACCCTTTCTACTTCGTCCAAAATGGGCACAAGATTGGCCTCGTTTCGAGCAAACACCTCCAAGACGTCCAACCAACTTGTTTCCTTACGCACAAAAAATGTTTCCAGGTCATATCGGTAATCGTTCATTTTCGAATCGGCGGAAACCACATCCATATCATTTTCCGAAAAAACACCTAAAAACCTATCCTTCTCCATGATGGCAATATGGGAATATGTATTCTCCTTAAAAAATTCCATAATCTCCCCACAAGTGGTACTGACATCAAAAACAGGAAGATTGGAAATTATATGTTGTTGAATATTCATAGCCTAAATTATAACGCAAAATAACAATTATTAATATCAAAAGGCATGCCTAATTCGTATTTTTGGAGTCCTTTTAATGTACAATCGACAATATGACGAAACTTAGTGTTAATGTGAACAAAATCGCCACGCTTAGGAATGCAAGAGGTGGAAACGTACCGGATCTTTTGAAAGTGGCGGCCGATATTGAAAGGTTTGGGGCCCAGGGAATAACCGTTCATCCAAGACCGGACGAACGACACATTCGATATCAAGATACCCGTGACTTAAAGAAAATTGTCACGACCGAATTCAATATTGAAGGGAACCCTAACCCAAAATTCATTGAACTTGTGCTAGAAGTGCTGCCGGACCAGGTAACCTTAGTGCCGGATGCAGAAGATGCCATTACCTCCAACGCCGGGTGGGACACCATAAAACACAAAGATTTTTTAACGGAGGTAATCCGCAAGTTCAAGGATGCCGGCATACGTACCTCTATCTTTGTGGACCCAGACACTAAAATGGTTGAAGGTGCCAAGGCCACTGGTACAGATAGAATTGAACTCTACACTGAAAGTTACGCCACGGGCTATCCTTCCGATAAAAAATTGGCAATTAAACCTTTTATCGATGCTGCCAAAAAGGCAAACGAGCTTAATATTGGCATCAACGCCGGTCATGATCTCAGCCTTGATAACATCCATTATTTTAGTCAAAATATTCCGGGGCTTTTGGAAGTATCCATTGGCCACGCCTTAATTTGCGAATCTATTTATTTAGGTTTGGACAATGTGGTGAACATGTATTTAAACAAACTAAAATGAATCCAATTTTACACTCCAATATTATAGGAAGCGGCAAACCATTATGTATTTTACACGGATTCCTCGGCATGTCCGATAATTGGAAAACACTGGGAAACCAATATGCTGAAAATGGTTTTGAGGTTCACTTGATCGACCAAAGAAACCATGGCAGAAGTTTTTGGTCCGAAGAATTTAATTATGACCTTTTGGCCAAAGATCTCTTTGATTACCTTGATGACAAGAATATACAGAAAACAGCCCTTATCGGGCATTCCATGGGAGGTAAAACGGTTATGCAATTTGCCTGTACCTATCCCCAGCTAACCGAGAAATTACTGGTGGCGGACATTGCCCCAAGATACTATCCGCCCCATCATCATGAAATCATTAGCGCACTTAACCATTTGGAACTGGAAAAAATAGAAACAAGGGGGGATGCGGATGATCAATTAAAAAAATATTTAAAAAATTTTGGTGTGCGCCAGTTTTTACTGAAAAATCTCTACAGGACAAAGGATAGTAAATTTGGATTAAGAATGAACTTGGCCGTACTCAACGAAAAAATGGAGGAAGTTGGGGAAAATATTTCCAGTTCTGAGCACTATGATGGTCCCACACTTTTCTTGAAGGGCAGCAAATCTGAATATGTTTCGGATGCTGACAGTGTTCAAATTAAAATACATTTCCCCAATGCTAAAATAGAGGTTATTGATAATGCAGGTCACTGGCTCCATGCTGAAAATCCCGAGCAATTTTTTGAGAAGTCGTTTCAATTTTTAAAATGAAAATGCCGTATTAAACAAAAACCTTTAAACCGCAATGACAATATTTTAGTACCTTTAAAAGAAACTAAACCAACACTATATGAAACTTATTCTTCGCATTTTACTAAGTGCTTTGGCGGTTGTTCTATTGGCCAACTTTCTTCCACATGTATCTGTAGATTCCTATATGACCGCCATAATCGTGGCCATAGTACTAAGCCTTTTGAACTTTTTGGTGAAACCTATTTTGGTTATACTCACCTTGCCTGTCACCATTTTGACGTTTGGCCTCTTCTTATTGATTATCAATGCACTGATTATTCTATTGGCCGATAATTTGATAGACGGATTTAACGTTGACGGACTTTGGTGGGCACTCTTGTTCAGCCTTTTGCTCTCATTTTTACAGTCCATATTATATTCCTTGCTTAAAGAAGACAAATAGCAGTTATTATTTGAAATTCAGACCTTTAAAAACTTGGTCAACATCAGAAAATAAAGTAATTTTGCCTCCCGTTTTATTAAAGTAATTAAGAAGATACTGAAGGAATGAACATTACAAAAGAGCAGATAGATGACTTAAACGCGGTTGTAAAAGTCGCTATCACCAAGGAAGACTATCAGGATAAGGTAGACACCATCCTTAAAGATTATAAAAAACAAGCCAATATACCGGGTTTTAGAAAGGGACAAGTTCCTATGGGGCTTATAAAAAAACAGTATGGAAAGGCGGTTTTGGTGGACGAAGTAAACAAATTGTTACAAGACAACCTTAACAAATATCTTACAGAGGAGAAGCTGGACGTCCTTGGAAATCCCTTACCAAAACAAAAAGATGATTTTGACTGGGACCAAGAGGAACTGGATTTTGAATTCGAATTAGG
>JAUIGC010000044.1 GCA_030429835.1 Bacteroidia bacterium
ATAAATTTTTTAGCAACTATGTTGCATTAACAACAATATAAAGTAAGTCAATATGTCAACAACAATAGCATCAGAAAAAAAACAGGAAAAAGCAACCGACTTCATGCCGATCAACGGCACCGATTATCTGGAGCTTTATGTAAGCAATTCCAAACAAGCAGCGCACTTCTACAAAACTGCATTTGGTTTTAAATCCTTGGCATACAAAGGTCTGGAAACTGGAAGTAGGGAACTTGAATCCTATGTGGTACAACAGGACAAAATACGATTGGTCCTAACTTCTCCCTTAAAAAGTGGAACCGATGTAGGTAGGCACATAGATAAGCATGGTGACGGTGTTAAGGTAACGGCACTTTGGGTCGAGGATGCTACCTATGCGTATGAGGAAGCGATGAAACGCGGTGCCAAAAGTTATATGAAACCCCAGGTGGAAGAGGACGACCACGGAAAAGTGGTTCGATCTGGTATTCACACCTACGGAGAAGTGGTCCATATTTTTGTGGAACGCAAGGAATATAATGGGGTGTTTTTGCCAGGATATCGGAAATGGGAATCGGACTATCAACCAGAACCTGTAGGTCTTAAGTACGTGGACCACATGGTGGGGAATGTGGAGGAAGGAAAAATGAACTATTGGGTCAATTTTTACGAGGAAGTTATGGGCTTTACCCAAATTCTTTCCTTTGACGACAAGGATATCTCTACAGAATATACCGCTTTGATGAGCAAGGTGATGAGTAACGGAAATGGACGAATCAAATTTCCTATCAATGAACCTGCTCCCGGCAAGAAGAAATCCCAGGTGGATGAATATCTGGAGTTTTATGAAGGCGAGGGTGTGCAGCACATTGCGGTTGCTACCGATGATATCGTAAAAACCGTTTCCGATCTTAAAAGTAGGGGAGTGGAGTTTTTAACCGTTCCAACCACCTATTATGACGTCCTTACGGAACGGGTCGGTAAAATCGACGAGGATATAGAGTCGCTAAGTAAGTTGGGGATTTTAGTTGATCGTGATGATGAGGGCTATTTGTTACAGATTTTCACGAAAACGGTTCAAGCAAGGCCTACCATGTTCTTTGAAATCATTCAGAGAAAGGGTGCAACCTCCTTTGGAAAAGGTAATTTTAAGGCATTGTTTGAAGCCATAGAACGTGAGCAGGAACTCAGAGGTACTTTATAAGGACCTAAATGAGTAATTTTAAAAGAAGTTCACAAACTAAAAAGTCAATTTATGCCCATATATCACAAACAAGGTACTATTCCCCCAAAACGCCATACGCAATTCCGTAGGCCGGACGGTGAACTCTATTCCGAGCAGTTGTTTGGTACCATAGGGTTTGATGGGATGTCCTCGTTGCTCTATCACCATAACCGACCAACAATGGTCAAGGAAATTTTGAAGAGTGCCGATGTTTCCCCTAAAATTGCCCTAGAAAAACACATTCGTTCGTTAAAATTGGTGAGTTTTAACGTGAAGCCCAAGGACGATTTTTTGGAGGCGAGGGAGCCTTTATTGGTGAACAATGACGTGCATATTGGGGTGGCAGCACCAAAGCAATCCATGACCGAATACTTTTATAAGAATGCTGATGCGGATGAAATGTTGTTCATCCACAAAGGTTCTGGGACGCTCCGGACTATTTTTGGGAATATTCCTTTTGAGTACGGGGATTATCTTATTATTCCCCGTGGTGTAATCTATCAAATCGATTTTGATACCGAGGAGAACCGTATTTTTTATGCGGAATCCTTCACTCCTATTTACACTCCGAAAAGATATCGAAATTGGTTCGGGCAATTGTTGGAGCATTCGCCGTATTGTGAGAGGGATTACAAACTCCCAGAGAATCTGGAGACGCATACCGATTTGAAGGAGCACCTTATGAAGGTAAAAAAACAAGGAGTGCTGCATGAAATGCTCTATGAAGGACATCCCTTCGATGTAGTAGGTTGGGACGGATACAACTATCCCTACGGATTTTCAATTCATAATTTTGAGCCCATTACAGGCAGGATACATCAGCCGCCACCGGTACATCAAACCTTTGAGACTTCGGCCTTTGTGATTTGTTCCTTTGTGCCCAGATTGTACGATTATCATCCTAAATCCATTCCTGCGCCTTATAATCATTCCAATATCGATTCTGATGAGGTATTGTATTATGTGGATGGTGACTTTATGAGCAGGAACGGGGTTGCACCAGGCAATATTTCATTGCATCCGGCCGGAATTCCGCATGGTCCTCATCCAGGTGCCGTAGAACGAAGTATCGGTCAAAAAGGCTCCGAAGAATTGGCGGTGATGATCGATACGTTTAGGCCGTTGATGGTGACGGAAAACGCCATGAAATTGGACGATGGGAACTATTATCAATCTTGGTTGAATTCATAAAATAAAATCAAGTATGAAACCAATATCTACTTGGGTCGATGTCCCCTACGATTCTGATTTTACAATTTACAATTTACCCTTTGGTATTTTCTCCGTGGATGGAAATGAACCCAGGGCCGGTATCGCTATTGGTGCCCAAATCGTCGATTTGGCTGTTTTGGCAAAAGCCGATTTGCTGGATGTTGAGGAACAGTATTTTTTGAAACCTTTTCTGAACGATTTCATTGGATTGGGTAAGGAAATAACCAGAAAGGTTCGTTTGGATGTGCAACAACTGTTATCGGATGAAAATTCGGAACTGAAAAATTTATCGGGTGCCCTTGTTGATCAAAATGAAGCGACAATGCATCTTCCTGTCAACATTGGGGACTATACGGATTTCTATAGCAGCTTGGAACATGCCAGCAATGTAGGTAAAATGTTCCGTGATCCGGAGAATGCCCTCCTTCCCAATTGGAAACACCTTCCCGTAGGATATCACGGTAGGGCCTCGTCCATTGTGGTCAGCGGTACACCCGTTCATAGGCCTAAAGGTCAGGTGCTGCCCAAAGGTGAAAAAGTGCCGGTTTTCAAGCCTTCTGGACGGTTGGATTTTGAGCTGGAAATGGCATTCATTATCGGAAAAGAAACAAAGTTGGGTGAATCCATTTCTGTTGAAAAAGCATACGAACACATCTTTGGCATGGTCCTGTTCAATGATTGGTCCGCCCGAGATATCCAAAAATGGGAATATGTTCCCTTGGGTCCTTTTCTAGGTAAAAGTTTTGCCTCTTCCATTTCACCGTGGATCGTAACGCTAGAGGCTTTGGAACCGTTTAAAGTTCAAGGACCAAAACAAGACCCTGAAGTTTTACCCTACCTAAAATCCAGTGGCCCGCTGAATTACGATATACATCTGGAAGTTTCCTTGGCCCCTAAAAATTCAAATCCCCAAACCATCTGTCGCTCCAATTTTAAATACATGTATTGGAACATGGCCCAACAATTGGCACATCATACCGTAAATGGTTGTAATGTGAAGGTGGGGGACATGATGGCTTCGGGAACTATTTCAGGTATGGACGAAACTGCCTATGGCTCCCTACTGGAACTCTCTTGGGGAGGTAAGAAATCGATTGAATTACATGAGGGTGAGACCCGTACTTTTATTGAGGATAATGATACCATAAGTATGAAGGGTTACGCCATTAAAAATGATATTCGGGTAGGGTTTGGTGAAGTGTCCGGTAAAATCTTTCCTGCAAAAAAATAATTTATGATAAAAACTATTGATCCAAATAATATTCCACAGCAAGAATTGCACGCCTATCTTTTGTCGGCAGTAGCTCCAAGACCCATTTGTTTTGCCAGTACCATTGATTCCGAAGGAAATGTAAACCTTAGCCCCTATAGCTATTTCAATATTTTCAGTATCAACCCACCGATCATGATATTTTCTCCCAATAGGAGCGGGCGTGATGGTTCTATGAAGCATTCCCATCAGAATGTTTTGGAAGTTCCGGAAGTGGTCATCAATATTGTCAATTACCCTATGGTAGAGCAAATGTCTTTGGCCAGCACTTCCTATGACAAGGGGGTGAACGAATTTGTAAAGGCTGGCTTTACCCAAGTTCCCAGTGAAAAGGTAAAACCACCTAGGGTAGGGGAGGCTCCGGTAGCCATTGAGTGTTCGGTTACCGAAGTGATAGAATTGGCCGACACCCCAGGTGCCGGTAACCTGATTCTAGCCAAAGTGGAACTGGTTCACATCAATGAGGACTATCTGGATTCCGAGAATAAACTAGATACCACAAAATTGGATTTGGTAGGTCGTATGGGCGGAAACTGGTATACACGTTCCAGCGGGGACTCCCTATTTGAAATTCCTAAACCGATTCGCAATAAGGGCATAGGGGTAGATCAATTACCCGATGCCGTTCGAAACAGCGCGGTACTTACGGGTAACAATTTAGGACGCTTGGGAAATTTGGAAACAATACCCTCCCAAGAAGATATTGATAGGGTAGCGGAGTTACCCGAGGTCAAGGCATTGTTGGAAAGTACGGTCAATGAGGTTGGTATACATAGATTGTCCAAAAAATGGCTGGAAGATGGGAGAATGGAAGAAGCTTTGGCCTTGTTGTATTTGCAACCCAAATAGTCATTCTGCTGCTATCAAACCAATCTTTTCGGAGTGTTCAATGGCTTCCGTACTTGAAGTAAAATAGCAAGTGGCAATATCCCGGTTTTGTATTTTTTTTATTTTGTCGACAACCAAAGGTTTTGGCTTTCTTGAAACCTGGCGTATATAAACGGCCTTAATATGGTATGGGTATTCGGTACATATCCGCTCATAAATGTCGGTATCTTTTTGGGAATCGTCCCCCAACAAAACGTATTGAGTATGAGGATAAAATGAAATAATTTTCTTGATTTTATGATATTTATGATCATGGTCGCCACCTCCCGTTTTCAAAAAATCCAACAAGCCCGTTTTTAAATTTTTTAGTCGAAGAACTGCTTTGGGCAAGTGCTGTAATTTGGCAAATTCAAGGATAAAATAATATAAGTTCCACTCGCTACTGGAAACAAAGAAAAAAGAGTTGGGATCATTTTTATTCAAATCGTTTTTTTCCAAGGCCACGTAGTGATCTACCACATTTTCAAAGCTTTTTCGTTGGGTGACATTTTGCGTAAGCAATACGTACAGTTTTTTCCAGATATTTCCACTATGTGAAATCAAAAAAGTATCGTCTATATCAGAAATAATATTTATCCCTTTACTAAAGGGCTTACGAAGTTCTGAACGCTCCAAAATACCAAAGTCCTTGTTTTCATGAATACAGGAAACCTCATAGGGATGCCATCCGGGCTCCAAGTCAAAATGATAGGGCAGGGTGTACTCAAAAAACCCGTTAGAATCGGTTGTTGTGGTTGCCTTTAATCCTTTGAATGTTATTTGGACCTTCATTCCGTCCATTGGTCTAATGGTAAACATTTTCCAGAGGCTTTTGATATGATAGAAGTTCTTTCTATCAACTCTGAAATTACTAGGCCCCCAAGATTCAAAGACATGACCAAAGACAACGATTTCTTTATCGTTGGCATATCCCCTATATAATTGTAAATCTAATTTCATTCGGTCAACCTTAACATCTGGCCCTCGGGAAAATACTTAATTTTGGAGAAAAGTATTTGTCCGTATGAAAAAGAATGTATTGTTGGTCATAAATCCTATAGCCGGTGGAACGGATAAAAAGGAAATTATAGCAGCGGTAAGGAAAAAGGCGGATGGATTGAACATAGCGTTAGAGATTTATAAAACCACTGGAGAACAGGATGGAAAAAGTATTCTAAAAAAATTAGAAAAAACCCATTTCTCAAGAGTACTCATTGCAGGTGGCGATGGTACCGTAAGGGAAGTGGTGGATGCTATAAAGGATAGGGATATCCTGGTTGGGATACTCCCTAGTGGTTCGGCAAATGGTCTTGCCCTTAATTTGAATATCCCAGATAATTTGGAAGAGCAATTAAAAATTGCCTTTGGAAATGCGTTTATGGTGATGGATATTCTTGAAGTAAACGGTAGCACAAGTCTACATATCGCGGATATGGGGGTGAATGCCGCCCTCATCGAAAATTATGAGGAATCTGAAATACGGGGTAAACTGGGATATCTATTACAGGCCATTCCCACCTTGACCAAAAGTAAGTTTCCTTTTTTTGTAACCATTGAGGCCAATGGGAAAAGGCACAGGGAGGAGGTGATTTTGGTGGCCATAGCCAATGCCCGAAAATTTGGTACGGGCGCCAATATTAACCCAACGGGACAAATGGATGATGACGAATTTGAAGTACTTCTTTTTAAAAATTTTGACATTGTTGAAATTATCAAAACCTTTTATGGTGATGTATCCAAAAACTCGGAATTTGTAACGACCATTAAAACCAAAGATGCAGATATTCGGTGTGAGGAGCCCATTCCATTTCAAGTGGATGGGGAATTCATGGGCTATAAAAAAGAAATAAACGCGAGGCTCAGACCTGAAAAACTGAAGATATTGTATGGAAGATAGACTTCACCATTTGTATAACTTCGGCTTGACTCCTTTTTGAAAATTGACAGAATTTTCAACCTACTGTGATACAGATTATGTAATAACTTGTGCTTTGTTTTCAAAGCAGTTAAACATAAGTCTTTTTGAGGAAGGTCCATATGGGGATAATGGTAACTTTACCTATTACCAAAACTCATAAAAATGCCAATCATTGGAAGTGTTATCAAAGGAATCATTGATGTTTCCGATACCTTATCTGGGGAAGAGAATCCCATTGAGGAACAACAAGAAGTTCTAAAGGAATTATTGGAGAAAGCGGCCGACACCCAATTTGGGAAGGCCCATGGTTTTAAGGAAATCCTAAAGTCTGATGACGTCCCAAAGGAATTTTCTAAAAAAGTGCCTTATTTTGACTATAACCGCATCAACGACCAGTGGTGGTACAAACTACACGAGGGAGAAGAAAACGTAACTTGGCCGGGCAACCCAGACTATTTTGCATTGAGTTCCGGAACGACCGGTAAAACTAGCAAAAGAATACCGGTGACCGAGGACATGATCAAAGCCATTCGTTGGGCCGGAATAAAACAGGTTTTGGCACTTAGTAATTTTGATTTTCCGTCTGATTTTTTTGAAAAGGGAATTTTGATGTTGGGCAGTTCCACAGATTTAATTGAAAAAGATGATCATTTGGAGGGAGAAATAAGCGGGATAAGCGCAAGCAATATACCCTCTTGGTTCCGTGGATATTATAAACCCGGTAAAGAAATTGCCCAGATTGATGATTGGGACGAAAGGGTGGAAAAAATTGTTGAGGAGGCACCCAATTGGGATATTGGGGGATTGAGCGGAATACCCTCTTGGATAGAATTGATGTTGAAGGAGGTCATAAAGGCCCACGATTTAAAAAACATTCATGAAATTTGGCCCAATTTGGAAGTGTATACTTCCGGAGGAGTAGCTTTTGGACCTTACGAAAAGAGTTTTAATGCCCTAATGGGAAGGCCCATTACGGTAATCGACACTTATCTGGCTTCCGAGGGATTTATTGCTTTTCAGAGTAGGCCTGAAACGGATGCCATGAAATTGGTAACCGACAACGGAATCTATTTTGAGTTTGTTCCTTTTGATCCGGATTATATTTTGGAAGACGGCTCGTTGGATCAAAATGCTCCGTCCTTGACACTAAGCGAGGTGCAAGAAGGTCAGGATTATGTTTTGATCATTAGTACCGTAAGCGGAACATGGCGTTATCTCATTGGTGATACCATTGAATTTACGGATGTGGCACGTGCCGAGATAAAGATTACCGGGCGCACCAAGTTTTTTCTAAATACGGTAGGTTCTCAGTTGTCCGTAAATAAGCTGGATGATGCGCTTAAGGAATTGGAACATGCTTTTGACATAGAAGTACCGGAATATACCCTTTGTGCCAAGAAATATGAAGATGGTTTTTACCATACGTGGTATTTAGGCACCAATGCCGATATTGACCCCAAAAAAGCCGCAAAAGTGTTGGATACCTCTTTAAAGGAGGCCAACAAAAATTATAAGGTGGCACGCTCAAAGGCTTTAAAGGGCGTTAAGGTGTTTGTTGTAAAACCAGATGTGTTTTACGGATGGAACGACCAAAATAAAAAAAAGGGCGGCCAAGTAAAAATGGAACGCGTAATGGGCGAGGAAAAATTTAGCGAATGGGAAGATTTTGTGGACAAGCAAAGCTAGATTCAAAGGCATTAATGGAGGGCCGCATCCCGCTCTTCTACCATGGACATGATTTCTTCGGGACTCACGTACAACCTTTTTATTCTATTGATATATTTCTCCGGAAGTCCAGCTTTTTCAAGAATAAATGACTTCGTTTCCAGAATATATTTTTCCATACCATGGCTAACGGCATAGAAGTCCGCCCGTCGCTCCGCCTTTTTCAGGTACTTTTTTGATGTTAAATATTTAATTCCAAAACCAATTAAATTCAATCCGCTTCGATCCTTAAAATCCATGATATGGCCTAATTCATGGCCCAACCAGCCTATCATGATTTCAGAAGGCATATCCGTTGTACTGTATAGTGTATCCGCTATTTTGATTTTTTCACTGATAAGAATTTTATATCTACGTTTCCCTTTTTTCTTAAAAACACTCCAAAAAGCGGGCTGTGCCTGCATCGTCGATTTTTTTATATGCTCCTTGAATTTGAATTCTATAGGGGTATCCGCAAGTTCGGGGTAATGCGATAGGGCCACGAGGGCTTCTTTTCTAATTTCGTCGGGTATAATATGAGGTTCCGTATTGGGCATAAAAAAAGTAAATATTACAAGTATAAATGAGGGCAAAATATCAATATTTTATAGTAAAGGGCTAAAGAATTTGGCAAGGCCTTCCATAAACTTAAAGTAAATGGAACGTTTTTTAAAGGACTCCTTTTTTAGGAGAATTTCCTTTTTACAGTGCCCGAAAAAAAACTTTTCAATTTTTTGGGCAATCTCCTTATCGTAGACAAGGACGTTGGTTTCAAAGTTATGTTCAAAACTTCGGTAATCAAAATTTCCAGAACCGACCGATGCAATTTCACCATCGATGATGATGACCTTACTGTGAGAAAAATCGGGTCTTAAATAGATTTTGGCCCCCACGTCCAACAAAGCCTCGAATCCGGAAAACATACTGTATTTGGCCAGTAGGGAGTCTGATACTTTTGGGGTCAAGAGATTCACTTCAACACCACTCAAGGCGGCTATCTGTAGAGCTTCGCGTACGGGCATCCCGGGTATAAAATAAGGGTTTGCAATGCATATACTTTTTTTGGCCGAATTGATCATGGCCAGATACTGCTGCATAATGGCCGGGTACTTGGAATCCGGGCCACTGGAAACAACCTGAGCTATGCTGGATCCGTTGGCCTCGATTTTTGGAAAATATTTATCATTTAATAGTATATCTTCATTCCCTGCAAAATGATAGTCCTTGATAAAGACACGCTGTAAACTGTTTACGACCGGACCTTCCAACCTCAGGTGAAGATCTTGCCAGAGCCCAAGATCGGAGATAGGATTAATATACTTGTCAGATACATTAAATCCGCCTGTAAAGCCTATTTTACCGTCAATGACCACAATTTTTCTGTGATTGCGATAATTGAGGGTAAACAATAGATTACCGAATCGAATGGGCATTGAGGAGAATGCTTTTACACCAATATCCTTAAAGCGTTTTACCACCTTTCCGCGCAGGGAATGACTACCTAGGGAATCGTAGAGCATTCTGATCTCGACCCCTTCTTTTATTTTCTTTGAAAAAAGCTCATAAAACCTGTCCAATAATTCACCTTTCTCTAAAATGTAATATTGGACATGAATGAATTTTTCAGCCTCTTCAATAGCCTTAAAGATGGCCCCAAAAGCTTCTTCCCCATCATTTAGCAATTCGATTTTGTTTCCTTCATACGGAGCAAAATAGCTGTTTTTCCGTATAAGGGATGCAATCTTATCGTGTTTATAATCATCAAAATTGTGTACACTTTTTTCACCCCCCTTAAGTTCCTTGTAAGTTTCTGAATAGAGTTTTCTTTTTTCGGTCTGCTTTAATTTAAAAAGCTTGAATTTTCTACGGTTGATACCAAATAGATAGTATAGAATGGGACCCAAAAAAGGTAAGATGATTATCGCAAGGGACCAACTGATCATTTTGGTGGACCGCATACCGTAAAAGATAATGTTAACGATGCTCCAGATGGTAACTAGCAAATAGGCTATCCAAAATATGGTGTTCATTTAGTATCTTTAAAGTAATCAACAAGATAGTGCATTTTAGAATTGTTTAGGGGCAGATATGGCGTTTCGAATACTTTTAATAGGATATGAGTTAAGTATTGGTGAAGGCAGATATTAATTTTAAAAATAAATTATATGGGAGTTATCGCAATGGACAAAAGACAGATTACCTTATACTACAGTTCAAAAAATTCTATAGGAAAGCAAATCCATGCCTATGTTGAATCATCCGGCAAGAAAAACTTGGCTATCGATATTTCCAAAACCAATGTTACGGGCACCCAATGGGCGGAAATAGCCGACGGACTTAACATACCCATTAGAGATCTTGTTGCACAGGACCACCCGGATTTTTTAGAAACCTATGGGGAAAATAAACAGGATTTGGATGAAAATGATTGGCTTAAAATTTTGGAAAAGGAACCCCACCTCTTAAAACATCCCGTCGCCATTGATGGAGAAAATTATATTGAACTGGAAAGTGCAGCTAGTTTTAAAAAATTTATGGAACCCGATAGCGCGGGTCTAGAGAAATCCTAAACTATACCTTTGGTATAAGGGAAAGGATTTAATTGGACCTATTAAATACTTGGTAGCTTATGAATCTTAAACGTATTATTACATGGGCACTGGGTATTATAATTCTGTCTTTAGGCCTATACTTTTTGGCCGAATGGCAAATGAAAAAGGCTATAGTCGAGTTCTTGGAGCGTAAGGTGCCTGACCATATTCAATATTCCTTTGACGAATTAAACATTAACCTAATCAAAGGTGATCTTAATTTTGAAAATACCAATGTCAATAGCACCGGACGGCAAACTTCTTCCTGTGAGATTATAGTTAAAACCGATGAAATCTTTGTAAAGGGATTTAGTTATTGGAGATTTTTTTCAAAGAATGAAATTCATGCCCGCAATATAGAATTGGTAAAACCATCATTGAACTTTAAGACCTGCCCAAAGGATACTACCAATATTTCTCAAACAAACAAACCTATTAATCTTTTAAAACCCATTTCCGTAGAAGAAATAGTGTTTAGGCAGGGTAGCGTGGAGATAACGGATTCATCTGGGGAAGAGAATCTTTTAAAAGTGGAGACCATTGAATTTTCCATAAAAGATGTGGGTACAGATCCTATTCAGATTAAGGAGTATATACCATTCAAATTTGAGGATTATGATTTGGCTTTCTCCAATGTAAGTGGTCCCTCGGGTGAATTTGAAGAATTTTTTATTGGTAGCTATACTATGGATAGCGCTTCCATTGAAATCTTGGACTTTAAGTTCAACACGAAATATTCTAAAAGTGAATTGAGTGAAAAGATACGTTATGAAAGAGATTATCTGAATTTAGAAATACCGTCTATCCGTATAAATGAACATGATTTTAATGTTGTGGATGAGACCCTTTATCTAAACTTTGATACGATAACCGTTCAAAAGCCCAGATTTGATTTGTATAGGGATAAAAAGTTATTGGAAAATCAAACAAGACGTCCTTTATATGCAGAATTGATTAGGGAGTTACCTATAAAAATTGGAATTGGGCAAGTAGCCATACATGATGGATATTTGGCCTATGAAGAAAACGCACCAAATAATGTCAGACCTGGGATACTAACTTTTGAAGACTTAGGTGTAACCGTGACCAACTTCTCCAATATGCAGGAGAATGATGACATGGTAAATATTAAAATCAACTCTGCATTCATGGGAAGCGGAATGTTCGATTTGGATTGGAAGTTCAAAGTTTTTGACCCAAGGGATGAGTTTATAGTATCTGGGGGACTTAGCAATTTGGAAACGTCCAACTTAAATGATTTTTTAATCCCCAATGCTAGGCTTAGAGCCGAAGGTACTATAGACCAAATGTATTTTACCATTAGTGGTGGGGAATATACCGCACAAGGGGATATCAAAATGAACTATGAGGACTTTAAGTTGCAATTATTGGACAAGGAGCGTGATCACGTTAAAAAAATAATTTCCTTTCTAGGCAATTTGTTCATCAATGATGGCTCCAGGGCAGATGAGAATGGGTATAGGTACGGAACCATTGATGTAGAAAGAAATCGTAATAAATCTTTTTTTAATTATTTATGGATTGGTTTAGAGGATGGACTTATCGATGTCATCACCGGTAGTGGCAAAAAGAAATAAAAAAGAGGGCTTAAAAGCCCTCTTTTCATAAATATATGTTCTTGAATTAGTGATCGTCTGCAACGTCCTCTACGGCATCCTCTACTTCCTCGGCACCGTCTTCTATGCCATCACCAACTTCTTCCACGCCATCTTCAATTTTTTCTCCTGTAGATTTTTCTTCTCTACAGCTCAATGCAATTCCTATCGTCATTAGACTAAAAAGGAACATAAATAATGACTTTCTCATGGTTATTTATTTTAAAATTATTAATTGGGTAAAGATTGTTATATAGGTATAGGTTCTACACCACTCTTTTCCCTCTAATAAGGGATATAATGAAGAGAACTATAAATATAAAAAATAGCACTTTTGCTATTCCTGCCGCACCCGCAGCTATTCCTCCAAATCCTAATATTCCGGCTATAATAGCCAATATTATAAAAGTTATCGTCCAACGTAACATAATCTTGTGTTTAAAAAATTAATATACTCCAGGGTCCATCCCCTTTTCTATACTCCAAAGATCACATTAATATCCGGATAGTGTTTGTTGTAAAAAAGTAATGATTGACTCATTCAATGGGCTTATCCCTATTATAATTGATTGATATGATTATACTTACAGCAAATAGGATTTTTTTTAACACTATTGGGCAGTAATCTTAAACTTGATTGTATTTTGTCATATCTTGTAAACTATTTTAACAATCAATGGCCGAGAAAAAGGAGCTTAAGGAATTAAATATAATCGATGTTGTTAAGGACATAGCGGATCGTGTGAATGTTGACTATCAAACAGAGAACAACGAAATCTGTTTGGATATTCCAGAGGATATAGGCACTGGCACCATAAGGGCAATGTCCTTTTCCCATGGAGTAGGTCTGATGGATTTGGATGTTCGGCTGAAAAAAGAAGTCCGTTTCGAGCTCAATCAATCCTTGGTGCAACCTTTGGAGCTTATCTATAATATGGAATCCGTCTTCGTCCATAGATTTAATGGAAAGGAGGATGCCCATAATATTGCGCATTTAGAGAGTGCCATTCTCTCCAGCAATGGCAAACATAGAAACATGGTCGTTTTACCAGCTGGCGAACCTATATGTTTTTTCAATATTGAAGTAAACAGAAAACAGTTTGAGGAAAAAATAGGGGATTTTCTACCCGATATGGACTCTGACCTGGAAGCGTTATTCAGGGATGTCAATGGGGTGAACCTATTTTTTTATAAGGCAAATTATAGTTTGGACATTGCCAAGTGTATTGAAGAAATTAGGGAGTGCGAACACTCGGGCTTTCCCAAAAGCGTTTTTATCGAAGGAAAATGCTATGAGATTTTGGCCCATCACCTAAGACAATATATAGATGATGCTTCCGATCCAGATAACCGAAAGATTCTAAGGCAGGCCACCGTAAAAAAAATCGAGGAGGCTGCGGATATTATTTTGGCAGAATTAGATCAAGTAGACAACATTATTGCTCTGGCCAAAAGGGTAGGACTTAACCAGAACAAGCTGCAAAGCGGATTTCAACATTTGTACGGCATGTCCGTAAATAACTATATCAGAAATCAGCGAATGGAAATGGCCAAAAACCTGATGGAAAAGACGGATTTAAATATTACCGAGATTACCTATAAAATAGGAATCAATTCCAGAAGTTACTTTTCCAAGCTTTTTAAGCAGCGGTATACCATGACCCCCACTGAATACCTAAAAAGGTTAAAAGATAAGAGGGAAAAAACACTAAAAACCACTTAAATATCTGTTGGACAGATTCTTAAATTTTTCTTTTGTTTAAGATTTTAACAAAAATTTTATTCAAAAAGTAGCTCATTTGTGTTAATCAACGTTTCATAATTGTTAATCGATACTGTTTAATTCCAATTTCTTTGCACTAGTTGTTTTTTAAATAGCTATGAAAGAGATTGTTATAAATAGTGTAAAGGATATAGATTTGCTCTTGGGCCTAAAGGAGCACCTCAATGGAACCATAGAAGATCAATGGGGCGAGAAAGTCGTTACGTTCAACAGTGATTTGGCCGAAGGTCATATAAGAAATATTGAATTTGATTGGGGGATATCCTTATTGGATTGTCATATTACCTTTTTTGATGATATAAAGTTGACCATTAAATCCAAGGGTGTAGCACCCATGGAGTTTATTTTTATTTCTAAAGGGGGTGTCATATATAAGGAAGGGCATTTGGGTGAAAAATTGGAGTTGGAACAATTTCAAAACATTATTTTGTCATCGGAAAGGTTTCAGGAAAAGAACTTTATATTCCCCTCAAATAAGGAGCTAAAAATAAATTTTATAAGAATTTTCAAAAAGGAATACCTAAAGAAGAAAAATAATAATGTAACCTACTTAAACGAGCTTTTATTCTCTGTATTTAATGATGATAAAAATACCCTTCCCTATTCCCACGGAGGGAGTTATAGTCTGAAGATTGCAGATGAGGTCAAGGAATTGGATAATGTCTATGAGAGCGGTATCATGCGGACCTTATCCATTGAAGGTAGGATTTATTTAATACTTGCATTACAGTTGTTGGAGCACCATAATTTTGAAAGTAAGGGATTTGCAAACGAATCGCTTTCAAAAGAGGAAATAATGCGAATTCATTCCCTTACTGAATACATTACCGAAAACATTTCCGGCACCATTTCCATAGAAGTACTCTCAAGAAAATCAAGATTGAGTCCCAAAAAATTACAGTTGGGCTTTAAATTGCTTTTTTCAAAAACGGTCAATGAATATATACGACAATTAAAACTGGAATTGTCCAGGGACTATCTAAAGAATACGGACTTGACCATTTCCGAAATCGTTTATTTAATCGGTATAAAAAGCAGAAGTTACTTTTCGAAAATTTTCTTTGAAGCGTATGGTATACTTCCCACGGATTATCGTAAACATTTAAAAGCTGGAAAAACCACTTGATTCAGTCCTCTATATGCTATCCAAAGGACATATCTAGGCCTTTATCCAAATTCTTTTGATTGTAATATATGTCTGAAATTGAGGTGGCGCTAAAATCCTGCTTTGGGGGTTTCTTCAAAAATTGCCGGGTTCTCATTGGGGTTGTATTGAAATCAAGCCATTCATCCTTTTTGTCAATAGGAATAGTCAGCGGCATAGCATCTACGGTATTTTGAACCCGTTTTATAAAATCGTCAGATTTTCCCGTTAGAATGGAACAAGTAATAAAACCATCCTCTAAAATAGTGTAGATGCCCGCCAAATAAAAGGGACCTCCATCTTTTAGACTTATTTTAAAGTTATATATTTCACCGTTTTCAATGAAAGTCGTAAAAAAACCGGTTATTGGGATAAGGCATCTTTTATTTTTCAAGGCTTCTGCGTACCAAAGTCCGCAATCCATCAAATCTTCAGGAAAATTTAGGGTGTTGAAGTTGTTTTGAAAATCGCTCCAATCTGCGGCATAGTTTTCCGGTAAAAGCCCCCAAATGGACAAAGAGAGTTCATCTGGTTTTTCCATAGTAATAATGGGAATGGATTCTTCCTTCAATCCATGGATAATACTTTGTGGTTTGTAAAGGTTCGGATATTTAAAAGAAGCCTTTGTCATTCTTTCCAATATATCCTTCTCCGCCGTATTTGATAATTTAAAATACATAAACCTCTTCTTCATTTTACAGATGCAAGTAAGCCAATTTTAGGAGGAGGTATTGATTTAAATGACAAAAAACGTAATCCATTAGAAATAAGTTGTTTAATTCCCCCGAAGATTGGCCGTAATTACTGTATTTCGTTAAACATTTATGCTATTTCGGCAATGGTCGGCCTAAAATCAGAGTACCTTTATTGTAGGGTAAAATCCTACAATAATTTAAATATTAAACCAATATGAAAACACATAGAAGAAATGCTTTGCATGAGCTTAACCTTTTGAGTGAAAGTTTTAAGGGTGAGGTTACAAATGACAATGGGGTTCCAGTGTTGGTTGTAGATTCATCCATAGGTTCAGGTCAAATCAATTTAGTAAACTTAGAAAAAGGCTTGATGGCCATGGAGTTCGATTTATCCCTAAAACAGGATTTTGAACTTCTTATGGATCAAACGAATGATGAATCTGTATTTTTATTTTACTGTCTTAAAGGAAACTGCTTTCACAAATTTAGTGGGGGCGATATAGTTACCAAATTGGAAGAATTGCAAACGGCAGTTGTTTTTGATGATGATACACATACCACGAAGTTGATTTTTAAAAAGGACGAACATGTTATCTTAAATTGTCTTAGGGTGAACATTAGGGCGTACCAAAAGGGCGCAGAGGAATCAGAAAGGGAAACCTTGGTTTCTTTATTGAATTCGTACGATAAGGAAATTATGGGGCATATGCATGTGGGCAAGTTTAATTTGGAGATTGGGGAACTCATCAAAAAATTGGAGGAAGCCAAATTTGCAAATTCACTTTCTTCCCTAAGCTATTTTAATGGGGTCTGCCATATGATTTTGGCAAAACAGATAGAACAGTTCCAAGAGGACTTGGTAAAAGGCTTAAAACCGGCTACGACGCTTCTTAAAAAGGAATTGGAAATGATCAGTGAACTTACGGATTATATCAACAACTACCCTGAGGTGGAACATAGTATCAATAGTATCTCTGAAAAATCTGGACTTTCCCCATCAAAATTACAGCTTGGGTTCAAATTTATGCACGATGCTACATTGGGCGAGTACATAAGACTTGTTAGACTTGAAAAGGCCGAGGAGTTGATTAGAACAACCGATCTTAATATCTCCCAGGTGGTTTATTCCATTGGGTTTACAAGCAGAAGCTATTTCTGTAAAATATTTAAAAAGAAATACAACTGTAGTCCCAAGACTTATAAAAAGAACGCGAACAAAGTTGTGTTAAAAAAAGAAAAGAAGGCTGCTTAGCCTTCTTTTTTTCTAATTCATAGCCAATCTTTTAAGCGAGGTCTTCCAAAGTTTTAATATTTGAGAGACCTTTTTCTATTGCATTTTTCTGGCTTCTTAAAACGGCAGAGGTACTACTGGGCAATGAAGTCTCAGTAAGTACTTCGTCATATTCCTCAATGGCGGCCTTTTCACCTCTAATTGCTTCCTCCAACATAGCTTCCGCATCATCCGAAGAAAACATTGCCTTTACGTCCATCCACGCCCGGTGGGCTTTACTGGTAAGGCTGTCTCCTTTGTCTACTTCTTGGCCAAAACTGATGATTTCATCCTTCAATTCGTGACCAAAATTATATCGCTGCTTGGCCTTGTTTTCAAAATAGGTCTTTAGGGCAACATTATCCGTATTGCTTGCAGCCTTTTTAAATCCTTTTTCCGCATCGTAGGTTTTTTCTAGGATTTCATTTAATTTATTGCCTACTTCTTCTGTGTAAGTGCTCATTTTTACTCGTGTTTAAGTGATAGGCCTTTTTGAAATGTAGGCCATTTAACATTTTTTCCCTTACTTCATGTGATAGAACTTGTTTCTAAGTTTAAAGGACTCTAAACGTCGTTTCTTCTCCTGCATGTGTTCCGGATTATTTTTGTTGTTTACATCTTGGGCCAGGGAATCCATATCAATATCAATGAAGGGTTCGCTGGCGTTGGTGTTGGTGTTTTGGAAATTTAGCTCAGATTTTGTGGTTTTATCGAAAGCATTTTCCTTCATAAAAATCAATAGAAAGCCCATCGCCGTAAAAATGGAAATAGCCCCTAAAAGTTCTGCCATGGAAATCATAATTTGGTTTTTTTTACAAAGCTAACTACAAGAGGTACGTTCTATTATCTTTAAAAATCCATGTTTTTGCTCAAATAGATGCAGCAAATTTTTCTACCTATCGGATTAAAATTAAGAGCGTTGTAAATGGTTTGTGTGTTTATTTTTTCGGAATTTCACATGCATAGTTAATATTCCAAATTGTTTAGAATTTGTGGGTTTACTCAAAACCTTCCCCCAGTGTCCCGTTCTCCAACAATTAATCAAGGGACACTGAGGGCACAAGTTCAATAAATGTCTAGGCACATGATTAGAAAAGGTACAGTTGTAAAATGGAAATGGGGTTCTGGGTATGCCCAAGGCAAGGTCATGGATACCTTTGACCATAAAATCACAAAGAAAATTAAGGGTGCAGAGGTTACCAGAAACGCAACAACTGATGATAAAGCATTATTTATTGAACAAAATGATGGTGACCATGTCCTAAAGAGCGAGAGCGAGGTTGAAAGAGTTGAATAGGAACCCTTTTAAAAGGGTGTTTACTCCGTATCTTTTTCATTTTCCTCTGAAGCAATTTTTAGCTTTTGTGGAAAATCCAAAGTTCGAATAGGGAAAGGGATGTTGATATCGTTTTGGTCAAACGCTTTTTTAACTGCTATCATGGCATCTGTCTTAGCCCTGGCTACCTCTAGGGCAGAAGTTGACCTGATCCAAAACCTGGTTTCAAAATTTATGGAACTGTCTCCAAACTCCTTGTAAAGGAAGATGATATCCTCTTTTTGTTCAATGGATTCAAAGTTTTCCAAAATAGTTTTCTTTACCAAGTTCCTCACAAGGTCCAAATCAGATTCATAACCCACACCGCATTCCAAAATAACCCTAGACTGTGAGGTTGTGGAATAGTTTTTAATGGGGTTTTCAACCACCAATTTGTTGGGCAGAAAGACCAGGTTGTTGTCAGGTTGCTTTAGGGTTACGGAGCGTAGGTCCAAATCGATGACCTCACCTTCAAATCCGTTACTCTCTATCCAATCACCAAATTTTATGTGTTTAATGTAGGATAGGACAATTCCGGAATAAGTATTGGCCAAAGCGCCCTGTAGGGCTAGACCTACCGCCAAACCTACAACTCCGGCACCGGCAAGAACCGTATTTAGGGCCTTACTGAGATTAAGGATTCCCAGGACCAAGAACAATCCTAGCAGTACAATAACGATTGAAGCGATTTTGGACAGAAGACTTTTCATGGATGCCTGTAGCTTAGTCTTTTCCAAAAGTTTGGCTACACCCTTACTGATATATCTGCTAATGAATAGGGATAGGG
>JAUIGC010000270.1 GCA_030429835.1 Bacteroidia bacterium
GGTACCATAGTTGGAGAAAAAAGTTTGGTTCCCCGGTACAACGCTCAAAAGCCCCAAAGGTACCTCGCCAAAAGTCTTTCCAAGTTCAACCGTACTTAGCAATCTTCCGAAACCACCTAACTGCCAAGGTTGACTGTAGGAAAATTGAAGTTTTTGGTAATTAAAGTCGCTTCCCAAAACACCCTCTATCCCTTTGGTATAATTAAGTAGCAGGGTACTATACGTATCGTTCACATCTCTGCGTTCCACACCAAATCCTATGGTCTTTTTTCCAGGGGTATAAATTAATAGGGTATTAAAATCGAACTGTCTAATTTCCGATGAAATACCCGTTGGGGACTCCGGATCTATATAGTCCAGACTAAAATCGTTTGGTAACGCAGAACTCAAGGTCCTAAAAGTACCACCTAGGGAAACCCTGAAATTTGTAATAGGTTCTACTTCAAAATTCAGGGCACTTAGGTTTATGTTCGTCAACCTATTGTTGGCTCCAACGGTCAATAGCGATGACGAGGCCACACTTCTCCCTAGAACATCGCGGGTTGCCGTTAGGCTAACTCCCAATTGTTCAATATCACGCCTATTTCCCCCTGAAATAATGAACCTTGTTTTGGGTTCTATTAAAAATTTACCGCTTAATCCATGCTTCATTTTTCTATCGGTAAATCCGTAGGCGGCATAACCTTCCAACCGCCACATATCATTTTGACCCCGATAGGTCCTTGCCCCTATCCGCACTCTTGGTCCTTCGGCCTGATTATACCCAAAGAAGTCATATATAGTACCTATATCCAGATTCCACTTATCAATTTCCACATATCCCGAACCCAAAATACTCACTAGGTTATAATAGGATTTAAACTTGGGAACGGTCTTTAGCGTATCTAACAATTTGTAGATTCCCGCTTCATCCTTGTTCAGGGATTCCAATCTATTCTTTTGCCAAAACTCATCATCCTTGACTATAAGGTTGATATCCAAAGGGTTCAAATCCTTTTTATAAAAATCCCTAGGTTTCTGTTTATCAAATTCATAGTTATCGTAGACCGTCGTGCGTTTACCGTATACCCCTCTGGATTTTTCCTTTTTCTGAAAACTAAAGTCGCTTAACATATAGTCCCGCTTCAAAAGAAACAGGGAATCGTTCACTACCTCAAAATCCTGTTCAATATAAATTTCCTTTACCCAGTTGATGTTGGCACTTTTGGTTACCTCCAAATTGATGTTCTTGATGGCCCAAGTAGAATCGTTCACCCAAAAATCCCCCTTGAACGTAAGCTCATTTTTTCGCCTCGGATAATACACAATGTTATAGCACCACTTGTTATCTATAAAGGCACTGTCGCGCAACGCATAATTATAGGTATCTATTCCTGTTCTTGATAAGGGACTGGTAAAACTCTTGTCAAAAAACTTCAAGTAATTATCATAGATATCATAACTCTGGTAAAGGTCCTGTACAAAGGCAATGATTGCCTGATTATTCTCAAAGCCGGAATTTTTGTTCCCAAGTACCTCTTCCTTTTCTTCATTTATGACATTATCCCCATACACTTTAGAAAACGTTTCATTCAAAAAAATAGGTAAATAGGTCTTGCCGGTAATCCTAGAGGTATCCAAGTCTTGAAATACGAATTCCAACCCCTTGAAGATTTTGCGCTTCATAAGGGCACTATCTATGGTATTCAGGTCAAATTCTACCTTTTCGTACTTATCAAAGGCATATTGATCAAACTTTCGGATTCCATTTTGACGTTTTTTGGCCCATATCTTCCTAAGGATATCCACTGCCGGATTATTTTTTTTGGACTGCTTTCCAGAAATAAGCACAACTTCGTTAAGTTGCTCGGCCGCCTCTGAAAGAGAGATTTTCAAATCGTAGTTCACCTTGCCGGCAAGCTCAATTTCCTTGGTTTCATACCCGATGAACGAAATGACCAGAACGTTGTAATTATTGTCCGATTCCAGATAAAATCCCCCATTGTCATTGGTGATAGTACCCTCTGTGGAGCCTTTAAAAAGAACGTTGGCGAAGGCGACCGGTTCTCCACTTTCATCTATCACCAGACCTCCCACCTTGGTTTGACCCATAACACCAACGGTTATAAGAAGAAGAAAATAGAAAAGGAGTTTTTTCATATATAAGGTTGTTCTGCCATGCTTGGATACAAATAGCGTACCAATAAAAAAGCTTCTTCAACATGGGTCGAAGAAGCTAAGGTACCTTTACATTACTTAACAGTTATTTATATAACACTTTTTTAACGGCTTTTATAACGTCCTTATAATTGGGCAGCCATTCCTCCAATAGTACAGGTGAGTATGGTGCCGGTGTATCGGCCGTATTGATTTTTATAATCGGTGCATCCAAATAATCGAAAGCATTTGCCTGAATATGATATGTAATCTCGGTTGCGACATTTCCAAAAGGCCATGCTTCTTCCAAAACGACAAGACGATTTGTTTTTTTAACCGATTTTACAATGGCTTCGTAGTCCATTGGCTTAACGGTTCTTAAATCGATTATTTCACAGCTTATTCCTTCTTTCTCCAATTCTTCGGCAGCTTTTACTGCTTCCTTGATTATTTTTCCAAAGGATACTATGGTTACATCCTTCCCTTCCCTAAGTATATCGGCAACACCAATGGGAATAGTATACTCCCCTTCGGGTACTTCACCTTTGTCACCATACATTTGTTCGGACTCCATAAAAATAACCGGATCGTCATCCCTAATGGCGGATTTTAACAAGCCCTTGGCGTCTGCCGGATTGGAAGGAACAATTACCTTTAGTCCCGGACAGTTGGCATACCAACTTTCAAAAGCCTGTGAGTGTGTGGCGGCCAACTGGCCAGCAGATGCCGTAGGCCCCCTGAACACAATGGGGCATGGAAATTGCCCGCCGGACATTTGTCTTATTTTTGCTGCATTGTTGATAATTTGATCGATACCGACCAAGGCAAAGTTAAAGGTCATAAATTCCACAATGGGCCTGTTACCGGTCATAGTAGAACCTACAGCCACTCCCGCAAAACCAAGTTCGGAAATGGGTGTATCGATAACCCTTTTGGGTCCGAACTCATCCAACATTCCCTTAGAAGCCTTGTAAGCACCATTATATTCCGCTACTTCCTCGCCCATAAGATAAATGGATTCATCCCTACGCATTTCCTCGGACATGGCCTCCGCAATAGCCTCTCTAAACTGTAATGTTTTCATTTTATCAAGAAATATTAGTCTTTACCCTTTTAATTGAAAGCAAGCAAAAATAGGAAATTATATATCAATTCAACGGATGCAGGTTTTAAAAAAAGTTATAAAATTTATTATGCATGCATAGTAAATTTGGAAATAATTGGTTATCTTCGTTCCCATCACATAAAAAGATTTTATTCAATGAAAGTACTTGTTTGTATAAGTAATGTTCCGGATACAACATCCAAAATAAATTTTA
>JAUIGC010000045.1 GCA_030429835.1 Bacteroidia bacterium
CCGTTTCCACCGGTTTTTATCCTAGTTTGTAAATAACTCATGGCATCCCTCCTATTCTTGTACTTTTTCGCAACATCCATATAGTTTGGACCTATGGAAGCTTCTGCTTCCTTATGACAGGTCTTACAATCCATGGATTGCGTAAGGGCCTTTCCAGTAACAGCGGCAGAAACCTGCTGATGTCCCAAATTCATGGCCACCTTGTCCATACCCTCCAAGTAATCTACACTGACAAAAACATTGTTGTCATCTACCGTTCCTCCATCCGGATCGGTCACACTTACCTCATAATCTATTTTCTGACCTGGAATATAAAATGCTGGCATACCTCCCTTTAAGTCTATAGTAACCTCGGGACGAGAATTTCCTGCAACGATATTGGTACTTTCACTTGTTATGGCCTCGCCCTTATCATCCTTAACGGTTACATTAAGATTGTAAGCTCCGGCATCGGCATAAGTATAGCTCACATTTGGTTCCGTGGTTTCCTTAGTCTCACCATTACCAAAATCCCATACATAGGACATGGTATCACCTTCCCTATCATTGGCTTCCACCGAAGCACTTATGGCCAAAGGTGTCTTACCAGAAGTGGTTTCAACAATCATATTGTCGATAACTGGAGGTCTGTTTCCGCCATTGTATTTAATATATGATAAGCCAGAGTTGGCATTTTGGGAGAACCATCCACTTCCATACTCCAACAGATATACCCTACCATCCGGGCCCATCTCCATATCTATAAGGTTATTCAATTTAACCTCTGGAGCAAAAGGCTCCATTTTATAGAAACTTCCATCTTTGTCTAAATGCACCGCAAACATCCATCCACGCATCCAATCATAAATGATAACCTTGCCATCGTAATAATCGGGTAGTTTTTCCTCGCCGGAATATAAATCAGAATAATAGGTTGGACCGGCCATGGCGTTTCTACCACCTGTTGTAGTTTGAGGAAACCTACTAGATTCATCGTAAGGATAGAAAACATAGGCCGGCATTGCCGGTGGCAATTCGGTTAATCCCGTATTGTTCCTTGAGGTATTCATCGGTTTTTCAGGATCAAATGGTTCCCCGGATTCTCCCGTTTCATAATTATACTCCCTATACGCATAGTTGTCGCCTATAAACAAAGGCCAACCAAAGTTACCGGGCTTACGTGCCTGGTTCATTTCATCATATCCTCTAGGTCCTCTGGTTTCCAAGCTATCCGCTCTAGCATCGGGTCCTACATCTCCCCAATAGACATAACCCCTTTTCACATCCACGGAAATCCTATATGGGTTTCTATGACCCATAGTGTAAATTTCCGGCCTTGTCTTTTCGGTTCCTACAGGGAAAAGGTTCCCTTCCGGAATTTCATAACTACCATCCTCGTTCACCTTTATCCTAAGAATTTTACCACGTAAATCGTTCGTGTTTCCAGAACTTCTACGTGCATCAAATTGTTCGTGTCCCGGGATATCGTTCAGAGGAGCAAAGCCATTGTTTACATACTTTACACCACGCTCGTTAAAAGGTGTGGAGTTGTCACCAGTAGACAAGTAAAGAAGATTGTCTGGACCAAAGGCAATGGAGCCCCCTGTATGGCAGCAAATTTCCCTTTGACTATCCACTTCTAAAATTGTTTGCTCGGAACCCAAATCAAAATTACCATTGGCATACTTAAAACGGGACAGACGATTTACCCATTTGTCGCCAGTAGGGGCATAATACACATAAATCCAGTTGTTATTGGCATAATCAGGATCTTTCTGTAAACCCATTACACCTTCCTCTGCATTAACACCCGGGGTTTCCAAGGTTTTCCAATAAACATCCAATTTGGCAACTTCCTTTAATTCTTGGGTTTCGTCATTATAAAGCACGATTTCACCCCTTCTTTGTGCAATCAATACATCATTATTGGGTAATACGGCCATTTCGGTAGGTTCAAAGAATTGACCTTCGGAAAGTATAACCTTGGAGAACCTATCAGAATCCGGTGGAATCTGTGATTTAACCTTGGAATAGTCTAAAATTTTATTTTCCCCAATGGCATATTTGATTCCGCCCAAAACATGTTTTAAAAACAAATCTTCAGAAAAGCTTTCATCCGTATGTCCGGCCCCAGTATAGAAAGCACGTCCTCCATCAAAATCATGGTACCATGCAATGGGATGATAATCCCCATTCTGTCCGCCCTCATAACTCGATTCGTCCAACGTAATCAGCACATTGATATCATCATTGATATTCTTATAATTGTATAATTCATCGTCCCTGTTCCAGACGCTATCCGTAAAAAACTCCGTAGCGATAAAGTTTTTGTCCTTAATGATGAAATCTGCATTGGGAGTTCCCCTGGGGTGACTCAAGAACTGGGCCCCTGCGAGGTCGTTGTACCAACCCCAATCATATTCCGTATCGGCAGCGGCATGTATTCCCACGTAACCACCTCCAGCTTGGATGTAACGCTCAAAAGCCGCTTCCTGAAATTGATCTAGAACGTTACCTGTGGTACTCAAGAAAACTACCGCAGAATATTGTTTTAGGTTATCATCCGTAAACATTTCCGCATTTTTGGTCGTATCCACCACAAATCCGTTCTCCTGTCCCATTTTCTGTAATGCGGCAATTCCTGCGGGAATGGATGCGTGTTTAAAACCCATGGTTTTTGAGAAAACCAAGACCTTTGGTTCCCCCTCACGTTTATTGCCACCACATGAGACAATAATAAGCGCAAAGCCCAAAAGCAGCGCATTAAAAACTTTTTTCATACGTAAATTTGTTGTTTGTTCGGTTTAAATAAGCGTCAAAAATAGCGTTCGAAATCATAGAAACCAATTGTTTGTAAGCTAAAATTGTATTTTAAACAGAATTTAACACGAAAAAAAGACTATATGCCAAAAATACCCGAGCTATATTTTAAAAATGATACGGAATTTAGGGAATGGTTACACATCAACCATTCCAATCATGATGGGATTTATCTTATTTTCTATAAGGTAAGTCATGAACAAGACAGTATGCGCTGGGAGGAAGCCGTAAAAGTGGCCCTTTGTTACGGATGGATCGATAGTACCGTAAAAAGTTTGGGCGATGGTAAAAGAAGACAATACTTCTGTCCGAGAAAACCCAAAAGCGTATGGAGTAAAGTAAATAAGGAATATATCAAGGTCCTAAAGTCGGAGGGCCTTATGCATAAGGCCGGACTCAAAGCAATCCGTATTGCCAAAGAGAACGGGTCATGGAGTGCCTTGGACGACGTGGAAGCCGGAAAGATACCAGAAGACCTACAGTCTGCATTCAATAGTAACGAAAACGCTTTCAAAAACTTCCAGAACTTCACCAGAGGGCAACAAAAGAGTTATCTCTATTGGTTAAATCAGGCAAAGCGTGAAGAAACGAGACAGAAACGCATTGGCGAAATAATACAGCATTGCCATGAAAATATTAAATATAGAAACGGAGGGGGAAGGTAACATCATCTCCTTTTCCCTTATAAAGGCTTGTATTACCGATTGAACTGAATAAAGCCTTATTTTTGTCGGGTATTTGTTTGATATGACAAGCTAGCGTGTTCCCGTTATTGACATTTCAATCAGATGCAATCAAAATGTCCAAATTACCTGAAGAACATCGTTTTTTAGATTTATCGGATTACGGAAGATCAGTAGCTTTTCAACTGGTCCAAGCAATAAAAACGACCTCCCTCACCCCTATCCATATCACGGTTGCATTCTTTGTAAGCGGTTTAACCGCAATAGTACTCCTGCTCAATGAATATTATGGATTGGCGTTGCTGTTTTTGATTTTAAAATCAATTTTAGATGCGGCCGATGGAGAATTGGCGAGGGCCAAAAATACACCTTCACATACGGGAAGGTATTTAGATTCAATATCCGATATAGTCTTAAACCTGATTTTGTTCTTGACTATCTGGTACATTACCGATGGTTCTTTACTGTTAACGGCAATATCCTTTATTGGTCTACAATTACAGGGCACCCTGTACAATTACTACTATGTCATTTTACGGAACAGGCATAATGGGGATACCACGAGTCGGGTTTTTGAAAATAAAAGCCCCAATGCGCTTAAAGGGGAGAGCCAGAAAACGGTAAACTCCATGTTTAAGATATATTCCTTGTGCTATGGTGCTTTTGATTCCATCATCTACAGGTTGGATAGAAATGCAGCCAAAGGCAAACTGTTTCCAAATTGGCTTATGACTGCGGTTTCCTCATTTGGATTGGGCTTTCAACTATTGCTCATCGGTCTTATGTTTACGTTGGGCTGGCAGCAGTATATCATTCCCTTTTTCATAGGTTATTCGATTATGATATTCATATTTATCCTGATTAGGCAAGTACTGAATCGCTAATTCTTTTTACCTTCCGTATTCAATTTATTTTTTAGCTGATGAGATACGGATTTTCCTTACTAGGTATCGGAATGTTGTTTTTGGTTTTGATAAACTGTGAAGCAGAAAAAAGGGTTTCCTATGATACCCTTTTAAAGGGGGGGAATATCATAAACTTGGAAGATGGCTCCATCAACGTGGGTGATATTTATATTTCTGATGGACACATTGCCAAAGTAGCGTATGATGAAATCTATGAAAACTCTACTGCAAAAATTGTGGTAGATGCCACCGGAAAATTCATTTTACCCGGATTTTGGGACAACCACGTACATTTTCGCGGGGGCGACTCCCTAATTGAAGCCAACAAACGTTTTTTGGGGCTCTTCATCGCCAATGGAATCACCACCGTACGGGATGCCGGGGGCGACCTGACCACATCGGTCATGCAATGGAAATCGGATATTGAAAATGATGATATGGTTGGACCCACCATTTTCACCTCCGGACCCAAAATAGATGGTCCTGGGGCAACTTGGGCGGGTTCTTTGGAAGTAGCAAACGAGGCGGATATAGAAGAGGCATTAGATTCTCTCGAAGCTATCCCAACCGATTTTGTCAAAATCTACGACAGTAAGATTTCCGGAGAAAACTACCTCAACACGATTCGCGCTGCGGAAAAAAGAGGATTGATAACCTCGGGACACATGCCCTTTACCGCTACGTTGGAATCCACCATAGATGTAGGAATCGATGCCGTGGAACATCTCTACTACATCATGAAAGGTTGTTCCTCACAAGAAGATGCAGTTACTGAACAACTTCAAGACAACAAGATAGGTTTTTGGGATGCCATGCCGATACTGCAATCCACTTACAATGATTCTGTAGCCAAGCAAACATTTGAGCACCTAAAACAAAAAAATGTGTTTGTGGTGCCAACACTTCATATTGGGCACACCCTGAGTTACTTGGACGAGGTGGACCATAGCGAGGATGCATATTTAAAATATATGGCTCCTGGAATTATCAAGACCTATGAAGGGCGCATCAATCGGGCCAAAAATGCGTCTGAAAAGGCGATACAGGACCGAAAGGAGTTGGACACCTTTTTCAAAAAATTGGCATTGACCCTAAACCAAAACGGCGTTTCTTTATTGGCAGGTTCTGATAGTGGGGCTTTTAATAGCTATACCTATCCCGGAATATCCCTCCACAAGGAAATGGAAGCCATGGTAGACGCGGGCATATCTCCATTGGATGCCTTAAAAGCTTCGGCCTATAATGGGGCCAAATTTCTAAAACAAGATTCGGACTACGGAACTCTAGAATCCGGCAAAGTGGCCGATATTGTGATTTTGGATAACAATCCCCTGGAAAATATTCAGAACACCCAAAATATTTTTATGGTGCTTAAACACGGTGAAAAATTTATCAAGAAATCCTTGGAACAACTATTAACCCATTAATGGTATGAAATGAGTCATAACAATTTTTGATACCCACTGAAACCAAGGGTTCACGAACACCTGTTTTAAAAATAGACAAGCTTCGTGAGTAAATGGTTATTAGCGAAATCGAAGATTCATGAACACCCATGTAAACAAAATGAAATGGTGTGAATAATTGCATCTGACCTATTAATAACAATAAAAATAAACAGATGAAAACAACACTTTTATTTGTATTTCTAACTTTTTTGATTGCCTGTAACGATGGAAATCAAATCGAGCCCAAAAAGGATATCCTAATCTCCGATATTTCCATTATCGATGTAACGGACGGTTCGGTTTTGAAAAATAGCTACGTCGTTATCGATTCAGGCCAGATACGTTCCATCTCCCAAAAAGCTGTGGACACCTCACTTTTTAAAACAGTGATCAATGGGACCGGAAAATATCTGATGCCCGGTCTCGCAGAAATGCACGCCCATATCCCACCTCCGGAAGTCGGTGAGGAGCGAATAAACGAAACCTTGTTTTTGTACCTGTCCAACGGCGTAACGACTATCCGAGGAATGCTTGGAAATCCGTTACACTTGGAATTAAGGGAAAAGACGGCTAACGGAAGCTTATTGAGTCCCAGAATTTATACTTCAAGTCCTTCTTTAAATGGGAACTCCGTAACCTCAAAGGAGGAAGCCATTGAAAAGGTAACACAATATCAAAAAGACGGTTACGATTTCTTAAAGATACATCCGGGAATACAACGAGAGGTGTTTGACCAAGTGGTAGAGACCGCCAATAATGTAGGCATTCCTTTTGCCGGCCACGTACCGGTAGATGTTGGTATTCGCCATGCCTTGGAAAGCAAATACGCCTCCATTGATCATGTGGACGGATTTTTAGAGGGTCTCGTTCCGGAATCTGCCAATGCAGATTCTAGCGATAATGGATTCTTTGGATATGCGTTTACCCCTTTGGCCGATACCACCAAAATTGACGAGCTGGTTACGCTTTCCAAAGCGAACAAAGTTTGGATCGTACCCACCCAAAGTCTTTTTGAACGATGGTTCGCCCCTATTTCAGCGGATGAATTACTCAGTCAGCCCGAAATGAAATACATGCCCAAAACCACCTTGGAGAATTGGCGAAATACCAAGAATAGCTATATGGAGGACGAAAGTTTTACGGAAGCACAATGGCAGCAGTTTGACGCCATCCGTAAAAAACTCATCAAAAAATTACAGGAAAACGGGCAGGGAATCCTGCTAGGTTCAGATGCGCCCCAATTGTTCAATGTACCGGGCTTTTCCATTCAGCATGAGATTGCGGGAATGCAAGGTGCCGGAATGACCCCTTTGGAAATTATACAGGCAGGGACCATCAATCCAGCTACATTTTTTAATGCCAGGGATGAATATGGTGAAGTTAAGGAGGGTTTGTCGGCCGATTTAATTTTGCTAAATGAAAATCCCTTGGAAAAGCTATCCACCTTACAGCATAACGAAGGGGTTATTGTGAAAGGACAGTTCTTGTCCAAGGAAATGATTCAGGAAAAACTAAATGAAATTGCACAACATGCCGCTAACAATTAAATCCATAAAAAACTGGTCCGTTCTATTCTTATTTGTTGGTACTACTAGCTATAGCCAAATCCTGTTAAAACCCGACCGTGTATTTGACGGGACCGATATCCATGAAAATTGGGTGGTATTGGTGGAAGGCAACACAATAAGCTATTCTGGGGAATTGAGCGGCCTCAAAAAGCCCAAGGGGACCCAAGAAATCGATTTGGCCGGAACCACCCTAATGCCTGGTATTATCGAAGGACATTCCCATCTATTGTTACATCCGTACGACGAAACGGATTGGAACGACCAGGTGCTTAAGGAATCGCCTGTTGAGCGCGCCATACGGGGTTCCGTACACGCTAAAAATTCCTTGATGGCCGGTATCACGACCATGCGAGATTTGGGCGCGGAAGGTGCCGGATATACCGATGTTTATTTAAAAAAGACCATTGAGGACGGCATCATTGTAGGTCCAAGATTGTTGGTCGCAGGTCCCGCCATTGTGGCCACGGGGGCATACGGGCCAAAAGGTTTTCATGATGGTGTCACTGTTCCCTTGGGAGCGGAGCCCGTTAGCGGAAAAGAAGAGGCTATTAAAACTGTACGAACCCAAATGGGCAACGGTGCCGACCTGATAAAAATATATGCCGACTACCGTTGGACGCCCGGAGCGGATTCCCAACCTACCTTTTTACAGGAAGAAATCGATGCCATGGTAGAAACCGCCAAAAGTGCGGGAAAATATGTGGTAGCGCACGCCAGCACTCCTGAAGGTATGAAAAGAGCCATTCTGGGTAGCGTGGAAACCATTGAGCACGGCGACGGAGGAACCTTGGAAATTTTTACGATGATGAAGGAAAAAGGCATTGGCCTTTGCCCTACCCTAGCTGCTGGGGATGCGATTACCCAATATCGCGGATGGAACAAAAGGAAGGACCCCGAACCGGAACGTATTTCGCAAAAGAAAAAATCCTTTAGGCTAGCCCTTGAATCGGGAGTACAAATCGTTTTTGGTGGGGATGTGGGTGTGTTTACCCATGGCGAAAACTATCGGGAAATGGAACTCATGGTCGAATATGGAATGCAGCCACAAGATGTTCTCATTTCGGCAACCAGCGGAAATGCTGCTATGTTCCATTTGAACCAATTAGGGCAACTAAGAAAAGGTTTTTTAGCCGATATCATCGCTGTACAGGGAAACCCCGTAGAAGATATTCGTTCCATGCGTAAGACCGCTTTTGTGATGAAGGATGGGGAGGTTGTGAAGACTAATAAGTAAAAGGGTCTCGGTAAGAAAGAAATATAACAACACAATGCGTATTTTGATACAATTTGTCCCTTCGAGTGAATTTTGCGATTGAAGATGAGAAAAATTTGTATCGAGAAGCGGAATTTTTGATTGAAAACCTTGTTCTCGATACTTTTTCCTTTGGAAAAAACTCGAACTGACGTTCTTAACACCTTAAAAAATCCAAAATGCATAATGCTTAGAAACAATACAAAATCATTTATTCACTATCCTACTAATTAACAAATAGCCAATTGCCAACAGCGAATAGCTAACAATGCCCAACAAAAAACAAAAAAAACCCTGGCCCACCAAGGCCGCCATGGAACAGATTTACGAACAACACCTATGGGGTGGTGATCATCATATGTTTTACTCGGGTGATGGTTCGCATAATCCTAATTTGGTAAAACCCTATGTAACCGTCGTTTCTCAATTTTTAAAGTCTTTTGACACCCTATTAACGGTTTGTGATCTGGGCTGTGGCGATTTTAATGTAGGAAACCGGTTGGCACCCTATACCAAAAAATACATCGGTGTCGATATTGTAGAAAACCTTATCGACCATAATCAAAATACCTTTGCAAGCGAAAACATACGTTTTCAATGTCTGGACATTGCCCAAGATGAACTTCCGCAGGCCGATTGTGTAATACTCAGACAAGTGCTACAACATGTATCCAACAAGGAAGTAGAACAAGTAGTACGAAAATTGAAAGACTATAAATACCTAATCCTTACGGAGCACCTACCGGAAGGTGATTTTGTTCCTAATGTAGATATCATTTCCGGACAAGGCATCCGTCTTAAAAAGCAAAGTGGGGTGGACTTATTGGCCCCGCCCTTTAATTTAAAAATTAGGGAGGCAAAGACTTTATTGACACTACCGGTCGAAAATGGAAAGGGGATAATAAAAACAATCTTATATCAACAATATTGATTACTTCTTACCATACCTTCCTTTAAATAATGTACTTGCTATTTCCCCTGACTTGTTTAAGGTTACCCAAAGCTGTGTCACCGAACCGTCCTCATGGGGAGTCCAGCTAATTTGATGGAAATAGTCGTCCCCATCCGGGTTTTGGACCAATTCACTGGACATGACCATAGCGCCTTCCGCATTCAAATTCCCCTTTAATTTCAGTACATTTCCTGAATTGTCTATCCATACCTGGTTCCAAGTGTCATCGGCCGAATCAAAGAAATTATAACTGGTTCCATTACTTCCCGAAGCGCCTTTCCAGTTTTCCTGCATCACACAGCCATCTTGCAGGGAAACAATGGAATTGGTGCCTTGTACAGCGCCTTGTTCATTACGGACATCCCACTCCCCTAGCCAAAAATCAAATGCCCGATGGTTTTCGGTACAACAGGCACATGCTTTGGTGTCTTGCGCATTGGCAGTGCTCCATAGGCAAGTAAATAGTATAACGCTATGAAAGATTCGTTTCATGCTGATAATGAGGGATGAACCTTTACAAGTTACTAAAAAATCAGAGGATTGATTTCTGCATGTGTTTAAGGTGATTCCTAAAAACCACACAAATGGGTAAGAGAATCCTATTGAAGCTTATTTTCTAGGATTCTAACTTAAAACCATCAGTATCTTTAAAATAAAGCCACTGAATTTTATTTCTTTCTATCCTTTACTGGAATCACAAATTTTAATCCAGACCAAATTTCATTCACCGCACATACTTTTATGTCTACCAGACCGGCTCCTAACCCAATTTCACGAACGATATTTCCATTTAGATCGGTCGCTACCTTTGAGGTTTTCTTGGGCCAGGAAATCCATAGTATTCCCTGTTGCACCATCTCCTTCTTTAATTGCTTTATGTCCTTCTTTAGCTGCAGCGAACTCGTTGCAAAATAGTGGATAAAATCTTTTTCTATTTCTACATCAGTAATTATTTCCAAATCCGTTGGCAAATCTGTAAACAACGAGAAATAATCCTCTGGAGCTTCCACTATTTTTATCCTGAAACCTGGTTTAATTCCAAGTTTCTTGGTCAAAGGAGTTCCTGAATAGCCGGCTATTTTCATAATTCAGTTTATATTTTGGTTATTCATAAAGTGGGCAGCGTGTAATGAGCCCTTCTTAATATGGAATTGGTTCAACAGTTAGTTTATTTTCCTTTTTGTCAAGATAGGTACTGTCATTTCAATCACATGGATTATCCATTTTTCAACTCACGAGTCTCACGCTTGTTGACAAAACGTTGGGTAGCCCGTATTCATTATAGGTTTTGTTGTAGCACATTTTTATTTTTTCAGTTTCAATGGTCTATGTAGTGAAGTAAACTTCTGTCTGTCCCTTGAACGAGAATTGAAAATAATTTCGTCCAAGGTCAAACTTGCTTCATATTCTGATTTTAAGATTTCTATTAATATGTCCCATTCGCTTTTTACACCTTCAAACGATTTCCATGATAGCATAAAGTCAAAGTGCTGTCCATGACGAAAAAGTCTTCCTGGCAGTGGATAATCTTTTCGATTCCCAATTAAGATACCGTATCGCAGATAAGGGTGAACGTTTTTATGTGTCTGTGCCTTTTGACTGTATGTTATGGCGTCATGAGTGGTCACACTATTGATTTTGGTTTCAACAATAATTCTCGGTTTCCATCTTTTGTCGTCCAATTGTTCAAAAATTAGAATGTCCGTTTCATAACCAATGAAATTGTGTTGCTCAGGTTCATTGCCAACATAATTTAATATTTCGCTTGCATAAGGCAGTCTTAAACCGTCCGTTACTCTCAAGTTTGGGTTAAACGACTTTAAAGACTCTTCAATGTCCTTAATTATTGTTTTGACCCATTCACGTTCATTCATAGGATTTTTTTAATGTGATACAACGGTCTCGGCTATGATTTCGGCGTGGAATAGTCCGCACGACTTTTCCACTGAGAAATCAGATAAATGTATATTTTTACTTTCGGTTTGTGCACTGTCGCCACGCTGAATTATAGCCATTGTTGCCAACAGTGCTAATTTTTAAGGCAAATGGAACAACTGGACTGCCAATTGAATTTCCTTATTCTCATCACCTGGCAATGAAAATATATAGTTAAACCAGTTTTTGTCATTTGCGGGTTTCTCACTTACGTAATTTGGATGATTCTTTATCGCATCTTTTGCCTTTTCTAAAACTTCTGTAAAACCTTTATTCCTTACAAAAATCACTACCGATGTTTTGGAATCTCGCCAAGTCAAATATCCTAACAATTGGTCGATTGTCGCTAAAAATTCCTTTTCACCTTTCCAAAACTTACATTCAGCTACAAAGACAACGGAACTGTCGTGTCTCAATTGAATATCTGTTTTTCCTTTCTTATTAAAGGTTTCTCCAGTTGCACTTCCATATTCAAAGTTTGGGTCTAATGTCATTAAGATATGGTCTCTTAAATCTTCCTCATACTTATCTGCATATGTCGAAGGAAGTCTTTCAAAGTTCTTTCCGACATCATTGATAATCTTTATAATTTTTAAATAATTATCATTGTCCAATGTAGGCTCCGGTTTAAATTCTTTTGCCTGCACAACTGGTTTAACTTGAATTTTTTCACGTAATTTAGGTTGAGGGACTGCGAAGGTTTTTGGAGTATCATTTTTTTGTTTTAATGGTACTCCGAGAGCCTTTATAAATTCTGATTTCTCTGCTATTTTTCGTTTTCTTTGAGATATGTTTGATTTGATAAAATGTTCTAGTGAATTATTGAAGATTTCAACATCTCTTTTCAAAGTAGGATAAGATGCGAGAATATAGCGAACAGAATTTTCATATTCTTTCTTTATTCTTTCTGGGTCGTTATAAAAATTAATATATTCTAAAACAATACTATTTGAAGATTCTTCAACTTGGATTTTATAGCCAGCCATTCCTGTCCAAGAACTAGGTCTAAATCTCAATAGTCGAATAGGTCCAGAGTATGGTATATGATATTTTATTATATCTCTTTTAAATGTTTCACTTGGATTCATAATAGCGAATCCACTAGGAAATCTTGAACCGGGAATTCCTTTTTCGTATGTATCTACATATGTCTTGTCCGTATGAATTTCAGGAATTTCAATTATATACTCTGATTTTAAATAGTCAATATATTGTTGTTCCCCAGCATTTAAAATATAGTCTTCAGATTCTGATTCTATCCTATCTAGCAATTCCTTATATCTAGCCGAGGTTAAATTATCCAACCTGTCTTCTATGTATAGGCTTATCTGCATTTTCTTTGCATTGTTGGCAACAATTGCATATAGTAACAAGTTACTATATTTCTATTTTAAGGGGAGTACCCTAAAAATCCTACAAATAATTGGTTTCGCCAAGAGAAAGTGAAAATATGTGGCTCTGGCTCCGCTAAGGGCAGGCCACTTAGCAATCCTAAAAGAACTTAAACTGCTCAGTTAACCCTTTCTATAAATGTCTTGATTATATACGCCACGGGACGGGCAGATTTAGATACTCCCAATTTTATTTTTAATAAAAATTTTCTCAGTATCGGTCTTACAACGTTTTAACGCTTCCTGAAGGGAATTAATAGCTTTTTCCCTATCCGTTTCCCAATAAAGTTCGCTCAGTACCAAGTGATAGAAATGATTCTCCTTCAATTGTAGCTTTTTGGCTTCTTTTAGCGCAAAATTGTTCCCCTTTACCTTGGATAGGGCAATTAATCTATTCAAGGATGCCATGGGAGAGGCATCTATTTGTATAAGCTGGTCATAGAGTTTTAAAATACTTTTCCATTTATCAGGGCTATCTTCTTTAACCGTATACCAGTAAGCTATACTGGCTTCAAGATAGTATTTTGATGCAATTTCCCATTTTGATGCCTGTTGCAAATAATAAAATCCTTTTTCGATCAGTTCCGTGTTCCAAAGCGTTTCATCTTGGTCTTTATATAAGACCATTTCGCCATTTCCCGTTAACCTGGCATCCAATCGGGAAGAATGAAAACACATAAGCGACATGAGCGAATTGGTTGAATGGGTATTTGTACCCCCATTTTGAAGTAACAGGTATACCAGGTTCATAGCCTCCAAACAAAGGTCTTTCCTTATCAGGGAATTATAGCTTTCCGAGTAATAGCCTTCACTAAACAACAAATATGTAATTCTAAGAACGGCATCTAAGCGGGCCTGTAATTGAACTTCATCGGGAATCTTGATTTGAATCTGCTCAGAACGTAATTTTTCCTTGGCCCTATGTAGCCTTTTGTTTATCGTTTCTTTTTTTGTTAAAAAGGCATCGGCAATTTCCTCAATTCCAAAACCACAAAGTACCCTTAAAGCCAAACATATTTGAGATTTTTCCGAAAGGACCGGGTGACAGATCGTAAAAAGCATTTGTAATTGACTATCTGCAATGTTCTCATGGGACAGGTCAATGTCCTGGGTATTCCATTGTTCATTCCCCGATTTTAGTTCATTCAAGATTTTATCCCTAAATATCTTGTTTCTGGTGAAGTAGTTTTTGGCCTTATTCTTGGCGACGGTGTAAAGCCAGGCCGTAGGGTTTTCAGGAATCCCTTTATATGGCCAGGTTTCGGCAGCCAATAAAAAGGTTTCGCTCGCAATATCTTCCGCAATCTCCAGATATTCTATACCAAATGTTTTGGACATGACAGCAACAATCTTGCTATATTCCGTTCTAAATAGATTTGGTATTATTTGATGGGTATTCATAAGAAAAAGCCCCATTCAAGGGGCTTTGAATCAAACTCTAATGAACTGCAATCTGTCTAACTTCCACGGTATTTCCCTCCCCTTGTAAAACGGGAGAACCTTTGGCAAATTCGGCAGCTTCCTCCGCCGATTCCGCCCGTACTTGTATGAAACCGCCAAGGGTTTCCTTAATGTCTCCAAAGGGTCCGTTGGTAACCATTTTATTGTGGTACACCACTTTTGCATCATCAAATAGTAATCCCGTTCCTCCAATAAATTTGTTCTTGGCAGCAATGCTGTCTACCCAATCCTTTTGTTGTTTCATCCATTGTTGCATTTGCTCTGGTGAAACCTTTCCGTTTGCGTTCTCATGCCTGAAAATAAGAATGAATTCTTTCATGGTGTTAAATTTTAATTATTAATGAATTCTTTAATTCAATAACAATCGAGTTTCGTCAAATAGGACATTTATCAAACATTTTTTTCTTTTTTGTCCAAGATTTCATTTTCCTATGTACCCGTAACCCTAGTACTACACCTGTAATCACAGGTAGTGCTCTCCATCTTGGAGCACTTTAAAAATCCTATTAATTATTGGTTTCGGCAAGAGAAAGGAAAAATATATGACCTGCTTTAATAAGAGGGCCAATCCAAATAAAATGTTTGAAAGCTTTAGATTCGTATTGGACGTAGCTGGTATTTTACTATTTCAATCGATTCTTCCCGTATTTTTTTATGAGTTTTTCCGCCCCCTTTAACATAATCATGTGTGAACTGGGATTGATGGTCGGTAAATTACTGTCGTCATCAAAAACAGGGTTCTGAACCTTTGTATTGCCATAAACTTGGGAAGATGAGACAAGCGTTGCCGTATTTAGGTCATAAATGGATATTGAAACAGATGCCCTATTACTGGATTTTTCTATTTCATCGGGAAAAGTCAACGTGCCCGCACCATCACTTATAACGTTTCCGGTAATATTAATAAGGTAGTCACAGTTGGTAAATCTTTTTAGTTCTTTTAAATCCGAATCGGACAAATCGAACTTGATTTTTGGAGACACCAATTTTGTATTTCTTAGATCGCTCATTTCGATTAAGGAATCTCCAAGAATTTTTTTGAAATCCCTTAGCGAATTGGAATAAAGCTTCGCATCGAATATTTTGGAATTGGATTGGGTTCTGTTAAGTATCCATTTCCCTTTGCTAAAATCCAACTGCCTTCCCGTATCAAAAAGATAATTGTATTTCGCACCTCCACATGCATACAGTAGAAATACGAAGCTTATCAAGAATACTTTTTTCATGGATGATTACTGTTTTTAGTCAAGTGGTGAACGGTCTCGGCTATGAGTAGTTGCGTGGTTTAGCACTCAACTTTACAAGTACACACCAAGTTGGAAATTTCGCAGGAATTTCCAAAGTAGGCGAGAACAAGCAATTACTTATAGCCATTGTTGTGCTTTCGTTATTTTTATTTTCGAGCATGTAATTCATTTTCAATATCCTCAATTAAATCCGTCATAGATATCATTGTGTTTTTATACATTTTTATGCCGGTTTCTCTTTGAGAAATTATTTTCCCTAAAATATTACTAAACTCCACTTTTTTCTTTAGATTTTCAAAATCGTTTGGGCGGGCAGACTGTTTAGAGTTTTTACTCCTTATGTGTTTATTTAAAAATACATTTGAATTTTGTATGATTCCCCATTCTCCTTTGTCATAATCATTGCTCAAAGTGATAAACTCAAAATCGTAAATGTTAGCGATTTTATTTCTTAACGGTTTATTTGTTACTATATCCAGTCCTTTTGTTTTTAATGTTGTAAATGCCGTTGTAATAGGATATGGACTTTGCCATTGCCCAAACATTCCAAAAGCCTCGTCTAATTCACTATTATATTGTAAATCTTCATTGATATAGTTTTCAATTTTTCTTAACTGATTAATGTTGTAAGTGTTTAAAAGAGTATCATTTCTGAAGTTATCCAGCGTGACTTCCAGATTTGATTTTACTTCAAGCAACAGTCTTAATTCTTCATTCTGAAGTTTTCTATTTTCATTCCAATTATTAATCTGAAGTGCAATTAAAATTCCAATTACCACAAGAATAATCTCTCCAATAGCATAAAGCAGATATTTACTGAACTTATTTTCAGTCAGCATTTTTTGTCTAATTTTTCTAAAGAATTTTATCATTGGTTAGCGGTTTCTGATAATGAAGCACAACAATTGTATAAACTCACCTGGGTACGTTTATTTCTATTTTAGAGGGAATACCTTAAAAATCCTATAAATAATTGGTTTCGGCAAGGGAAAGGGTAAATATATGGTTTTGACCTCTATGGCTCACTTCGACTGCTCAGTGACCAAAGGTATGTACGGCTATTCAGCCTATACTACTTTACCTGCCCCATTAACACCTCTATGGATTTTTCCAATTGCTCATCCCTACCTTTGGCAATGACCTCAGGTTGGTTTTTAACCAAGATATCCGGGTCGGTCTCATTGTTCTCCATCCACTCCCCTGCCTTGTTCTTGGCACTTACGGGCACCACGCCCCAAACACCACCATTGGGCAAACGTTCCCAACCGGCAAAGCTACAGGTCCCGGGAACGGGCATTCCTACCGTTGTCCCAATTTTTAGTTCGGTATACCCACTGGCAAAGCAGGAACCATCACTGTACATGGATTCATTATACATGGCCAAGGTTGGCTTGGTCCATCTAGAGGTTGGTTCCCCCCCTACGACCCGGTCCTCGGTCTCATAGGACAAAAAGGGCACTCCGGTAAAGAACATGGCCAAATCTGCGACCAAATCGCCACCGCCGTTAAAACGGGTATCCACGATCACGCCCTTTTTATCAAAAAACTTGCCCATCATTTCCTCATAGATAGATCGGTAGGGTCCATCGCTCATTCCCGGAATATGGACATAGCCCAAAGTGCCGTTGCTCTTTTCCTTGACTTCCTTTTCGTTAATCTCCACCCAACGGTCGTACAGGAGTCCGGCTTCCTCATTGAGGGAAATGGGTTTTACGGTAATCTGCTTGCGACCGCTGTTCTCACCAACAACGTCCAACAGCATGAATTCACCTTCCTTTCGATTCAGGTAACTGGCCACATCCCGAGTAGGTAAAATGGTTTCCCCGTTTATTTTTTCTATGATCATACCTGGCTTTAGATTAAAATTGGCCTTGTCCAAAGGTCCGCCCTTAATGATTTCCGCAATTTTGATGCCGTTGCCCGTATGCCCATAATCCATAAAAATACCCAAGGAAGCGGTTTCGTCGCCATTATCGATAGTATCGCTGTAACGTCCACCGGCATGCGAGACATTGAGCTCGCCCAGCAGTTCCGAAATCATTTCCGCAAACTCATAGTCGTTCCCAATATAGGGCAAGTATTTCTCATATTCGGTTCGCATGGCCTTCCAATCAATTCCGTGGAAGTTGGAATGATAGAAAATACCATTGGTGCGCAACCAAATATGATCGAACATATATTGGCGTTCCGCATCGGCATCCAATACCATTTCGGATTTTAGCTTTACCGGCTCCTTCTTTCCAGCCTTGACATCAATTTTGGCGATGCTTCCATCGGCCATCAAATACAGGTTTTCCTGCTTTTTGTCCCATTGAAGGCTGCCGCTTTTGGCCCCCAAAGTCAATAACTTTTTGGTCTCTTTTGTCCGGATCTCGGTTTCCCAAAGATCCAGGTCCTCCTCAAAACGGGTCAGGTAATACAGCTTTTCCCCATCCTTGGACAACACCGCATCGCTCAATTTGGAGGAGTGTATGGTGAGTCGGGTCTTACGGTCTTCCGTGCCATCCAAATCGAATTTCAAAGGCTTTACGGGCTCCTCCTTCTTTTCCCCGTCCTTTTTCTTCTTCACGTCCTTGTCCTCTGCCTTATCCTCATCCTTTTTATCACCTTTCTCGATCAATTTCATTAAATCGTATTCCTCTTTGGACAGATTGAACTTATCCCAAGCATCTTGGGTGAGGAACATGGTATACACATCGAATTCCGACTGCCCACTGGTGGCATAACTTTTAAGTCCGTTTCTGTTGCTAAACCAAATAATTTGGTTGCCCTCCCCTATCCACTTGGGCTGCATGTCGTAATACCCACTTTCCGTGAGGTTTTTTCGGGTCTTTCCATCTGCGGAAATCAGTAAAATCTCACTGTTGCTCAAGGTAACGCCCCAATCCACCAAAAGCCATTTACTGTCCGGGCTCCATTGGTAGTACTTGTCTCCATCCGAGAAATGGTACAGTTCCTTGGGCGTCAACAGGGTTACGGTTTCATTTGTTTTTAAATTTTTGACTTTCAAGGTTCTACGGCCTTCGATATAGGCTATCAGGTTACCATCCGGTGAAAATTCCGGTAGGTAGACATCGGTACTATCGGTCACCAAGGTATCTTCCTTCACCAAGGTCGATGCAAAAAAGTAAGGTTCCTCAGTACGTTGCTTAAAAGTCTTAAAAATGGACCATTTACCGTCTCGCTCGCTCGCGTATGCAATCGCATTCCCATCCGACATGAATTTCACAAAACGTTCCTGCTCCGGTGTATTGGTGAGCCGTTTGGTCATACTACCATCTACAGACGTGGAAAAAACCTCCCCACGGCTTATAAAGGCGATTTCCTTTCCGTTGGGCGAAATATCCATTTCCCTCACCC
>JAUIGC010000046.1 GCA_030429835.1 Bacteroidia bacterium
ATGAACAGTCCGTCTATGGTAACATGGTCTGAAACTATACGGATAATCTCCCCTTTTTCCTCTCCGTCCACAATGGGATATCCCTGTCCCAAAAGAGTCAATGGCTTATCAATAAGAATATTAAATTCTTTATAGGTTCCCTTCTTTATCAAAAGTGTATCGTGATCCATAGCTGTGGCGACCCCTTCCGATATAGTGCGAATCTCGCAGTCCGGACAGATAGGAACCGTTCTTCCAAAAGCCCGTTCCCCTAAAAGGGAGAACATGGACATGATCGTTATATAAATAAGATATGTTCTCATAATTTTACACTGTCATGGACATCTATGGCCCATAACTTTTACCGTCTATTTAAAAATTACAGAAAGGCTGTACGAGGTTAAACCCTTAAAAATGCCCAGTCAAGAAGGCCTTATTATCAAAAATTTGGAATTCTCAATTGCCTTTACCCAGTGTTTTTCTTCTTTTGGAAACCTAATGGACTCCTGCCTTTCCAAAGTATATTCCAGACCTTCTATATGTAAGATAATGGAGCCTTCCAGCACTATTAGCTGGGCGTCCGTATGTGAGGTATGCTCTGGGAAAACTGTATTCTTCTCTAGGCTGATACTCAATATTTCTATGGAATTTGAATCCTTAAAACGTTTTACCTGCAAACCATTGAAAGACTGTTCTTTAATCATATTATCTTTGGTGAGCTTTTTGGTCTCTGTATTCATATCCTACTATTTATGAGGTTCCGTTACGGCCTTTCCCGTTATTTTGGTCAATGTGATGCTATAAACTATAGGCATATCCGTTTCTTGTAATTTGCTTGAAAATAGGCTTAAAAAATGAGGCCGTTCCACATTTTTATGTTCTATGGTATTCTGTACGCCGTCAACAAAAAGTTTTAGGCCATTTTTGGCCCGTTCTCCTGCTAGCTCCTCAAAAATACCGTGTACCTGTACCGATTTCCAACTGCGAAAAGACTCGACATGATCTACTTGAAAAGAAACTCGGTTATATTGCCTTAACGCATGTATTCTATGTCCGTTGGATGCAAAACACAATAAACGTTTGTTGTTCTTATCGAAAAAATACGTTGAAGGCACCACATGTGGCTCATTCTCATATATGTATGCAAGACGACCCACATAGTTCTCCTCCAAGAGACCAGTACACTTTATAGGCCCCAAATCTGATATCATTCCCATAATCACTGATTAAACCGTGTATTAATTTCCGTCCAGCTGAAAAGTTCCCCGCCGTGTTCGACTTGCACCTTCTTGGCGGCTTCCTCCGTGGCAAAGGCACTCAGATATTCCCCCATAGGACTTGGAATGTTCCTACTTATCAAAAAAGTAGCCTTGGTAGCATCTATCATGTTGCCTGGGTCGTTATAGTCGTTTACCAAAAAAAGGTCTACCGTTTCTGGATATATTTCCTTTAAATGGTTCAACATACATTCAGTAGCGTCAAAGGCGTAGGTTCTTCCCTTTTTGGTCATAAATTGAGAGGCATGTTGTTTGTCCACAATGGTCATTTTACAGTAATGACATCCCTCAGACCCATATTCCAGTGATTTTGGAGTTCTAGAACACCCCAAAATTATACCAAAAAAGAAAATGGAGGTTATAATGTTCTTTTTCATTGAGTTGCGTACTTTTTCGTTAGTGAAGTGTCGCTTTTCGGAGCCTTTTTCCAGCCAATGTAAAAGGCTGCCAGGGTAAGGCACATACCTATAAACATGGCCCAAGCACCTGCGGCAGGAAGTGAGGTAACATCAAAGTTCAACATCTTAGCATGTCCAAAAAGTGGGGGTTTGTAGCTCATGGGCGTACCGTCTGGATTGGCCAATTTCATAATGGCATTTGGGTCCAAATTTGTACCGTAATCCACCATCCAGGCATTAAAGTCGTACATTCCCATAACACCCAATATGCTCATCAGGACAAACCAGCCCAGAAACCATTTGTAGCTTATTTTTCCGGCAAACCCTAAAATCCCGATCAACACACCTAAGCCTACCATAATACCTATGACTATAGGGAAGGTGCCAAATTCCCACATTTCCTCTGGTTTTGGTAGCTTTCGCATGCCTATATAATGGTTCAGGCCATCAATATTCTGTATATCGAACTCGTTCGCTCCCTTAATACCATCAATATAGATGTCCATACCCAAGGGTTCTGGATATTGGGGCGCACCCAACATAATATTCCAAAGAGGGAAAAAATAAAGCCCCAATAGGAATAATGGTCCTATAATCATTAGTATACTTGCTCTTTTCATCGTATGTCTTAATTAATTTAAATCCGTTCCCTAAAATTGGAATAAAAGATAGCGGGCGGATAGGTCTATGCACGGCCCGCTATCTTAACCAACCAACTAAATAAGGTTACTCTCCCAGAGTATAAGTCAAGGGAACATCAGAATCTGCAGGGGAAACCCTAACATATCCTTGCATTTCTTGGTGAAGGGCAGAACAGAAATCCGTACAATAGAACGGCCATACGCCTACCTTTTTGGGTTCCCAGAGCGATGTTTTGGTCTGTCCGGGCATAATAAGCAGTTCAGAGGTATTCTGCCCGATCATGGCAAATCCATGGGGCACATCGAAATCCTGCTCGTGATTGGTGATATGGAAGTATACCTTATCACCCACTTTTATACCTTCTATATTGTCTGGGGTAAAGTGACTTCTAATGGTGGACATATACACATGTACCTCTTTGCCCTCGCGAACCACTTTGGCCTGATCCGGACTGGTAACCGCAAACGGGTGCTTATTGTCATCAAGTCTATATATTTTTTTGGATTTTGGAGCCAATAGCTCTGCAGGAATACCGGCAGCGTAATGTGGTTCTCCATGCGTAGGAAAATCATAGATCAGCTCCATCTTATCGCCAGAAATATCATATAATTGCGCCGAGTGTTCCATCTCCGGACCAGTAGGTAGGTATCTGTCCTTGGTAATCTTGTTCATGGCAACAACATACTTGCCAAAAGGCTTTCTTGAGTTGCCCCCAGGAATCATTAAATGACCCACCGAATAGAAGGTAGGCTGCCTGTCCAAAACTTCCCAAGTCCCCAGTTTCCATTTTACTACTTCAGAGGAGATAAAAAAGGTAGTATATGCATTTCCTTTGTCATCAAACTCCGTATGTAAGGGCCCTAGTCCACCGCTTTTTACGGTCCCCGCCAATACATCCTCAAACTTAAGGATAGGTATTCCATAAGCTTCCCCATCAAATTTTTTGCCTTCAATGGCCGCAATCATCTTATCGAACGAATGTATGGTAAGGTCCGCGGACAATTTTCCGTTTCCAATAATGTACTGTCCGGATGGATCTACGTCACAACCATGGGGAGACTTGGGGGTGGGCAGGAAGAAGACGGCCCCGGGTACTTTTGTAGGGTCTACGGTAATTACTTCCTTCTTCATTGTGGAAGTAGCACTGTGTGTATGTTCATCGTATACGTTGTGGGCATATTCGGTGGCCATTTTGGTTCCTCCACCATTCTTAACGTATTCCGCTATCATCTTCCAATTGACCGCAGCGATGAAATCCTTATCGTTTTGGGATGAGTTTACCTCCATAAGTGAATTGGCCTCCTCTGTATTATAGGTAGTAAAAAAGAACCAACCGTGCGATTTGCCCCGTCCTGGGTGGGAAAGGTCATAGTTGAACCCTGGCATCATCATTTGAAAATCTAAATTCAGCCTACCTGTATCGGGTGCTATACTTATAAAGGAAAGTGCACCCTTGAAGTTGCCCTTGTACTCGTTAATGGGCATATCGCGCTGGGGAACGGGAACCGAAAAACGTGTTCCAGCAACCACATACTCCGTATTCTCCGTAATGAAAGAAGAACTATGGTTCCCTGCACTATTGGGCAATTCTATAATTTCCTCGGTCTCAAAGGTCGAAAGGCTTACCCTGGCTATTCTTGGTGTGTTGTTACCGTTGATGAAAATCCATCTTCCGTCCAACTCACCGTTGGTCTGGGAAATGTCAGGGTGGTGGGCATCGTCCCAAGGTACAAAGCCAAAGGAAGTGTTCAACATTGGTTTTGTTTCTTCGGAGTATCCGTACCCTGATGTTGGGAATTGTGAAAATACTGGTATTTCCTTGAAAAGCCGGCCCGATGGTAATCCATATACCGTAATGTTACCGCTATATCCACCGGACATAAACGCATAAAACTCATCTTGCTCACCGGGAGCAACATATACCTTTTCGGCATTATTGGACGCAAGGGCACTATTGGAACCGCCATTTCCGTTCTGATTGCCGCAACTGGTCAACAGCAACGCCGATACCATTAATGCGGATATAAAATAACTGTACTTTTTCATTTGACTTTCTATTTTAATTGTTTGTTCTAATTGTTTATTGGTTTGGGGGAAGAATTACTTTATCCACTACATGAACTATCCCATTTCCGGCTGGAATACTCGCAATAATCTTGGCACCTCCAACGTAGACGTCATCGCCTCTTACCTCAACTGTAGTATTTTGATCGTTGGCTTGGCCTAGTTTCTTGAATTTTTTGAGGAACTCTTTATCATAGTTTCCAGCGGTCACATGGTGTTTTAGAATATTGGCCAAAGCGTCTTTATTCTCAGGTTTCAACAATTCTTCTACGGTACCTGCCGGTAAGGCGTCAAAAGCGGCATTGGTGGGTGCAAAGACCATTAACGGCCCTGCATTGACCAATGCGTTCTCCAAGCTTGCTGCTTGAACCGCGGCAACCAAGGTTGTATGATCCGATGAACCAATGGCAATCTGTAATACATTAGGCTTTGATACATCATCTTCGATAAAGGCCTGCCCTTGTTTTTCGGTATTAGTAACTTCACTTGTTGCAGCGGGTGTATTACTTTTTTCTGGTTTGGCCTCATTTTTACAACTGCAAATCAAAAACAGCATTAAAAACGAGCCGACAACTAGTTTAAAATTGGTGGTTGTTCTCATAATTATTTGAATTTATAATGTTCTAAAATATTCAAGGATCGACCGGGTCTCCTCCACGGTCAAATTCTGGTTGGCCATAGCCGCACCGTTAAATTCTATCAACAAATCTTTGGCACAGCGATCTTGTTCGGTCATCAACTTAGGGTCCAATATCATGTTCATGATCCATTCAGGGCTTCTACGCTCTAGGATTCCTTTTGGAGAGGGCCCTATAAAACGTTTGTCCAACTTATGGCAGGCCGTACAGTTGGTCTTAAAGATTGCTTCTCCTGCTGCTGCCATTTCCATATTGATGACAGGGTCTAGTGTAATTTCTTTGATCTGCCCTACACCTTTATCTTCAAGCGTAATACGTTGTGAAGCGGGCACCTCGTTGTTAGGTTCTGGTGTTTCTGCTATCGTTTCTGTAGACTTTTTTCGATCCACATTAAAAGTCTCTTTCTTTTCCTCTTTACCTCCACAAGACAGTAATAGAAAGGAAATCACTAATCCGGTTACAAATGTTTTTGTATTCATATTTCAAAATTTAGGTTGTTGTCTTGAAAGTTCCCGTTAGGTGTCTTTAATGGCGAAAAAGAATGTATTTGTTTACCCATTTAATTTCCGTTTCAGGTACTTTATTATTGTTTTATGACTCAAAATTAGTGGTAAGGCCAGCCATTAAACATGATATTTATCATAAAGAGGATAAAAAAGTCTTTTAATCTTTATATTTGTAAAAAACGAATAAATATGCTTTCCAACTCTTCCAAATACGCTTTGACCGCAGTACTTTATCTGGCTGTAAATTCTTCTTTTGAACATAAAATCCTGGCCAAGGATATCAGTAAGGAAACCCAAATACCACAAGCGTATCTTTCAAAGTTGATGCAGGAACTTACCAGACACAATTTAATTTCCTCGGTACGGGGACCTAACGGCGGATTTTATTTGAACGAAGAAAACAGGGAGGTCTCCCTTCTGGAAATAGTGAACATTATTGATGGCGATAATAGGTTAACCTCCTGCATGCTGGGTTTACACTCCTGTAATAGCGACCATCCCTGCCCGGTTCACCATTTGGTTGGGGATACCAAGACAAAATTTGTTGAAAATCTTAAAAAAACTACCGTACAGGATTTGGTGGCGGATATAAAAATGGGGAAAAGTTTTTTAGGCATTTGATCAATATTTTTTTTTGAATGGATACTGCAACGGTCCTAGAAATACAACTCTCTTATAAGGTATAAAATAGGGCGGATTCCTATCCTAAAATAGAAATCCGCCCTACCTACAAATGATTCAATGTTAATTAAAACTCTAGCTCAAAATATAGGGAACTGGCTTCGTTTTCATCGGTTACCGGTTCACCCTTTAGTACATCGCCTTGCTTATTGAATAGTTGTAGGTTTATCTTCCAGTAACCGGTCATGGTAAGTGAAAGTTTTCCATTATATTTTCCTGTGGAAGAATCAAAAGTCAGATTTTCGTTGTTTGGGGAACTATGGTTGCCCATACTTGGCATTCTGGGATCTATGCCCAAGGTATAACCTTCCACTATTGGAAAATTCATCATATTCTCCATTTGAAAGACCATGGCGGAAAACGCGTTAACCTTCACTTCAGGTTCAAAGGGTATCATAGCTACAATATATCTTTTATCATCGGCCCCAATAAAGCTCTGAACACGTTTAAAACCATCTTCAGGCATTCCTACATCTATCCGTTCTGAAATAGCATAGGTTTCCCCATCCAAGGTGTATTCCATATTCAGTTCCCAATACTCATCAGCATTACCTGGCATTTGAAACACGGCATATCCCATATATATCGTATCGTCTTCCATTTTGGAAATGGCGGATTTTGGACAGGAATGGGTCATAGAGGTCATGTGCATCAAAGGATTAACAGTAATTTGGGCATTGGAGAGATAGGTATCGGTACTTTCGTCCTTTATCCTATAATAGAACATGTTATAACCCACAGTAAAATCAGTATTCTCCGAATACAACTCGATTGTATGGTTATTGGCGGAGAGGGTCGTAAGTCGGTTCATTTCAGATAGTGGGTTTTCTTGCACGATAACGGGGTCGTCATTATCATCTGAACAGGAATTGAATAAGATGGCCACAGCCAAGGTTACAAAAAGAAATTTTATGGTTTTCATAGTATTTGATATTTAAAATGTGATTTAAAAAAAGTATACAATAATTTAATTAATGGCATATGAAAGGGTCAGATAGATATTGCGGCCCATTCTTGGAATATTGTTCCAGTCCGTATAGGTGGAATAATAGGTGTCAAATAAATTTTCTACGCCTACCTGTGCATCTAATCGGTCATCACTGATAAAAAAGGTTTTGGCCACGGAAAGGGATACCACGTTGTAGGCGGAAGTACGATCTTCGCCAAATTCTGAATTAAAATTCACTTGGTCCGCCGCACCTCGTAAACTTAGTGAAGCAGAGAACTTGGGCAAGGAATATCGAAAGCTGGTGGAGTAGGTAAGCGGACTTATAAAAGGTAGGTTCCTACTGTCTTGGTCAACACCCCGGTGGTAACTTACCAAGCCATTATATTTAAGGTTCTTGCTCATATCCCAGACTCCATTTATGCTTACGTTGAACAAGTTAGCGTACTCCAGGTTCCTATAGATTTTTACCCCGTCAGCCCCTATAGTCATCGTGCTGAGGGTGGGGTCTATTTCCCCAAGAATATAGTTTTGTGTATGAAAAAAGTTGCCCACTGCCCCAATTTTTCCATTTTTGAAAGGAAGTGAGATTTTGGAAGTCAGCTCCAAAGCGCCTTCATTTTTAAGGTTAGGGTCGCCAATATAATCGTGATTGTCAAAACTGTTGAACAGATAGAAACCAAATGCCTCCGAGACCGAGGGTGCCCTATCGCCATATGAAACGCCATTCACAAGCTCAACATTCTTAAAATTATACCTATATTCAGTGGACAGACTTTTTAGAAAACGGGCCTGTATTTGTTCCATAGAGGGATAAAAAATGCGTAAGCTGTTTCGACCAAACTCATTGGCGACATTGGTACCCTGTGCGGAAATTCTACCGGCAATCGTTAATACACTATTTTCAAAGGCCAAGGTGTTTTCTGCAAATAGTCCGGTGTTGAGCGTTCGAACATCGGGCCATGTAAGCATGAACATGGAGGCCTCGTTGGCATTATTGGGATACATCGTCATTTCGGCCAAGGACTTGTTGTAAAATCCGTCCCACTTAAAAAGCCATTTGTGCCCACGGCTCTGTAACCTTGCCTGCGTATAAAAACCATAGGTGTCGCTCCATCCAGGCATATCCATTCGGATGGGAACATTTGGTCGTTGGCTGTCATCCATAAAATGGGAAATTGAATTGGCGTATATTTTTGTTTCCCACTCATAAAGATTGCCTAAAAACGTATCCTGCACCCAACTTAAGGAACCAATAAAGGCCCTAGCCAAGGAGACATCCATGGGTAAGGCGGGGTATCCTACGTCCTTCGCCTCATCAAAAATAAAACTTGCGAGGAGTTTTTGGCTCTCGGAGAATTTTACCCCAGTGTTCACGGAGACATTGTATTTGGTAAACTGGGAATATGCCACCTCTTGCCCGTCGCCCGAAATGTAATTGTCCGCATCCCTATAAATGATATCCGAATCAACATAGAAACTATCCGAAGCATAATTAAGCTCGTATCCATAGATACGTGCATTATTATTGCTTTCAAAACCGGTCTCAACGGCACTTTTCCAATCCGTTTGAACAAATCCACTTTTTTCCAGGCGCATATCCAGTGCCCCACCAATGGCGTTGCCCATCTTGGCACCTTGTTGGCCACTGGCAACATGTACATTTGATAGGTTTGAAACATCCACATACGAGGTAACGGGATCCATACGATCGGTACAGGCCCCAAAAATTCGCATACCGTCTATGGTGACAGACAAACGTTCCGAAGCCATATCATTGATCATGGGTTCCCAGGCATAGGCCCCTCTTTTTATCATGGAAACTTTTTGGGAAGACTCCAAATATCCATCTAGGGTAGCAAGAGATTTTTGGTATGTACGATGTTCCGTATCCTTGTAAATGGGTGCGATTACAATAACCTCCGCGAGGTTGATCGGTAAGATGGAATCCTGATCTATAGGAACGGGGACTTCCTGTCCAATACCTTTCCCATGAAAACTTAGACAACAAAGTGCCAATAAGGCCATGTTTATGGTTTTTTTTGGGCCTTTTAATACCCAAAATACCAACATTTTAAAGAAATAATACATAGTAATATTTTTAAGATTACCCATACAGGGGGTGCTTTACGTCTTCACATGACCGTGGACGCAAACACAAAAAACAAATGGATACTGTATTAGGACAGTTCCGGGGGTTTCCCGAAATCGGAAAAAAGAAGTGAAGAAATTAACCCAGAAACCCTTGGGAAGTTTTTCCGTTTTTTATCAAAAACCGTTAGAGTGAAATCTATTGGGGCCAGGACTTCAAAAAAGACCAAGTGTATACTCTCCAACTTGGAGCGCTTTTCCCCAAAGGGATTATCCTCGCTATTCTTGGTCTCCTTGGCCAACTGTTTGGCTAAGTAACACTTTCCGTCGCACTGTAACCCTGGACGATCTTTGTTTTCGCACAGAACGTTTACGATATAGTCGTAATTAACAATGTACTCCACTATGGGCCATAGGGGCTTGACCAACATGGCCAGGGAGACACAAAGTATAGCGACTTGTTTCATTATCTAATTCGATTTGCAAAAGTAGCCGGTATATCCCATAAAAAATGGAGATTACCGTTTAATAAGTACAAATCTATGAAGGCCTCTCCCTAAAGAATATGACAAATATCAGGAATAAAGGATAAAAATATCTTTTATTACTTCTCAACACTTGGGGAGCAATTTATGTTTAAGGTAAATACAAGCTAAGTTACATACAGCCCTTCTTAATAGAACCTCTGAAAGATTAAAATGTGGAATGAAAGCGTACATACGAATTGTTATATTTTTATGTTTCATGGCCCCATGTATTGTATTCAGCAAAACTTTTTCAATGAGATTCTATCAATAAAATGATTTTTGTACATTTGTTAACCAAATGGTTAAACTAATTGGTTAATAAATAATCTAAAATGACAAAGCATAAGGACAATCAAACCGAAGAGCAAATTCTAGAAGCTGCAAAACAGGTGTTTCAAGCCAAAGGAATGGATGGTGCGCGTATGCAAGAAATAGCAGATAAAGCGAGCATCAACAAAGCGATGTTACATTATTACTACAGAAGCAAGCAGCTTCTGTTTGAAGCGGTGTTTAATAAAGCCTTTGCCTTATTGGCGCCTCAACTCAATGCTATTTTGAATGACGATTCTGCTTTAGAAGATAAAATAAGAAGCTTTACACAAAATTATATCAGTTTTATGATGAAGCATCCGTATTTGCCCAACTTCATCATTCAAGAGCTCAACAGAAACCCAAAGTTTATTGAAAGTATTAAAAACAACGTGGCATTTCCAAACATTTCAAAATTTAAAATGCAAGTGGAACAGGAAGTTGAAAAGGGAACTATTGTTTCGGTGAATGCAGAGCAGTTGTTTATCAATATTTTGTCCTTAAACGTCTTTCCGTTTGTGGCTTCTCCATTAATCAAAGCTTTTACAAATGTAGATGACAAAGCTTACAAAGCGATGTTGGAAGACCGAAAAACGGCAGTTTCAGATTTTATTATCAATGCTATAAAAAAATAAGCAAATGAGATTTTTATTGATAGTATTCTTCTTTTCAACAATTGTTGGCCATACCCAAAACAGCATCAGTTTAGATGCCTGTTACGAGGGTTTAAAAGCCAATTATCCGTTGGCAAAGCAAGGCGCAATTTTAGAACAACAAAACACTGCTGAACTTTCGGCAATCACCTCAAAAACATTGCCTCAGTTCAACCTCGATGCGCAAGCGACCTATCAAAGTGAGGTTACCGAAGTGCCTATCCCCAATGGGGACATCAACTCGTTGAACAACGACCAATATCGCGCAACGCTTACTGCCAATCAGTTGCTATACAATGGCGGAAGAATTAAGGCGAGCCAACAGTTGCAAAATAGCAGTACCCAAAGAAAACAACAAGAAGTCGAGGCCAATTTGTACCAATTGAAACAACGGGTCAACCAACTCTATTTCTCTATTCTTTTAATCGACGACCAACTACTCTTGTTAAACGCTAGAAAAGAACAATTGAACAGCACGTTGAACGAGGTGAAATCGGGTGTAAAAAATGGGGTTCTCCTGCCTACATCAGATAAAGTCATTGAAGCCGAATTATTAAAAATTGCACAGCAATACAAGGAAGCCACCAATACTAAATCCAAATTAATCACATCCTTATCCACTTTAATCGGTGTAACACTAAATACAGAAACCAGTTTTCAAAAACCGTTTCTTTCTATTGTAGAAACTAAGGATTTAAACCGACCCGAATTATCCTTGTTCAACCTAAAAAAACAAGAAATCGAACAACAACAAAACCTTTTGTCCAAAGCCACAGCACCTACATTAAACGCCTTTGCAACCGGCGGTTTGGGCAATCCGGGACTCAACTTTTTAGAAAACGATTTTTCTACCTATTACATTGTAGGGCTAAAACTCAACTGGAATGTGTTTGACTGGAACGGCAATAAAAAACAACGGCAAGTACTCGATTTTTCAAAAGAACTCATCAACAATCAAGAAGAGGTTTTTAGACTGAACACCAACACCGCCTTAAACGAACAACAACAAGAAATTGAAACGCTTGAAAGCACCATTGCCATCGACCAACAGCTCATTTCCCTACAGCAAGAAGTCGTCCGCACCTTTGATGCGCAATTAAAAAACGGTGTCATTACCACATCGCAATACATTATTGAACTCACCAAACTTTACGAAGCCGAAAATTTATTTAACCAACATAAAACCCAACTGGAGCTGGCAAAAGCCAATTACAACACCTTAAAAGGGGATTTAAATTAGAAAAAAGATGAAACACCTAAAAAAAATACTCTTGACGCTCACGGTTATTTCTGTAGTTATCGCCTGTAACAACAATGGTGACAAAGCTGACGGCTACGGAAATTTTGAAGCGACCGAAATTACCATTTCTGCTGAAAACACCGGAAAACTCATCGCCTTTAACATCGATGAAGGTGCGGTTATTGAACAACATCAACAAATAGGTACTATAGATACCATTCCGCTTCACTTAAAAAAAGAACAACTTTTGGTGCAAAAAGAGGTCATTGCCTCAAAATCTAAAGGCGTATTGTCGCAGATTAATGTGTTGCAAGCCAAATTAAAAACCGCTAACACCAACAAAACAAGAATAGAAAACCTCATTAAAGATAATGCAGGAACGCAAAAACAATTGGATGATATTGATGGTGAAATTGCTATTTTAAAAAACAGCATCCGAAGTGTTGAAATTCAAAACGCTCCAGTGGTAAACGAGCTTAAAAACATCGATATACAACTCAAGCAGCTAGACGACCAAATTCAAAAAAGCAACATCGTAAACCCTGTAAACGGAACGGTGTTGACCAAATATGCCGAACCCAACGAAATTGTAAGTTTTGGCAAACCGCTCTATAAAATTGCCGATTTATCTACAATGGATTTGCGGGTGTATATGAGCGAAACTCAATTGGCATCTATCGCTATTGGCCAAACCGTCACCGTAAAAATCGATGACCGAGATGGAATGAAATCCTATGATGGTATTGTTAGCTGGATAGCTTCGGAAGCGGAATTCACTCCAAAAATCATTCAAACCAAAGAAGAGCGCGTTGCCCTTGTCTATGCCGTTAAAGTACAAGTAAGAAACGATGGCAGCTTAAAAATAGGAATGCCTGCAGAAATATGGTTAAACTCAAAAAACTAAATATAGAATCCATGAAAAAACTAGCATTAGTAACAGTAACACTCGCCACACTTTGGAGTTGTGGCACCGTAAAAAACAGTAATACAATGAACTTAAAAACCCTGCACACCGAAGAAAAAGCAGTACAAACCCAACTCTTGTTTAAGCCTACGGATGCGAAAGTAATTTCGCTTCAAATTGAAAAAAACAAAAGCCTTGAAGAGCACATTTCTAAAGTGCCGGCACTTCTTGTATGCGTGAGCGGTAAAGCCGTTTATTCTGATGAAAAAGGCACTAAAGAAACTTTACAAGCAGGCGATTATGTCTTTATTGAAGCCAATGTAAAACACCAAGTTGATGCACTTAAAAAGAGCCATTTCTTATTGATAAAATAAATGGGAATCCTTGTAAAGAACATATCAAAATCTTACGGTAAGCTAACGGCTTTGTCCAATATTTCATTGGATGTAAAACCTAGCGAACTCTATGGCTTAATCGGTCCCGATGGTGCCGGCAAAACCACTTTGTTTCGCATCTTGACCACACTAATGATAGCCGATAAAGGACAAGCCACAGTTGCGGGTTATGACGTGCTTAAGGAATATAAATCCATAAGAAAAAGCGTGGGCTATATGCCGGGACGATTTTCGTTGTATCAAGATTTAACTGTGGAAGAGAATCTAAACTTTTTTGCAACCATTTTTGGCACTACCATTGAAGAAAATTACGATTTAATAAAAGACATCTATGTCCAAATAGAACCCTTTAAAAATCGAAGGGCCGGAAAACTTTCAGGGGGAATGAAACAAAAACTTGCCTTGAGCTGTGCCTTGATTCACAAACCCAAAGTCTTGTTTTTAGACGAACCCACAACCGGCGTTGACCCGGTTTCAAGAAAAGAATTTTGGGAAATGCTGAAACGCTTGCAGCAAAAAGGTATCACCATTTTGGTATCCACACCCTATATGGACGAAGCCGCATTATGCGACCGCATTGCCTTGATACAAGGCGGTAAAATCCTTGAGATAGATACGCCAAAGGCCATTGTTGGCCACTTTCCAAAACCACTGTATAATATCTATGCTACCAATATGTACGGCTTAATTACGAGTATGAGCCATTATGAGCATACCTATAGTGTGTTCCCTTTTGGGGAATTTGTGCATTACACTGATAAAAGAGAAGCAATGGATGTTGAGGAAATTAAAGCTTATTTAGTACAACAAGGTCTCACCAATATTAACATAGAAGCAACCCAACCTACTATTGAAGACACCTTTATGGAATTAGCCAAATGATACAAAAACACAATGTTATAGAAGTTGAAAACCTATCCAAGTTGTTTGGAGACTTTGCCGCCGTAAACCAAATAAGTTTTCAGGTAAAAGCTGGAGAGATTTTTGGGTTTCTCGGCGCCAATGGCGCGGGAAAAACCACGGCGATGAAAATGTTGATTGGGATTTCGTCCCCTACTTCGGGAAAAGCGACTGTTGCCGGATTTGATGTGTATAGAGAAGCCGAGTCCATTAAGAAAAATATTGGCTATATGAGTCAAAAATTTGCCTTGTATGATGATTTGACCGTTAAAGAAAACATCACATTTTTTGGTGGAATTTATGGATTATCTAAAAAACAAATAGAGCAAAAACGATGTGAACTGGTTGAAGAACTGGGACTTCAGGAAGTTACAAACAGTCTTGTAGCCTCACTGCCCTTGGGATGGAAGCAAAAATTGGCGTTTTCGGTTTCCTTGTTGCACGAGCCCAAAATTGTGTTTCTGGATGAGCCCACTGGCGGCGTTGACCCTATTACCCGACGGCAGTTTTGGGAACTTATTTATAAAGCTGCCCATAATGGCACCACCATTTTTGTAACTACCCACTACATGGACGAAGCCGAATATTGCGACCGCGTTTCCATAATGGTCAACGGGAAAATTGAAGCTCTTGATACGCCAAAAAAGCTAAAAGAACAGTATAAAACCAACACAATGAACGATGTGTTTTTAAAATTGGCTAGAGGATGAAACGATTTGTAGGTTTTGTGCGAAAAGAGTTTTATCACATATTCCGTGATAAACGTTCCTTATTTATTTTGTTCGGGATGCCAATAGCCCAAATATTATTGTTTGGCTTTGCCATCACCAACGAAATCAACAATGTGGATATTGCCATATTAGACCAGGCCAACGATGTGAATTCCAGGGAAATCATCCAAAAGATTTCTGCTTCAAAACACTTTAGCATTGTAGATATTATTCAACAAGAGTCGTCCATAAAATCCATTTTCAAAAAAGGTAATGTGAAAGCCGTGCTTCAGTTTGAAAATAACTTTAGTAGCAACCTCATTAAAGAAAAACAAGCCAATGTGCAAATACTTACCGATGCTACAGACCCCAATATGGCCAATACCATTAGCAATTATATCACTTCCATACTCAAGAACTACCAACAGGAGTTAAACCAAACTGTTTCCATAGATTACCAAATTGTACCACAAAGCCGAATGGTGTACAACGCCGAACTTAAAAGCGTATATATGTTTGTTCCCGGTGTAATGACGGTAATTTTAATGCTGGTTTCGGCAATGATGACCTCCATTTCCATCACCCGCGAAAAGGAACAAGGCACAATGGAAATTTTATTGGTTTCGCCTTTAAAACCCTTTCAGGTGATTGTGGGTAAGGTTTTTCCCTACATTTTCTTATCGATTATCAATGCTGTGGTAATCGTGTTGTTGAGCATATTTATTTTCAATGTTCCGGTAAAGGGCAGTTTGTTCCTACTAGGTGTTGAAAGTGTGCTGTTTATCATCACATCATTGGCTTTGGGTATTTTAATTTCAACCATTTCGGCAACACAGCAAACCGCTATGATGATTTCCTTAATGGGCTTAATGCTGCCCACCATATTGCTTTCCGGGTTTATTTTCCCTATAAGCAGTATGCCGTTGCCACTTCAGGTGATTAGCAACATTATTCCCGCCAAGTGGTTTATTATTATTGTAAAAGGCATTATGCTTAAAGGTGTTGGTTTTGGGTTTATTTTGAAGGAAACCTTGATTTTATTTGCTATGACCTTGGTATTTATGGGTTTTAGTGTGAAAAAATATAACATAAGATTGGAATAAGATGAAAGCCCATTCCCCAATCAAGTTGAGGAGAGCATTTAAAAAAAAATGTTGTTGCTAATTAGCATAAATAATCAGTAACCAAAGATTTAGCTAGTTTTTATAACGATGAAAATTATCCTGTATATCATACGAAAAGAGTTCAAGCAAATCTTTAGAAATAAAGGAATGCTGCCTATCATTTTTATTTTGCCTGTTTTACAATTGGTCATTTTGTCCAATGCGGCAACTTATGAAATAAAAAACATAAGTTTTGGCTATGTTGATGCCGATAACAGTAGCATCTCCAGAGGATTGATAGAACGATTTGAAGCTTCAACCTATTTTAATGTAACAGAAAAATTTTCTTCCCAAAAAGAGGCATCAACCGCAATGCAGGAAGGCAGTGTGGATGTGTACGTGAACATTCCAACGCATTTTGAACGTGATTTACAAAAAAACAAGCGCAACGATATAGGTGTATTTGTTGATGCTATTGACGGTTCGGCAGCAGGAGTCATTAATGTGTATGCAACCCAAATTATACGAAACTATAACAAACATATTGCAACAGACTTGATACACGTTTCAGATTCCGTTCAGAAACCCATTAGTATAGATAGTATTCCGTTGTTTTGGTATAATAAAACCCTCAACTACAAAACTTTTATGGTTCCAGGTATTTTGGTGCTACTCGTTACTATGATTACGCTGTTTTTATCAGGAATGAACATTGTAAGGGAAAAAGAAATAGGCACGCTGGAACAAATTAATGTAACGCCCATAAAAAAATATCAGTTTATCATTGGCAAGCTCTTCCCGTTTTGGGTGTTGGGTATGGGACTCTTGGCCGTTGGGTTAATTCTCGCCAAAGTTATTTTTAACGTGCCCATACTTGGGAACCTACTGCTTCTTTATGGCTATACTTCGGTGTATATACTGGTGATTTTAGGAATGGGTTTGTTTATTTCAAACTTTACGGATACACAACAGCAAGCCATGTTTATTGCTTGGTTCTTTATCGTGATATTTATTTTGATGAGTGGTTTGTTTACACCCATAGAAAGTATGCCCAAATGGGCGCAACTTCTCACCGAATTTAATCCTATTAAATATTTTGTAGAGATTATACGAATGGTAATGCTCAAAGGTTCCGGCTTTACCGATATTTTTCCATTGGCCATAAAAACATTGGCTTATGCAATAGTAATGAATGGTTTGGCCGTTTGGAGTTATAAAAAAACCACCTAAAGATGAGTCGTCCTTTAAAAAAAAGAAAAAATTGGTTACCAATATATCTCAAATTAAAAGTAAGCCGTCCCACTTCGTTTATATTTTGTATATAGCAGGATTTTGACTTTAGCAGCAGGCGGCCCTTTATCATAAATCCTAAAGAACTCGTTCAGAAAGTTGCTCCAGTTCCTAATGGACATGTGTAACACTTTATGGTGATTTCTTCCGTTGGCAAACACAAGCACTGATAAAAATAAGGGTCATCACAACGTCGAAGCTCGCCAAGGAAAGTTTCTTCTTTATGTATTGTTGGATATTCACTTTTTAGAATACGATGAATAAATTCAATTTCTAATTCCGTATTCAAAACTGTTTTTTGGATTTTTTGTTGTTAGGGAAAAAGAAGTGAAAGTCCAATTATGGATAAGCCGACTAGGGAACGGACTATTCCGAGAGCTTGTCCATAATTTCGTCCTGGTATTCATCAATTTTGGATTTCCTAAGCCCTGCCAAGTATGCCTGTGTGGTACTGATGCGTTTGTGCCCCAACATTTGGGAAATGGCCGTCAGCGGAATTCCCATGTCATTGGCACTCGAAGCAAATGAATGGCGTGCGGCGTAACTTGTTATATTTTCTTCTATTCCTGCAAGTTCAGCAAGCTTTTTCAAATTATCGTTAAACCTTTTTCTTGCCCAAACTATTTGATTGTAGCTTTCAATTGGATTTTCACTTTTGACTACATCCAATAGATACTCAGTTTTTTTCTTTCCCTCAGTAAAATATGATAACAACGGATTAAGTTGGTCATGGATTTTAATATTGTAAGGTTCATCTGTTTTTTTACGGGAGTATTTGATACGACCGTCAACAATGTTGGACAACTTTAAATGAGCCATATCGACATAGGACATGCCGTTGAGCAGGAAGCTCATCATAAAAATATTCCTGTCCCTAAAAATAGCCGTGCCTTCTTCAAGATCAAGCGAAGCAATTTTGCGAATGGCATCGAAGGGCAAAGCCCGCTTTTCAGGTTTTCCGCTACGTATAACGTAATCGTCAAAGGCGTATCCTTCCTTGTCCGCAACCCCCGCCTTTATAGCTTTACGGTTAATGGCCCGAATGGTTCTTAAATAGACACTAAGGCCGCCCAGTTTATTGCCCTTGGCCAAATGGTGCTTTTCAAATCGGTTTAGGAATTCGAGATTCAATTCATCAAATGTGAAATCCTTGTTGTTTCTGAAATTCTTTACCGCTTTCAAGGCATGTTTGTAAGCCCTTGCATTTCCAATACGGTTCGCTTTTATTAGGTCTGCTATCTGCTTTTCGGCAAACTGGTAAAAAGTTACCTTTTTTGTGGTACGGGTAATATGGCTCCTTACCTCGGACACGCTCATATACTTCAATTTGTCACCCTCCTCCAATTTAGTAAGGATATCGACCATACGGGCGATTTTCTTTTGCAAAAGGTTGTTCAGACGGGAAGGCGATTCTGTGCCTTTGAAAGATGACCTGATTTTTTGCCTTTTATCATCCCATTCGGAAGCTGATAATTTGTATCCTGTACCTATACTTGTGGATTTTCGATTATGGGTCAATCGAAAAATTAATGGGAAGATTTTGATATCTTTCCTTCGTTTATCCAATGAGAGCTTTATGTATGTAGCCATATCAAATGTTAAAGTCTGCGTGCAAATTTGCACGCAGTTTGCACGCAAAAAGTGGTTTTTTATGGTCTTAA
>JAUIGC010000047.1 GCA_030429835.1 Bacteroidia bacterium
TACATATTCTAGGGGTTCCCCTACTCCTGCCCGCTATTTCAATGGCTGCCTCATTCGTGATAGGCACTTTTAATATGTCTGCGCTGCGTTGTACAATGGTAGAAAGCAATTCCGTATCATAATATTGTAATCGACTTTGAATACCGAAGCGAGCGCGCATGGGAGCAGTTAAAAGTCCCGATCTTGTTGTTGCCCCTATTAAAGTAAAGGGATTAAGATTTATCTGGACCGAACGGGCATTCGGCCCCGTTTCTATCATAATATCAATTTTGTAGTCTTCCATGGCGGAATACAAATATTCCTCTACTATGGGACTCAAACGATGAATTTCATCTATAAAAAGCACATCCCTTTCATCAAGGTTTGTAAGCAATCCAGCTAAATCCCCGGGTTTGTCCAAAACTGGACCAGAAGTGATTTTGATCCCAACGCCCAATTCGTTGGCCAGAATATTCGCCAATGTAGTCTTTCCCAATCCTGGAGGACCATGAAATAATGTATGATCCAAAGCTTCCCCTCTTCGATTGGCCGCCTCAACAAAAACCTTAAGATTTTCCAATACCTGCTCCTGACCTGTAAAGTCATCAAAGCTTACAGGCCTTAATGCCCTTTCAATATCGAGCTCCGCATCGGAAAAACCGTTAGTGGATGGATCTAAGTATTCATTCATGCCTAACAAAGATAGGTAAACCCCCGTAATTTATTTTCAACGCACCTTCTCTTTATTCCATAGAATTTCAGGGATAAATTTGTATTTTCAAATAATGGAAAAGAAAATTTATACTCCAGGGATTCTTCAATATATCCCTTTTTTTTATGTAATATGGTCCGATGACCTCGTTTCCGCTTCAGAAGTGAATATTGTCGAAAAGGCCATTGATGGTGACGCTACCCTATCTGATACAGAAAAAGTACTTTTACATTCCTGGTTACAGGTAAAAAATCCTCCCAAGAACGAGGAATTCAAAAACTGGAAGCAGACCATTTCCAATTCAGGAACCAAATTAATCGAAGGGGAGACCTTTCCCCTGACCACCTTTAGCCAAAAAGTGGTCTGCCATTATCATGAAACCTGTCCTTTCAATGAGCAATTAAAAAGTATTGAAGTCAATTTAGGCATTCAACCCAACCATTATAACCATTTGTTCGAAGTAGAAGTTGAACATAGTATTAGTGCTCATACCTATGATGCAAATGAAATAGCCAAAATCCTAAAAGGAAGCCATGCTCCAGTAATCGATGCGTTTCAAGAGTTTTTGCTTGACCCCATTTTTAATTGGGGCATTCATCGGAACAAAGAGGATTTTAGACATGTTGTTTTAGAACAATTGAAATTTTTGGCCAAAAAGGGTTATGGTGCCATGGCTTACCCTCCGGCGTATGGGGGTACAGGGGATATGGAAGGCTATGCTACCATATTTGAAAATTTGATGTATGTTGATGGTAGTCTTACCATAAAATTCGGGGTTCAATTTGGTCTGTTTGGGGGCAGCATCCAAAAACTAGGTACTAAAATCCATCATGACACCTATTTAACCGCTGCAGGAGAGGCAAAACTGTTAGGCTGTTTTGCCATGACGGAGACCGGTCATGGATCCAACGTTCGTGGAATAAAAACCACAGCTACCTATGATAAGAAAACGGACAGCATTATCATTCATACTCCTGGAAAAAATGACAATAAGGAATACATAGGTAATGCTTTGCACTCCAAGATGGCATCGGTCTTTGCACAGCTCATCGTTAATGGAAAAAATGAAGGCGTACATGCCGTTCTGGTACCTTTAAGAAATGAGAACCATGAACTGTTACCCGGTATTACCGTTGAGGATAATGGCTATAAACTTGGCCTTAACGGCGTAGATAATGGAAAAATATGGTTCAATCAGGTCAAGGTTCCCAGAGTAAATTTATTGAACAAATACGGGTCCATTAAAGAGGATGGCACCTATTATTCGGATATAAAAAACCCAAACAAGAGATTCTTCACCATGCTGGGTACTTTGGTGGGCGGAAGAATCTGTGTAGCCAGGGCCGGTCTGGGAGGAGCAAAAATGGCTCTGACCATCGCCATTAAGCATGCCTTAAAAAGAAGACAATTCAACGACAATATTAAAATACAGGAAGATTTGTTGATGAATTACCCATCACATCAATTGCGTTTGACCCCTTTGGTAGCCAGCGCTTATGTGTACCATGCCACTTTGGATAAGATGATGGAGGTTTATTGTGATGAAAGCCAACCGGATAAACGCAAGGTAGAAACCCAGGTAGCTGGATTAAAATCCATTATTACCTGGTATGCCAACAATACAATCCAAGAATGTCGCGAAGCTTGTGGAGGTAAGGGATATCTTCTAGAAAACCGCATTGCCGACCTTAAAGGAGATGTTGACATCTTTACAACTTTTGAAGGGGATAACAACGTTCTTCTTCAGTTGGCGGCAAAGGGAGTGCTGTCTGATTTTAAATCTGAATTCAATAGCGCAGGTTTCTCTTCCGTTCTTAAATTGTTAAGTCAGCAAATCTCGGATAAATTGGCCACGGTAAACCCCTTGTATTCCAATAAAGTTGACAAGGAGCACCTGTACAATCCAAAATTTCATAAACATGCTTTCGACTATAGAACGCGTAGGTTGACCTATACTTTGGCGATGCGCATTAGGGATTATATTAAGAAGGGAGTGCCTTCGTATCAGGCCTTTCTAAAGGTACAGACCCATTTATTGGCCTTAGGAAAGGCCTATAGTGTAGAATTGGCCTACAATACCTATTTTGAATTTACCGAAACTATTGAGGATACAAAAAACAAGGAACTATTCAAAAAATTGGGAACACTGTACGCACTTTATGAAATAAGACAGGATGCATCCTGGTATCTGGAGCAAGGATATATTGGAAGTACCAAATCAAAGGCTATACGCCAGCGTGTAGAACGTTTGTGCACAGAGCTTAGGCCCCATATAGGCGTATTAGTGGATGGGTTTGGAATTCCAGGCCATTGCATTACGGCCCCAATAGCGCACTAGTTCTCCTTATCCAATCGAGAGGTATCCAAAAAGTCCAAAATGGTAATCTTTGGATTACCATATAAACTAGTTCTGGATGAGCCCCTAGATGATAATTGCAATTCTTCTAACACATTTACATGGGCCTCGGGAGAATCTTCAAGTATCAGCATTGTTTTATTCGCCTCCAACGCCTCAGCCTTTAAAGTACTTTTCCCGTAAAGTTTAGCCATAAAATTTTCTGTAGCACCTTCCAATTTTGCCGTTGCATTCTCATACATAAAAAGGTTATTGGTGTCACCCGTTGAATATACCTTTACATCTATACGATCTTTTAAAGTCATTACCAAGGAGTCGCTGGCCACATTAAAGTCGCCAGAACTGATGCCTTCCATATTAATATTTATAATATCTGCCGTTGCGTTCAATTCCAAACGGGAGGTTTCTTTTGTTAATACATCCAACTGCTCCGTAGAAATCACGTCTTCCATACTAATCTCACCATTGTTCATGGTTATGCGGTTCAATTCCGTATAAAAAACGGTAATATCCAATTTCCTCTTTGAGGTAATATTATAAAATGAAGAAATAAATAGGGTGTTTCCTTCTACCTTAAACTTGAGTACATCAATGAGATTATCGTCTATTTCCAATGTATAGGCTTCAGAAGTCCCTTTTTTTAATACTACCTCCAAATCATCATCCAACTGTATCGCATCAAAAACAGGCAAACTCTCACGCACCTCCACAACATTTTTATTACCCTTTATCTTAGGCTTACGCTGGGCAAAAGTTTGAAATCCAAAAAGTAGGACGAGACTAAAAAAAAGAAAATTTTTCATTTGACTTTCGTGAATTTTGAATTTAACATCCAATCAAAGATATTATAAATTAATAATTGATGAAGGTAGAATAGCACAGCAAAAAAAATGCCCAACTGTACGGTTGGGCATTTTTAAAATTCGTTTATGCTTTTTTTAGTGTTGCAATTCTTCTTCACCATCAAACAAAGGCAGGGTTTGTGGAACGTAATCCTGACCTGCGATGATGTACTCATCATTTTCATCTACCTTGCTGTAATCATATGCCCACCTATGTACTTCCGGTATAGCACCAGGCCAGTTACCATGGATATGTTCTGTTGGAGTTGTCCATTCCAAGGTAGTAGCTTTCCAAGGGTTTTGAGGCCCACGTTTTCCATAGAAAATACTTCTCACAAAGTTGAACACAAAGAATAATTGAGCCATAGCAGTAATGATAGCAAAAACAGTCATTAATACCTGAACATCAGTTAACTCATCGAACATTGGAAAAGCCGTATTTTGATAATATCTTCTAGGAACACCGGCCATCCCAACAAAATGCATTGGGAAAAATACTCCATAAGAACCAATGGCGGTAATCCAGAAATGAGCATACCCAAGATTTTTGTTCATCATCCTACCTTGGAACATTTTTGGGAACCAGTGATATACACCCGCAAACATTCCATAAAGTGCCGAAATACCCATTACCAAGTGGAAATGCGCTACTACGAAATAAGTATCATGAACATTGATATCCAAGGTACTATCCCCTAGAATAATTCCAGTTAATCCACCTGTAATAAAGGTGGATACCATACCAATGGAAAATAACATTCCAGGATTCAATTGAAGATTACCTTTCCAAAGTGTTGTAATCCAGTTAAAGGCCTTAACTGCCGATGGTATCGCAATAAGCAATGTTGTAAACGTAAATACGGACCCCAAGAATGGGTTCATCCCTGAAATAAACATATGGTGACCCCATACTATTGTGGATAGGAAGGCAATGGCCAAAATAGAGGCAATCATAGCCCTGTAACCAAAAATAGGTTTTCTAGCATTAACCGCCATTACTTCGGAAACAATTCCCATCGCCGGCAAAATAACTATATACACTTCTGGGTGTCCTAGGAACCAAAACAAATGCTCAAAAAGAACAGGGGAGCCTCCTTGATAATGCAGCACCTCTCCTTGGATGAAAATGTCCGACAAGAAGAAGGATGTTCCAAAGCTACGATCCATAATAAGCAGAAGAGCTGCAGATAACAATACTGGAAAGGAGATTACCCCGATTACCGCCGTTACAAAGAATGCCCAAATGGTCAAAGGCAATCTCGTCATGGTCATACCTTTTGTTCGTAAATTCAAAACTGTAACAATATAGTTAAGCGACCCTAATAATGAGGAGGCAATAAAGATGGCCATAGACACCAACCAGAGTGTCATACCAAGACCTGATCCCGGTTGTGCCATGGGTAAGGCACTCAATGGAGGGTAAATGGTCCAACCTGCAGCCGCGGGCCCTGCTTCCACAAAAAGAGAAATAACCATAATAACACAGGACACAAAAAACATCCAATAGGATATCATATTCAAAAAGCCAGAGGCCATATCCCTTGCACCAATTTGTAAGGGAATCAATAAATTACTAAAGGTACCACTCAGACCCGCTGTTAAAACGAAAAATACCATAATGGTACCATGCATGGTTACTAAGGCCAAATATACATCCGCATCCATTACACCTTCTGGTGCCCATTTGCCCAATAATGCCTCGAAAAATATACTTGATTCTCCTGGCCAAGCCAATTGCATCCTAAACAAAAGGGACATGGCTATACCAATAAATCCCATAATGAGTATTCCAGTAATGAAATACTGTTTGGCAATCATTTTATGGTCTTGACTGAATATGTATTTTGTAACGAACGTTTCCTTATGATGATGTCCATGATCGTCATGTGCGTGATCATCTACGTGTGCGTGTGCTGTTGCTGACATAATCGTATTCTTTCTTTAATATTAATGTAATATCACTAATTTTTATTGGGCACTGGCCGTCATCGTTGACTTAAAGGTCTGTTGACTTGCCATCCACTCATTGTATTCTTCTTCCGTTTCCACGATTATTTTCATTTGCATGTTGTAATGTGATTTGCCACATATCTTATTACATAGCAAGAGATAATCAAATTCCCATGGATCCACAACTTCTCCAGTTTCAGCGGCCTTCTCCGCCCTCACTTTATTGGTTCGTTCTACCTTATCTACAATTTCCGGTTTTTGTCGCATTTCCTCGGTAGTGTAAATTGGAGTAAATGAAAACTCCGTAATCATTCCAGGAACACAGTTCATTTGCGCTCTAAAGTGAGGCATATATGCCGAATGCAAAACATCCTGAGATCTCATTTTGAAGTTTATCTTTCTGCCTACGGGCAAGTGTAATTCCTTTACAATTACATCATCATCCGCATAGGAATCCGACTCATCCAAACCAAGAACATTAGCTTTGTCTATATCTATCATACGTACATTTGCAGATCCCAAAGTATTGTCTGCCCCACCGTATCTAGCCGTCCAGTTGAACTGCTGTGCATAAAGCTCCACAATTAATGGATCGTCCTCATCATTTATGTCGGTAATGTTGGTCCAAGTGTATAATCCGTAAAGGATCAATCCTGCCAAAACAATTACCGGTATTATGGTCCATATGAACTCCAAACGGTTGTTGTCCGCATAAAAAAGTGCTCTCTTGCCCTTCTCTCCTCGGTACTTAAAAGCAAAATAGTGCAACAACGCCTGAGTAATTATTTGTACAATAAAAATAATTACCATGGATATCAACATCAAGGTGTCATAGTCAGAACCATGTTCAGAAGCGGCCTCTGGCAAAAGCATCTTACCATATTTTGCAAAACTGAAAATGGTGATACCGTAAATAAAAATAAGAAAAGCAAACATTAGATAACCGTTGTTCTTGTTATCCTTATCGTTGGCAACCTCGGAATTATCTGTTCTAAGCTGTGATAACTCAAATATCTTGGTCATTTGCCAAATGGCAATTGCCACGAGAACTAAAACAGCTAAAGTCAATAATGTAGTCATTGTATGTATTGATATTATACTTTAAAACTCACTAATAATGAAAGTGTCTACTTTCTTCAATAAAAGGATTTCTTTTAGGCTGCAAAGGTACTGTGGTAAGCGCCCTAAACACCCAAAATATGAACAATCCTGCAAAAAATAGAATTGCACCTATCTCAGGAATCCCTATAAACCATTGGTCCCCCACCGTAGAAGGCATGATGGCATTGAAAATATCCATATAATGTCCGGCCAGAATAACGATACCGGTCAATACCACGAACCAATTAATTCTTTTGTAGTCACTGTTCATTAAAAGAAGTACAGGGAACAAAAAGTTCATTGCGACCATTCCGAAAAATGGCAGCTTATAGTCCTGTATTCTGGTAACATAATAAGTAACCTCTTCTGGAATATTGGAATACCAAATAAGCATGAATTGTGAAAACCAAAGGTATGTCCAAAAAATACTGATACCGAACATAAACTTGGCCAAGTCATGAATATGGCTATCATTAACATCGGGCAATAGACCCTTTGATTTTAAATAAATGGTAACCATAGCGATAACGGTAATACCAGAGACAAACATACTGGCAAAAATATACCACCCAAACAAGGTACTGAACCAATGTGGTTCCACACTCATTATCCAATCCCATGACATGATAGATTCAGAAATTAGATAAAACACAAGAAATGCTGCAGATATCCTAAAATTTAATTTGAAACTGGAATTATCTGTGGATTCATCCTGCTTTAAGGATAACTTTCTAGAGTATTCCCTATAGGCTATCCAACCTCCCAAAAAGATTGCTGCCCTTATCAAGAAAAAAGTAGGATTTAGGTATCCTGATTTTCCCTGTAAAAGTTCATCGTGTGCAACGACTTCAGGATCCATCCAAATGAAAAGATGGTTCATATGAAGTACGGAAAGCACCAAGATTACAAAAACTATAATTCCCCCAGGGACCAAATATGAAGTAATACCCTCCATTACCCTAAACAGTAAAGGGGACCATCCTGCTTGCGCAGCTCTTTGGATTGCATAAAAGGCCAAAACACCCAATGCTATCATCATAAAGAAAAATGCCGCTACATAAAGGGCAGCCCAAGGTCTATTTTTTAACTGACTTAATAAATGCTCATCATGTGAGGCATCATGATCTCCACCGTGCTCGGCGGCAGCACCATGATCCATACCCGTATCATGGGAAGCCTCCTCTGCATGACCTCCACCATGTCCATCATCATGACTAGCAACAATTGCCTTTGCTTCCTCAACAGTTCCGGGAGCCATAATAAAACCACCAACAATGCCCAATAGGCCAACTGCCATTAGAATGATGGAACCTATCTTAAGTCTATTTGAAAACGTATACATAGTATTGTTTACCTATTATTTGGTTAAATCCTGTTTCAGCTTCATTACGTATTCCGCAACTTGCCACATTTCAGTAGAATTCATTTGAGACGCATAAGATCCCATTGAATTAAGTCCATAAATCTGCGTGTGGTAAGCTGTACCAACGGTGATATTTCTTGCCTGGTCTGCATAACTTGGCACCCCAAGAATCTTTTCCCTTTTTACCAAAGTCCCCTGGCCATCACCCTTGTCTCCATGGCATATGGCGCAATAAATGGTGTACAATTGGGAACCGGCAGCCAAATTTTTGTCCATGTCCAGTGAATCCAACGGGCTTGTATTTAATCTAGCCAGTTCCTTTCCTTCAGGTGTATTTTCAAATTCATACGGCAACCAACCTCTATTAATGGTATTGGCAGGTGGAACCATAGCTTCTTGGTTAGAAGGAAGAAAGTCCACTTCTTCGTAAGCCTCGTACCCAACAGGTTCATACATATTAGGCATGTATTGGTAATTGGGTTCGCGCTTATTCTGACAAGCCACAACAACCACCAATAAACATATTACAACCGTTAATTTAATAAAACTGTTCATGTTTAATGACTGTTTTTTTCTGATATATTAATTTCCACTGCACCCGTACCAACAAGCAAATCCTTTAATTCATCCTCGTTACCGTGAATCTCTATTTCCATAACAAAATGATCATCAGTAGTTCTTACATCGGGATTCTCCGCTTTCTTAAAAGGCCATAACCTACTACGAAGGTAAAAGGTTATTACCATTAGGTGTGCCGCAAAGAATACCGTAAGCTCAAACATAATTGGAACGAAGGCCGGCATATTCTGAATATAGCTAAAACTAGGTTTACCACCTATATCCTGTGGCCAATCCTTGATCATTATAAAATTCATCATTACGATAGCCACAGTAAGACCTAAACAACCATATAAAAAGGAAGTAATGGCAATTCTCGTAGGGGCCAATCCCATAGCCTTATCCAAACCATGAACTGGAAAAGGACAATATACCTCTTCAATGTGATGTTTGGCAGCCTTAACCTTCTTAACAGCATGCATTAATACATCATCATCATTGTAAAATGCTTGTATAACTTTAGATGCCATAGCCTACTTTTTGTTATTTAATATTTTAGCCTGTCCGGCCCAATCATCACGCTGTGCCCTTCCTGGAAAGGAACCGGTAATTGAATCCAACAAGTTATATTCCCTTTCCGTCATCCTAGCCACCTGTGCAAAAGTGAAGATTCCAATTTCATTCAAGGTAGCCTCCATTTGAGGACCTATTCCTTTAACCTTCTTCAAATCATCTGGAGTTTGTTTTGTAGAATCAAATGTTCCGATGGAACTTAAAAGCTCATTAACACCAACTTTATCTCCCGTGGTAGGTTCAACTTCGCCCATTAAAATATCATCCGTAATAACTGGCTCTTCCTTTACGGCTACCCTCTCATTGGATATTTGATAAAGAGGCTTACCTGCCTCTCTCAATTTTTTATAGCGCTCTCCTGAAGATTTCAAAATGGACTTAACCTCAGCCTGAGCAATCACTGGGAATGTTCTGGAATACAAAAGGAACAACACAAAAAAGAATCCGATTGTACCAATGAATATTCCAATATCAACAAACGTAGGGGAGAACATGGTCCATGAAGAGGGTAAGTAATCACGGTGCAATGATGTTACGATAATTACAAAACGTTCAAACCACATTCCAATATTTACTATTATGGATATAGTAAATGACAACATAATACTAGTACGAATCTTTTTAAACCACATTACCTGTGGCGTAATTACATTACACGTCATCATTGCCCAATACGCCCACCAGTAAGGACCTGTAGCCCTGTTTAAAAAGGCATATTGTTCATATTCTACACCTGAGTACCAAGCCATGAACAACTCCGTAATATAGGCACAACCCACTATAGAACCTGTAATCATGATTACAATGTTCATCAATTCTATATGTTGAACGGTAATATAAGCTTCCAAGCTACACACCTTTCTCATGATAATCAACAAAGTGTTTACCATTGCGAATCCAGAGAAAATTGCTCCTGCAACAAAATACGGAGGGAAGATGGTGGTATGCCATCCAGGTATAACGGAGGTGGCAAAGTCAAAGGATACAATGGTATGTACAGAAAGTACCAACGGAGTGGCTAAACCTGCCAATACCAAAGAAACCTCTTCAAAACGCTGCCAATCCTTGGCACGACCGCTCCACCCAAAACTTAATAGACTGTATATTTTCTTTTGGAAAGGCAAAATCGCCCTGTCCCGTAACATGGCAAAATCCGGTAGCAATCCTGTCCACCAGAATACCAAGGAAACGGAAAGATATGTTGAAATCGCAAATACGTCCCAAAGCAAGGGAGAATTAAAGTTTACCCATAATGAACCAAATTGGTTAGGAATAGGTAACACCCAATAGGCCAACCAAGGTCTACCCATGTGAATTATGGGGAACAAACCAGCCTGAATAACGGAAAAGATGGTCATCGCCTCTGCAGAACGGTTAATGGCCATTCTCCATTTTTGACGGAACAATAATAAAACCGCCGAAATCAATGTACCGGCATGACCAATACCTACCCACCATACAAAGTTGGTAATATCCCAAGCCCAGTTAACGGTCTTGTTCAAACCCCAGGTTCCAATACCCGTTGATATAGTATAAATAATACAACCTACCCCCCAAAGAAATGCCACCAAGGCAATGGAAAAAACAATCCACCAATGCTTATTGGCCCTTCCCTCAATGGGAGCGGCAATATCCACGGTTACATCGTGGTAGCCTTTGTCTCCAACTACTAAGGGTTTTCGTATAGGTGCTTCGTAATGCGACGCCATAGACTTCTGTTATAATTACTTTCTAGTATTGTTATGCTTCGTTGGTATTTCTAACTTTTACGTGATAGAATACGTTTGGTTTTGTACCGACATGTTCCAATAAGTGGTACATACGGTTACTTTCCTTTAATTCAGATACCATGCTGCTTTCATCATTTACATCACCAAAGACCATAGCTCCATTATCACAGGCAGCAGAACATGCCGTTTGGAACTCACCATCCTTAATAACCCTTCCATCTCGTTTGGCATCCAAAATTGTCTTTTGTGTTTTTTGAATACACATGGAGCATTTTTCAATAACCCCCCTAGAACGAACATTAACATCTGGGTTCAATACCATTTTACCCAAATCATTGTTCATATGGAAATCAAACTCTTCATTGTTGTTATACAAGAACCAGTTGAACCTTCTAACCTTGTAAGGGCAGTTGTTGGCACAATATCTAGTTCCCACACATCTATTGTATGCCATTTGGTTTTGACCTTGTCTACCATGTGAGGTTGCCGCTACCGGACAAACCGTTTCACAAGGGGCATGGTTACAATGCTGGCACATTACCGGCTGAAAAGCAACCTGTGGATTATCTGCAGGATGTTCCATCTCTCCAAAACCTCCTAATGATCCTTTGTCACCCCAGAGGCCATCCATCTCTTCTTTTTTGATATTATCCGCCTCAAAAGAGTCTTCAGAAGAGTAGTATCTATCGATACGCAACCAGTGCATATCCCTTGAAACCCTTACCTCATGTTTACCAACCACAGGAACATTGTTCTCCGCATGACAAGCAATAACACAAGCACCACAACCGGTACAGGCATTTAAATCAATTGATAAGTTAAAATGATGCCCTATGGAACGATCAAAACTTTCCCAAAGATCAACGGATGTTGCAGGTACTTCTTGATGGTTCAAAGAAACTTGAGGAACATGGTTCCATTCAGAATGATCTTTGGTATTAAAGACCTCCAAGGTAGTTTCCTTTATGATATCGCCCCTGCCCATTAGGGTCTTATGAAGCTGAACACAGGCAAACTCATGATTTCCTGCGGCCTTTTCAATACTTACGGATTGATTGGCATTAAAACCTTCGTATAGTTTAAATGCATTGACACCAGTCTGCATCTCCTCTTTCATGCCTACGGTTTTCCCGTAACCAAAGGATAGCCCTACTGAACCTTTTGCCTGTCCTGGTTGAACCACTACAGGTACATTTTCCAGAGTAACACCATTCGCGGTAAGGTTGACATAATTACCGTCCATACCCCCGTTTGCAACATTTATATTTTCTACGCCCAACTCCTCGGCATCGGCCCTTGATATGGTTACATAGTTATCCCAGGAAACCCGTGTTATGGGATCCGGGAACTCTTGCAACCAAGGGTTACTTGCCTGCTGTCCATCTCCCATACCTACTTTGGAATAAAGGGTCAACTCCATTCCGTTACTTGTGGAATTTGCCAAACTTCGTATGGCGGAAGCGATAGGCACAGCAGAAACTTCCGTTACAGCATCAGTTTCCCCAGCATTTGAAACCGGCTCTTCCTCTTGGGCAATCGCCATAGTTTCAGAAGCAAAAACACCGTCCTGTAAGGCTTGGTTCCAACTGGCACCGTTCAAAATATTTTGATTCCAGGTTTCCCTGATATATTCATAGTAAGAAAGCTCACTACCCATCCAAGAAAGGAGTGCACTTTGGAATTGTTTTGTATCAAACAATTCTTTGATTGTAGGCTGCATTAAGCTAAAATGCCCCTTTTTTATCTCAATATCACCCCAAGATTCCAAATAATGGTTTGAAGCCGCTGCATATTGAACTACTTCAGCCGTTTCGTTCCAGTTTGTAGTGAACAATACGGAAAGATCCGTTTTCTCAAGCCCTTCTTTGAAATCAGCAGCATTTGGAAGGGAGTACATGGGATTTACGCCATCCATGATCAAGGCACCTACCCTACCAGCCTTCATGTCCGAAATCAAGGTTTCCAACATCTTGATATTACCTTGTCTTACATATCTCGGCGAAGTTGGATCAAAAGCCTTACTTCCTAACATTTTATTAATGGCCAAAACCACAGTTTGCGCGTTTACGTCATCCAATCCCGTAACCATAACTGCGTTGGAACCTGCTTTTTTAATCTCGCCGACCAATTGATCTACGATACCATCATAATCAGAAGTATTACCCCCAACCGAAGTACCGTTCAACTTGCCATAAAGTTTTGCAAGAACTATTTTTTGTGCCGTAGGTGTCAATGCATATCTTTTATCAGCATTAGCGCCTGTTAGGGACATATTGGCCTCTAACTGCACATGTCTGGACATTTTTCCATTCTTTGGAACACGCCCTTTTGAATAACCTGAACTATATCCTCCACCTTGCCAATCTGCTAGGAAATCCGCACCAATGGAAACGATTAAATCGGCCTTTTCGAAATCGTAATCCGCCAATGCCCGTTCCCCATAAACCTGCTCATATGCTGTTAAAGCGGCATCTTCTGAAATGGCATCGTACGTAACATGGGAGACGTTTTCATTTGAAGCCATCAAATCTGAAATCAATCGATTTGCAGAGGGGCTTGCATAGGTCTGAGTAAGCAATACCGCTTTCTTGGAAGACCCTTTAAGACTGCCCATTTTAGCTTTTACCGCAGCATTAAGGGCATCCCATTCTACTGGCTCCCCATTCGCCATTGGCCCTTGCAACCTAGTACTGTCATACAATGACAAGACAGAAGCCTGAACCCTTGCATTTGCACTTCCACCAACTTTGGCCAAAGTATTATTTTCAACCTTAATAGGTCGGCCTTCCCTAGTTTTGATAAGAACGCTGGCAAAATCAAAACCGTTTGCTATGGTCGTAGCATAATAATTGGCTACTCCGGGAACAATATTTTCCGGCTGTACCACGTAAGGTATAGATTTAACAACTGGTCCCTCACAGGCCGCCAAAGAAGCCGCCGCAGTACTAAAACCGATATATTTAAGAAAATCCCTCCTGTTGGTACTCGTTGAGGACAAATTCTCCTTATCCCCTAAAAAGTCATCAACCGGAATCTGCTCTACAAATTCGTTTTGTCTTAGCGCCTCAACAATGGAATCGTTAGGATTTAACTCCGCTTCGCTCTTCCAATATTTTTTGTTTGATGCCATACGTATTTATCTGTAATTAGCTTCTTTAGTTAATATTAATAATGACACTTTCCACATTCCAAACCACCCATTTGAGCAGCCGTCAAAGTCTCCACACCATATTTTTTGGAAAGCTCAGCGTGAATTTTTTCATAATATTCGTTACCCTCAACCTTAACATTGGTTTCCCTGTGACAGTTAATACACCATCCCATGGTCAAAGGAGAGTACTGATACATTACCTCCATTTCCTCGACAGGTCCATGACAAGTCTGACACTCAACTCCGGCAACGGAAACATGCTGAGAATGATTGAAGTAAGCAAAATCCGGAAGGTTATGAATTCTTACCCATTCAATAGGCTGTGTTTCCCCTGTATATTTTTGGTTCTGCTCATCCCAACCTACAGCTTTATATAATTTTTTAATTTCGTTTGTATAAAATTCATTGGTATATCCATTGGCCAAATCCTCTTTGGAAGGACCTTCAGGATTCCCTTTGTACTCATAAATAGACTTATGACAGTTCATACAGACGTTCATTGCCGGAATACCGGAATGCTTTGAAACCCTGGCAGAGGAGTGACAGTATTTACACTCTATTTTATTGTCACCCGCATGAATTTTGTGTGAGTAATGAATGGGTTGTATTGGAGCGTAACCTTGATCAACGCCAATTTGCATCATCCAACCATAAGCGAAATAAGCACTTCCCAAAAGAAGGAAAATAACGGTAACCAAAACTAAAAATTGATTTTGGGCAAAAGCCTTCCAAATCGGCACTCTTTTCTCCGCCATTTCCTTTTCTACAGATATACCGTTCGCTTCGGCGATTCTTCGCAATGTATTGTTAACCAAGAACAACATGACCACCAACAAGGCAAATACCAAAGCCAAGGCACCCAAAATAACCTCATTCGAAATTCCTCCGGAAGAAGCGCCACTGGCCACGGTTGAAGCTTCTCCAGCGGCCGGGGTTGCCGGTGCTGGCGGAGGAGCAGCTGTATAAGCTAAAATATTATCAATATCCGCGTTCGTCAACGTGGGAAAAGGCGTCATCGCAGCCTGGTTGTATTCATTATATATTTTATTGGCATAAGCATCTCCAGACTTAATTACTCCCGGACTGTTCTTAATCCAGGCATACAGCCACTGCCTGTCTAACCCCTCATCTTCTGCCAAACGGCTTTCTACATTTGCCAAGGCAGGACCGGTCATTTTTCGGTCCAAAGCATGACAAGCCGCACAATTCTGATTGAACAGCGCCTTGCCTGCAGCGGCATCACCACTTGAAGCACCAGAATCTTCAGCAACAACGGCATCACCAGACTCTGCAACAGTGTCCTGCGCCACCAACGAAACTGAAAAAAGTAGTGTAACTACTAAACTGAAAACAATGACTTTAGAAAACTGATTGCGGTATGGTACCTTTTTCATAAAATAGAATATTTCAATCGGAATCTTGGCACGATTTTGGACCGTGTTTTAACGATAAACGGTAAAAAAATGCCTTAATCGATGGCAAAAATACGACATAGACTTTATTTGGAAAAACGTTAATGTATTTATAATTTATAATTTATAGTTGTTCTAAATAGGTAAAATTGCTAACCGATTATGCCTTAAAAAATTACATTTGCAGAAGTAAATAAATGACTTATTTTTTCTCCATGAAAAAACTTTTTTACATCCTCGCCACTATTTTTATCACAAATGACTTATGCGCACAACAGGGTAAAATATCCATAGATCAGGACGCACAAATTTCCGAACTACTGGAAATCTATAAAAAATCCCTTGACAAGACAGATTACTATAGGATACAGGTTGGATTTGTAAGCAACAATGAAAAGGCCCAAGAAATAAAAAGTAACGTGGAAATCGATTTTCCGGAACTTCCTTCCCAAATAGATTTTGACTCGCCCACCTACCGCATACGGGTAGGGAAGTTTAAATCGAAACTGGAGGCGGAACGTAAGTTTAACGAGGTACGGAAAAAGTATCCCAATGCCATGTTATTAAAACCAAAAAAATCGACCTAAAGGGCCGATTTTTTTATTTCGATTTTAAAGAGGAATGTATTCCTATTTTAATTTCTTCTTGACGGCCACTTCTTGGAACGCCTCAACAATATCATCAACGTTGATATCATTGTAGTTCTTGATCTGAAGACCGCAATCATAACCTTTTGAAACTTCTTTTACATCATCCTTAAATCGTTTCAAGGAAGCCAGTTCCCCGGTATAAATAACCACACCGTCACGTATCAAACGAATATTGGAGTTCCTATAGATTTTACCACTGGTAACCATACATCCTGCGATAGTGCCAATTTTGGAAATCTTGAAGGTTTCCCTAATTTCTGCGGTACCGGTAATTTCCTCTTTCATTTCTGGGGAAAGCATACCTTCCATAGCGTCCTTAAGGTCATTGATAGCATCATATATGATGGAGTACATACGAATATCTATCTCCTCATTTTCTGCCATGGCCTTGGCATTACCCATTGGTCTAACATTAAACCCAATTATAACGGCATCCGATGCGGAGGCCAACAATACGTCAGATTCAGTAATAGGCCCAACTGCTTTATATATAATGTTTACTTGTATTTCTTCCGTAGAAAGCTTTTGGAAGGAATCCGTCAAAGCCTCAACAGAACCGTCCACATCACCTTTAAGTATAATATTCAATTCCTTAAATTCACCTAAAGCAATACGTCTACCAATTTCATCCAAGGTAATATGTCGTTGGGTCCTTACGGATTGCTCCCTTTGTAATTGAGATCTTCTAGCCGCAATCTGCTTGGCCTCCCTTTCGTCCTCCAATACATGGAACTTATCACCTGCCTGAGGGGCACCGTCCAGACCCAATATGGAAATAGGTTGTGACGGACCTACCTTTTTAACGTTTTTACCTCGTTCATCCTGCATGGCCTTTACCTTTCCACTTGTGGTTCCGGCAAGAACATAGTCTCCAATGTTAAGGGTACCTGCCTGCACCAAAATGGTAGACACATAACCTTTTCCTTTATCCAAAAATGCTTCTACAACCGTTCCGGAAGCCAATTTATTTGGATTGGCTGTTAACTCCAATAATTCGGCCTCCAACAAGACCTTTTCCAAAAGCTCTTTCACTCCCTGACCTGTTTTAGCCGAGATGTCGTGGGATTGGATTTTACCCCCCCAATCCTCTACCAATAGGTTCATCTGAGCAAGACCCTCCTTAATTTTATCAGGATTTGCGGTTGGTTTATCCACCTTGTTTATAGCAAAAACAATAGGTACACCAGCAGCTTGGGCATGACTGATCGCTTCTTTGGTCTGAGGCATAATGTCATCATCAGCCGCAATAACGATAATTGCAATATCCGTAACCTGCGCACCCCTTGCTCGCATAGCGGTAAACGCCTCGTGACCAGGTGTGTCCAAGAATGAAATTTTTTGACCATTATCCAGAGTAACCCCATATGCCCCAATATGCTGGGTGATTCCACCGCTTTCTCCAGCAATTACATTCTCTTCCCTAATATAATCCAGCAAGGATGTTTTACCATGATCCACATGCCCCATAACGGTCACAATAGGCGCTCTTGGTTCCAAATCCTCTGGTGCATCCTCTTCTTCAACAATACTTTCTTCAATATCAGCGGTAACAAACTCCACCTCATATCCAAATTCATCGGCTACGATTGAAAGGGTCTCTGCATCCAACCGCTGATTCATGGTTACCATGATTCCCAAAGACATACATGCAGAAATAATTTCGGTTGTGGATACGTCCATCATCGTGGCAACTTCACTGGCAGTTACAAACTCCGTAACCTTCAGGATTTTGCTTTCAAGTTCTTGCTGTTCAAGATCTTTCTCCGTCTGTTGACGGTGTTGGTCTCTCTTGTCCCTTCTGTACTTGGCACCTTTCCCCTTTTTGGACTTACCTTGTAATTTCTCCAAGGTCTCACGTACCTGCTTTTGTACATCTTCCTCAGTAGGTTCTACCTTAGGTGCCGAAAAACGTCTATTTCCTTTACGATCGTTAGAATTACCCCCCCTTGTATTTTGTCCAGGGCCTGAGGTATTTTTGCTAACAATACGCTTTCTTCGTTTTTTACGATCGGAACTATCTGAACTACTCTTTTCCTCTTTCTTCTTCTTCGGTTTTTGAAACTTTGAAAGGTCTATTTTATCGCCTGTAATCTTAGGTCCCGATAATTTCTTGTATTGGGTTTCCAAAGTTTCAGGCGCTTCTGATTTTACCTCGGCAGGGGTTTCTTCCTTGGCCTTTTCAGCTACGGGAGCATCCTGTTTCGGTTTCTCCTCCGTTTTCTTTTCTTCAGGTATAGGTTGTTCTTCCTTAGGTTTTTCCTCCTCTTTTACTTGCGGAGCCTCTTCTTTCTTTTTGGGATTTAAGTCAATTTTACCGACCGTCTTTGGTCCTGCTAGTTCAACTTTACCTACAAGTTTTTTATCTTCTTGGGCAGCATTAGCATTCCTTTTTTCACGGGCCAAACGACGTTCTTCCTGCTCCTGCTCCAATTGAACACGTATGGCTTCTTTCTCCTTTCGCTTTTCCTCTCCCACCTCCTTTGAAGCAACTTTTTTGCTCTTATCG
>JAUIGC010000048.1 GCA_030429835.1 Bacteroidia bacterium
CCCCTAAAGATGCCCATGACCGCAAATACGAACAGGGTAAGGGGAAAGCCCCATACCCTAATGGAGTAATAGCTAATACAATACTCCAAAATTTTCCCGGAGGCATTTAAAAGTTCAAAAATCTCTCTGATAACGAAAACCGTGGACAATAAAATCAAAATACTCAGGGCTATATTTAGAAAGATAGCTTGTGCAGGCAATGTCTTGACCTCCTCCAATCTCCCAGCTCCCAAATATTGTGAGATTATTGCCGAAATGGCACTTCTTGTCTGCCCCAAGACCCAAATGAGCATCGATAAAAAAGAGCCCACGATTCCGGCAGCGGCCAGGGATTCCAGTCCGTCCACAGGAATGTTCCCTACAATTGCTGTATCCGTAATGGAAAGTAGGGGCTCAGCGATTCCCGCAACGGTGGCGGGTATGGCCAGACTATTAATTCGTTTTAAGGTAACCGTAGATTTCAAGATGGTATTATACTATAAGTTCATAACAATGGAAGGGGTAGGAACTTTGATTTGGAAAGTAAATATCCTCCAATTTCGTATACCCCCTTGTCTCATAAAACCTTTGGTTTCGGCTGTTTTGGCTAAATGTGTCCAATCGAATCGAAATAAAACGATTTTGCTTGGCAAAGTTTTCTGCAAAGTCCATTAGTTGTTGGGCATATCCCATTCCCTGATAATCTGGATGTACCGCCAACCTATGGATGTACATATTTTTGGAATTTGGTGTTATCCAAGAAACGGTTTTGTATTCATCATCCATAAGGGTAGAAATCACTATACACCCCATAAGAGTATGTTCCTTTTTAAGCACATATAATTCTTTTCTTTTTATATCCGTCAGAAATTTTTCCCTTGAAGGATATTCTTCCGTCCATTGAAAAATATTTTTGGACTCCATGTACGCCCTACAGGCTTGAGTCATAGAAAGAATATCGGGAATTTCGGATATCTTTGCTAGCTGAATCATAAAAGGATTTATTAAAATTGTAAATTTAGAGGAATAAACAACAAAATAACCATGAAGAATATCCTTGTTCCCATTGGCACATCACCAGATGCCAGCGAAACCCTGCAATATGCCGTAGACTTTGCAACCGATTTTGGTGCGCAGGTCTATGTGATGGAAGTTTTTAATGTTACCTCAAAAGCCGGAACTTTGGCCAATGTTACCGAAAAGGTAGCCGAAAGTGGAAAGGAACGTTTAAAGGGAGTCATTGGTCAGATTGACCCTAAGAATATAGAGATTAAAATAGCTTCCTACAAGGGTGAGTTGGTGGATGGTCTAAAGGAAATTGACAAAGAATTGGGCATAGACTTGATTATACTGGCCCCTAGAAGTAACGATATTCAGGAGGAAGTGTATCTAGGGTATACTTCCGGAAAAATTGTAAAACAGACCAATATACCAACTCTGGTAGTTCCTAAGGGTACTTCGTATAAACCTTTTCATAATATTTTGGTTGCCTTTAAATCAGGCATACTTAAGCGTAAGCGAATTTTAAATCCATTGATAACTATTGCTGAAAAGCATAGGACGGAGGTTAACTTATTGCTGGTTAAAACTCCCGGCTACTCTGATGATGATCTAAAAATAAACACGGCATTATTGGACATTAGCTCACAGCTGACCATAACAGAAAATGCAACAACTTATTTAGGCGTATTGGAGCATTTTCAATCCAAACACCCAGAACTACTATGTGTCTTTAGAAGAAAACGGGGCTTCTTTAAAAAGCTTTGGGAGAAAAGCACGATTTTAAAATCGGAGTTCTCTGTTCCCATTCCGGTATTGATATTGAGCACAAAGAAAGATTAAGATGGATTTTGATAGGTTGTGAAAAAGTATTTCCTTTGCCTCGCCTAAAAAAGGGGGATTAGCTCAGTTGGCTAGAGCGCTTGCCTGGCAGGCAAGAGGTCACCGGTTCGAATCCGGTATTCTCCACCAGTAAATTCAAGGCTTCACAGAGTTTTAAACTAGTGAAGCTTTTTTATTTGCACTCATTTTTTGACTTTTTATGGTCTTTAATGGATTGATCTGATATCATTAATTATAGAGCTTCACTTATTTCTAGGCAAATTATTTTTTGAAAGTACATTTAGTACCATAGTCTCTAAAGAGTATGTACATTGGTTTTAACGTTCTATTATTCAGAGGGCTCTAGTACTAATGTAACTTTATTGAAATCAGCTGCACTATTAATTACTTTCCTGTATTCTTCAAATATTGAAGGTGGAATAATATTGGACCTGTAAAACTCATCAGCCTTAATCGTTATAGTCTGCCCCTCAATTTCGTAAGATGAATTAAATGAAAATAGGCTATTCCCATTTTCTTCATAGGCATTATTTATAACTAATTCATTAGGATTAGCTACATTATATCCTTTTGGGAGGTTCACTTTTATGGTGCGAATGTAGCTTTTGGTATGCTCATTTTCTAGAGGTAACCTTCGTTCTTTTGCTTGATACATTTCAATTTGCGACCCTATAAGTTCTCCGATTTTAAAGAGATATTTTCTTCCGGCTTTTTCAACAAAAGAATTAGAATTTACATCAACTACAAAGTGTAGAGGTTCAATCCCGAATAACTCAGGATTCTCATTTACTATTTTTGATTTTTCAACCTTCACGTTGTCATTCATTGACTTTGCCATTCCTTCAAGCAGCTTTTTCCTGTCATCGTCCTTGACCTGGTTCATATACGGATGGATTGGCATAGCATAATAACCGGTAAAAGAACGGTCTATATTAATTGAATTCGATGTTATATCATCGGAATCAAACTGTACGTTAAGAACCATTTCATCAATAGTTTTATCTGCGTTCAAAGGTTCTATATACTTTATTTTACCAACTCCCGATTTAAAGTTTCCAATATTTACCTCCTTAACAAATAATCCATAATTGTCTGTAAACCATGCTGGTGGATATCCATATCTTGTGTTTGTTTCCGTAGCTGATAAATATGTTTCGAATTTTGGAAAATAAATTAAGTAGTCGTTTAAAAAATTATGAGCTTCGAATTCCTTGTCAAACTTTAGGGTCTCCCTGTTACTCGTAATTACAATTTCATGTTCAATCCCTAAATGGTTTAGAAGGGCTATATAAAGTTTCATCATTCCATTGGAATTGGCGACTTTTTTTGATAAAATCTCTTCTAAGTCTTTTAGATTTTCATCCTCACCATTTGACAAATAAAATCCCCCTTTAATTATATTGTCTAGTCTTCTAATTTTTGCTTCAATATTTTGGTTTTCACTTTTTAAATTTTGGGCTACAAAATCTTCAATCAAGCTTCTTGCCTTTTTCGTGGGTTCAGTGTAGAAATAATTGTATATGTTTTGAGAGACGTCACCGTAAGATGATATATCATTAAGATTTTTTGCCTTGTTCCTGTCCAGTTTATATACTAGGAGAGCTCGGGAGGCATCATAGGGGGATTGTGCTTCATTCTCAAGACCCTCCAAGAATTCAAGATTAAGTTTCCAATGTGACCTATCTTTCGTCAAAGAGTCTTTAGAGATTTCCGGTAGATTATTATAAGATTTAAAAGCGAATACGAGATTTGACGGGGAAAATAAATCAAAACCTACATTTTTTTTGTCATATTCATTCTGTAATCGGAAGGCAGTTCCCCTATAACTTGGTTGCTTTTTTTCAACATAGAAATATTCTATTACACTACCCTTTTCAACTCCTTCAAAAGCAAAATACTTATAATACTTACCCGTCTCCTCATCTTGAGCACTCAATATTTTTGTGTCATCAAGCTCAATTACCTTTCCTTCCTTTGTAATAACCCGAGCCTTGCTTTTCAGCAATTCAGATGTATTGGAATATGGTAAATAAATTTTATTGTATGCATCTATGCGGTCGTTGTTGTTTAACAATAATGCTTTGTGTTCTAAGTAATATTCCTGTAGAGCACTATCTTCAGAGTAGGCGAATTCAACAACATACTTTTCCTTTAGTGCCATCATTGGTTCTTCATTTGAAGAATTTATTGAATATCCCGGCCTACTATCCCAATCATAATTTGAGACAAAGAGATTACTTTGAGAAAAGGTTGGTAAACCTAATATCAGGAAAATAAAAAGTATAGGGGGGTTAATTTTAAATATGTTCATGGTTAGTTATTTTTCTTTAGTACAACTACTTCTTTATATCCTTGTTCAATCTTCTTTATAAGACTATTGACCTTCTTTTGAGTCTCTAAATCAAGAATTAAGCTGTTGTGTTCTATATGATGTTTATATAAAATTTGGCCGTCAGTCAGTTCATATTGAATGCTGCTGTTTATATACTCGTTTGAAATATCAATATTCTCCGGTAAATAGTCTACCTCATATCCTTCTGGAACGATAAATGTGTTTTGGAATTGGAATGAATCCAAATAGTTATGTTCTAAAGGCATTTCTCTATCCTCTTCTGTTTTCAATTGTGCTATGCTTTTGTTCAGATTTAAATTAATATAGATTTCATCACCAATTACCTTGGCATAGTTAGATACGTTGAAATCATAATCGACGGTCAAATCTTCATCATATTTAAATAGGTTGGTTTCAGTGAATTGCTCTATCAAAAAGCTATTATTTCCTTTTTCAAAAAACCATTTGTAATAGTCTCTTATTTTTTCTCTTGAATCCTGTTTTTCAAGTTCATAGAAGAAGTTAATTTTGGTATAACCCGTCAATTGCGCCTTGGACGTTCCCTTTAAATTGTTTCCATTCAATTCCAAAGTGGCAGAGTCTTTATATACACTTTTTTGCGATTTAATTATTGGTACTTTTTTAAGCATAAAAGAATCCTTTCCCATTGAAACCAATGCTTCTTTTCCCTGAATAAATGAAGTAGGAATTTCTAAGGGATTATACCTCCCCGTTGCGTCTAAATAATATGAATTGCCCTTGTTTTCATAATATAGAATCATGTGATTGTCAACAGATGGAGTAGGAACATCCAAATAACTGTAAGGAATACTCCTTGTGCCTATCCAAGCTAATTGTCCTTGGATGCCGGCAATCTCTAACATTTTATATAGTAGGCTTGCATTATCTTTACAATCACCATACTTTTTGTTGAATACTTCATTTGCTTCTCTTGGTACGAATCCCCCTAAAGCATATTCAAAAGCTATATATTTAATGTTTTCTTGAGCCCAATAGTAGATTGCTTTTACCTTTTCAAGTTCACTCTTTTTGCCCTTGGTTAATTCATTTACAATTTGAATCAATTCATTTGAACTTTCATCTCTATTTATATCTTGTGTTAAAGTGTAGTACCAGTTATATAGGTCAGTAACATCATTTCCGACATCAATTATATTGTCATTGTATTTATAAGAAGAGATTATTGGTATTATATGGGGCAATATACTTTTATAAGTTGGAGAACGAGTCTCGAACTTGAACTCATCCATATCTCTTAACTCCCAAGTGTAAATATTACTTTTTCTATTTTGACTTTTTGAATATTTAATAGGAATGCTATCTGTGTTAAATTCTTTAAATAGCAGGTTAATATCCTTGTCTACAATAATGGTAAACTTATTTTTTACGATCGGGTAAAAACCTCCGAAATAGTGAGCGAATAAAAACCTCGGGTTCTTTATGGTCTGCTCATATTTCAATTTGGTTTTGGCTCCCATTCCTAATCGGGGAAAAATAAAACTTAGTGATTTTACGTCATCGTAAAATGCATTATCCAAATCGTCTTTTTCTTTAAAGTCAGAAACACTAAATTTTTGATATTGACCTCCTTCTATCACGTAAGATGATGCCTCTATACTCTCTAAATCATAAAAGGTTGAAAAACTAAGTGATTGTTTGGCATTATTTTTTGCCCCCTCGTCTAAGTATATGTCCTCCTCAGAAATATCCTGAGTTATTTTAAATTTACCATCATCAAGGCCAATCGTCAATGTAGATTCCTGGCTTAATCTTACTGAATTGGAATTTGGGTATTGTTCCTTATATCTTTGATATTCAGACGTTATTTGAGAGTAAGAACTAAAGGCAAAAATGAGTGTGCATAAAGTCACCAATAAATCTCTATAAGGTCTTGGATGATGTAATGTTGTCGTCAAAATATAATTCTTCTTTTTCCAATGAACCGTCTTCGTTATATAATTTGGAAACACCTTCCTTGATGTCATGCAAATAGTTAGTTTCTTTTTTCAAATTACCATTCTTATAATATTCTTTGGTAATTCCATTCTTCTTTCCAAATTGATATAGCTCCTGTATTTTTATTTTTCCATTGGGAAAATATTCTATTCTTTTACCGTCAAATTCTCCGTCAATGTAAAATGCCTCTTGTAATAATTGGCCGGAGTATTGATATTCCTTATACTGATTATTCAACACACCATTTTTGTACTCCATTTCCCGAGAAACTTTGCCATTGTCATAATAGGTAACCACTATACCATTTTCATTTTCAATTGGAATCATAGGCAGTTCCTTTGAATTTTCATCTAAATAACTATATCCAATCAAGCGATTATTTTCATAAAATCTGATTAATTGAAGATTTCCATTTGGGCCATACGATTCTCTTCTCCCATGATATTCATCATTTGAGTACAAAAGCTTGCTGTAAATATTGCCATTTTCATGAAAAGAGATGGCTTCTCCCTCCAACTTGCCCAATAAATAATTGTATTTGAAATCGATACCTCCATCTTCATGATACGTAGTAAAATCGCCATCCAATTCACCATTCAAATAATTTGCCTCAGTTTCAAGGTTTCCGTTATCATAATACCATAACCACTTACCATGCATGTTTCCATTTAAATATTCACCTGAGGTCTTTTTTCTCCCATAAAAATCGAAGAAAGTATATGGTCCGTGTTTTATTCCATTTAAATAAGTGGATATAACTTTCGGCTTTCCATTGTAATGATTTATACCTATCTCATACTTTCCCTTACGTTCTGTATAATTGATTTCATAAACAACTTCACCTTGCTTATTGTATGCTAAGTCTTTTACGTTTTCTCCAAACTCATAAATATTGGAGACGGTCTTCATACCTTCTCCAGAGAAAAACTGTTGTTCTCCATGTAAATTTCCTTTATGAAAGAAATTGATTGCAGTTACAATTCCCTCCGGTGAATAAGTTTTCCATTCACCGTGCTGTAGATTGTTTTTATACCAACCTTGTGATTTTGTTTTACCATTGCTAAAATATTCTGTGTAGTAACCATTTAATGTATCATTTTTATAAGGAGAAACAGAGTAAAGATTACCATTAGTATAATATTTTTTATACTCTCCGTTCAGTTTGTTGTCTTCGTAACTCCCTTCATCCGAAAGTACACCATGAACCGTATAATATTTCCATTTACCTACTTTTCCGCCTTTAATGTCATATAGTCCCTCAGAAACTAATTTACCATAGGGCGAATATCCCTTGTAATAAAACTCACCACCCTTCTTACGGTTTTCATCTTTTACATTGCCATCCTTGTCATAAAACGTATATGCTACTACTTCTCCTTTTCGATATTCAAATTGATAATATAGTTTCCCATCTTTATCATAGTATTTGTATTCACCATTTGTTTGTCCCTCATCATCATAAAAATATTCGCTTTCTAGAATGCCGTTGCTATAATAGGTCTTCCATGGACCAACATAATAACCGTTATTAGTTTGTCCTATTTCTTTAGGGTTCCCATTTGGGTGATAAGTTTTGTAAGTACCATTCCAATAACCATCTTTACTATTTGATTCCAAGGAAATCTTACCGTTTAAGTAATAACTTCTTTCTAACCCATTATTCTTGCCATTCAAAAAACTTATTTCAGATTTTACCACACCAGTTGGGTAATATTCATAATATGTGTTTTGAGCTTCACCTTCAGCATATTCTACCCTCGACTCTAATAATTCTTCGCCAACTCCAAAGAAAGATTGATAGGTTCCATCCAACAATCCATCCTTAAATTGCTTTTTTTGTTGTAAGGAATTATTTTTAGTGTAGTATCTGTACTCACCATTCAGTTTTCCTTCTTTGTAATAAGAAACAAGTTTTTTATTTCCATTTTCGTAAAACTGATGGTTAACATCATTTAACTTGCCATCAATGTAATTTGCCATTTCACTTTTTTTACCGTTACTATAGTACCATATCCAATCTCCCTCTCTATTTCCAGATTGGTTAAAATTTCCGGTAATGCTTAATCTTCCATTGTCAGCATAAAAATCCCATTTCCCAGTGGGGGTACTACCTTCCATTTTACCAATAGCTTGCAATTGTTCACCTTCATAATAATAAGTTATAGTCTCTTTTTTTCCATACCACTCTTCAGTGTTTTTTTGTACAATTTCGGCCCATTTTTGTTTGGCGATGCTATAAAATTCAGAAATTTCATCTCTATTTTTCGCAACTATTTTTTTAAATAATTCATTTTCAATAGAGTACGAAAGTGTGTAGCTAAAGACATTGAAATGACCACTATTTACAATCCATTGGAAAAATTTCACAAATTTTTTATCCCAAAAACCACCATTGCCTGAATAGTTCTTCAATGATTCCAATAGGGCATGATTTTGTCTAGTCAGTGCTATATCAATTTCATTTCCTGTCTCATATTTTTCATTCATAGCTACCCTGTTGCTAAGAATTAAATCAATCTCCTCGAAGCTGTCGTCATCTATGGAAATCTTCAAATTAGGATTTTTGGAGTTCTCATTTTTTGACCCCACAATGTCATTTAGGGATTTAAGAGTCGTAAATGCATTTTCTGCATCTGGTTCGAGTAACAGATATAAATTAAAACACATTAAAGCTTGACTCATCAACTCTTGCCTGTAACTTATATTTCCTAACTGCAAGTACACCTTTTTGTAAAACGGATCTATAAGGATGACCTTTTGGTACATTTTGATGGCATCTTTTATTCGACCTAAGCTTTCTAAACTTAATCCCTTATTAAATAAAAGAGTTTGGTTCATTGGAAATTTTTGAATTCCCTCATCGCAAAGGTTTAAGGCTTCTTGGTATTTTTCTTTGCCAAGTAATGCGACTGCTTTATTTATAATAAATGAGCTACATAAATCTTGGCAATCCGCTTGAAGGCCAAGATCAGTCAACTCAATAACTTCATCAAAATTTTTAAGCAAAATATTGTAATAGGATTTCGTTACAATACTTGACAAATATGTAGAATCATTGGGGTTTATTTGGTCTAATAGCTCAATTGCTTTATCATACTGACCTTTTTTTTCTTCATCAGCAACTTGAACAATGATTGAATCAAAGTCTACAAATGGTATTTTTTCCTGTGCTGAATTGGTATGACTAAATAGGTAGACTAAAAGTAGAGGGAGAATTTTCTTCATTTTTCAAATATAAAAAAGGAACTGATAATTCAACCTTACATGTAAGTAATTTCGTTATTTACGTTCTTATAATCGATTAAGTTAACCGCCTTTTAATTTTTTATAAAACATTGCTGAATCAAGACTATGTAAATTTCTAGATATCCTACCTACGGAAGTCGGGCAGCTTTCCACTACATAGCTAACTATTTGGTCAAACTTCCTTTTTCCGAACTAGAAATCTTTCCTTTTCCACAAATATTTAACAGCAGTTTTTATATTTTTTCATTATTCAATCGGACTAATTGAAAGTTTATTATGGTTGAATACCTTGTCTATTTAAAGGAAAACACAATCCATTTATTTTAGAAAAATTAACGATGATTTCCTTTAAAAAATTGTATCCGTGAAACGGATAGCAAGTTATTTTTTGCGGGTCCCAAAACTGTCTATTTCTTTGAAGTGTGTTCTGTGAATAGGGGAGAATAAAGAGTTAAAAACCCATCAATTAAGTGACTTAAGAAGGAAAGTACACTGATAAAGTTTTAAGCTACAAGTTGTCAAACCAAATTTCTAGCCTTTCTTGATATTCGTCCATTATATGTTTGCTAGGTTTTTAATATATATATCCGTAGTACTTATATCTTTATTAGCAGGCATTTTGCTTAAACATTGATAGGCAAATTGTTTAAAATCATATTAGTAGACATAGAATGTCGACTTATACAACTAAATAAGTTTTCTTAAATATTATGAAGGTGTAATTTGGGAAAGACTTAACTGGTTCGAATCCGGTATTCTCCACAAAAGCTACACATTCGTGTGGCTTTTTTTGTTTTTAATAAAAATGGATCAATTCAATTCCGCTGCAAAGGTTTCATCAATCCTGCCAACGTCAATGGATATTCCCGATCCATCCCTTTGGGCTAGATAATTGAATTTCTCACCCCATTTAATTTCATCAGCCTTATAGGAGGAACGGGAGTAGACCGATTGGGAAAAGGACTCATCGAATGCTTTTATAACTATAATAAATTCGGCATCTTTTTCAAGAAGATTCTCCTTTTTCAGCCCATATATGGGACTATTTTGCGAAATAGGATGCACAATCGTCCACATGGTCGGAAAGAAAACAACCTTAGAACGTTCTAGCTCCAAAGAGTAGAAATCACGTAAATCCGAATTTTCTCTTTTCATGGAAAGGTTTACGTTCACTTCAACCTCCAATAATTGATTGCTCTTTGGATTGACTACCCTAAACATGAATCCGTTGATCTCGTTATATGGGGCAATAACAGCTATGGTGCTATATTTAATGGTAGCAAAGGGTTTGGAAAATCTACCATACATGAGACCTGTTGCCAGAGCAAACAAAAGCAGGCCCAAAAGCGATTCTGTAGCTGCGACAATATTGGCGGCAAGGTTTAATGGGGCTATTTGACCATATCCCAAGGTGGTAATGGTCTGGGCGCTAAAAAAGAAAGCCTCTATGAACTGGTCTACCTTGGTAGTTCCATATATGCCAGTGAGATGCTCCGTACCAATGATTAGGTATAAGGAAGCAAATACCAAATTAATGATGAAATAACCCAGTCCAAGAATCAAGAAGAATTGAAGCCATGACATGGAAACCAAGGAATGGAAAATATTCATTCTCTCAAAAAAGGATACATTCTCTTTTCGAACGTTAAACGAACCGTCCTTGTTAAGAGCCCTATACCCCTTGGAAGGAGATTTGGTGTCCAGACCAAGGTCATTATATTTTTCTTTTGTAGAACGTTTCAAACTAATCCATGAGAAAAATTCCGTCTAAATTTCCTGAAATCCTGACCTTATTTTTTTCTGATGAGGATTTTGCTTAGTTCTTCCAGTGATATACCTTTTGTTTCGGGCATCATGAATTTAACGAACAATAGCTGTAAAACCATCATAAAAGCGAAAAAGGCAAATACTGTTCCGGCTCCTATACTGGAGAAAAGGAATGGTACTGCCGCCGGAATTGATGCCGCCAAAATCCAATGTACGGAAGATCCAAAGGACTGACCACTTCCCCTCAAATGATTGGGAAAAATCTCCGAAATGAAAACCCAGATGATGGTTCCTTGGCCAATGGCATGGGAAGCTATAAAAATGAAAAGGAACATGGGAACCGCCATGCCTTCCCATTTAAAGAAAAAGGCACAGGCCACTAATGAAAGGGAAATTATATAGCCAATGGAACCAATGTACATCAATTGCCTTCGTCCCAAACGATCAATAAGGTTAATGCCTATCAATGTAAATATCATATTGGTCACTCCTATCCCAACACTGCTGAGAAGCGCCGTGCTTTCACCAAGGCCGGCTTCCTCGAATATTCTAGGGGCGTAATATAAAAATGCATTAATTCCAGAGGTTTGATTAAAAAAGGCAATAAGAAAAGCTAGAATTAGCGGGAATCGATATTTTTTCATGAAAATATGTTCATGACTTTCGGGCCTCACATTATTTTTTTGAATTTCCTCAATCATATCGGCTACGCTTCTGTTGGGGTTTATAATTTGAAGTATTTTGCCTGCTTCCTCCGTTTTGCCCTTCATCAATAACCATCTTGGACTCTTGGGGACGGACAATATAAATAGTGTGTATATAATAGCAGGGAATGCCTCTACGCCTACCATCCATCGCCAATCGTTCTCACCGATTCCACTTAATAAGAAGTTTGACAAAAATGCAATTAGTATTCCGAAGACAAGACTAAACTGATAAAAGCCGACGAGCTTGCCTCTTTTGTTTGCCGGTGAGATTTCTGAAATATAGGCAGGGGCCGCAATCGTGGAAACCCCAACACCAATTCCTCCTATGAACCTAAAAAAGGCAAAGGTTATAGGATTATTGGACAATGCGGATCCAATTGCCGATATACTGTACAATAACCCTATGGCTATAAGGGTATTTTTTCTTCCCCATTTATCCGTTGGAATCCCTGCAAAGATTGCCCCTAGGACCGTACCCCAAAGGGCACTTGAAATTACTACCCAACCATGGAAAGAGTCCGAGCTATCCCAAAGTAGTTGTAATTTTTTGTCAGCACCGGAAATTACAACAGTATCAAAACCAAATAAAAATCCTGCAAGGGCAGCCGTTATGGACCAAAGTACAATTTTGTTCATTTCTTTTTTATTTAAAACTTTTAAATATAGTAAATCAAAACCGTTAAATCTTTAAGCATATCCGCTACTTTATTGGACATGGATTAATAATTTTGTAAAAAATTAAAAATGAAGAATTTAAATGGTAAAGTGGCCTACATAACCGGTGGGACAAAAGGAATAGGGCTAGGGGTTGCCAAAACCCTGTTGGAAGATGGAATGAGAGTGGCCATTAGCGGGCGCACAAATGATAGTGTAGAAGAAGGACTAAACACCTTGAACAGTGAAAATGTTATTGGAATAGTGTCGGATGTCTGTAAGATTGAAGAGGAAATGAATGCCATAAACCAGATTATCGAAAAATGGGGGCAACTGGATGTTGTGCTTGCAAATGCGGGGGTCGGCAATTTTGCCCCGGTGGATGAAATGACCGAGATTCAGTGGCATCAAATGATAGATACCAATTTAAACGGCGTGTTCCATACTTTAAAGGCTTCCATAGAAGAACTTAAAAAATCGAAAGGATACTATATGACCTTGGCCAGTTTGGCGGGCACCAATTTTTTCGCATCGGGGGCGGGTTACAATGCTTCTAAATTTGGGGTAGTTGGTTTTACCCAAGCCGCTATGCTGGATTTGCGTAAGTATGATGTGAAGGTAACCACCATTATGCCTGGATCTGTTGCTACCCATTTCAATAATCATGTTCCCGATGATTCCGATGCATGGAAGATACAGCCAGAGGACATCGGGCAGCTTGTATTGGATCTACTAAAAATGCATCCAAGAACACTACCCAGTAAAATTGAGGTGAGACCAACTAGACCGGATAAAAAGTAATTCACACTTCTTTTTCTATAAAGGGTATTTTCGGGTTTAGAATTTCTTCGATTAATTTATGGAGTAATTTTTCAAATTCCTGAACAACCTCTATATTGATTATCGGGTCCTTTTTTGTGTCCCTAGGAGATGATTTTTTATAGAATAACATTAATCCCTCTTTCAAATTTTTTATACTGAATATTCCGGCGTTTATAGTTTCAATTGATACATCGTTTAGAAACATATAGGAATAGCAGAGTAGCTGAAAGGCCTTGCTGTAATCTTGGGATGCTATGAGATTTTCCCAGTCAATTATTTCTAAGTGCCTTTTTTCTACTTTACCAGTCTTATAGTCTATAATTCTGGTTACGCCGTCAAATACATCGATACGGTCAAGTTTTCCTTTTAGAACCACTTTCCTGTCTGCATTGGGAAGGGATACCTGTATATTTAGCTTTTTCTCTAATCCGATTATTTTGATAGTGTGATTACGTAGCTCCATAATTTCCTTATCTAGAAAATCCTGGATATATCTTATTATCACATTGAACACTATTAGGTTTTTACCGCTGTCATAGGCGCCGTCAAGATATGTTTTTTGGAAATTTTTATGGACTAGGGTTTCAACGGATTCCTTTGCCTTTATAAGTTGATCTCTATCAATTTCCTTTTCCATAAAGGGAGTATAGAGTTCTTCAAGCGTATCGTGGATAATGGTTCCCATAGTGTTGGCAGCTATATTTTCCTCCACTTCCTCTGTATCCTGAATACCTAAAAGGTTTTGTTTGTAAAAATCTATGGGGTTTCTAATATAATTACTTAAGGAGCTAGGAGAAAAACCGTTGTGGGCATAGCTGTATAACAGTTCCATAAGACTGGGACTCTTATCCACAATTTTTTGGGAAATGGTTATATCCTGAATTTTAGGAGTCGCAATTTTCTCAATAACATCGGTTCTATTTTCATCTGTTAGAATTTGGGTAATAAGTCTACTTTTTTCCCCACCTTCAAGTACATCCGGTTCAGTATTATAAATAAGATATATGTTTTTAGCACGTTGCATCAGCCTGTAAAAGTGATAGGTATAAACAGCGTCTTTCTCCTTGTATGTGGGTAAACCGAACTCCACCTTCAAATCGAAGGGAATAAAGGAGTTGTTGGATTTACCTGAGGGTAAAATTCCTTCGTTAACGGAAGTGAGGATTACCGTTTCAAAATCAAGGTTCCTACTTTCCAACATCCCCATAATTTGGAGATCCTCCAAGGGATCTCCTTGAAAATCCATTGTCTCCGATGCAATCAACTGACGAAATAAAACCTTTAGGCCCTTAAGGGAATTTAAATATTCAAATTCATGGGTCAATTCCTTTATCTGATTAAAAAGCGTATGAATTTTATAAAGTTGTTCAAGAGCCAAATAATTATTTTCTTTTTCCAAGATTATTTTTAAAATCTGTATCAATGTCGAACACTTTTCAACAAATTGAGTAGGTGTTTCGTAGTTGAAAAACAGCCTTGAGATTGCTTCCTGGTTGGCTTCAGGGAATCTTGATAGCTCCTTGTTTGATATATAGACCCAATTCTTTAAAAATATGTGGGAAATCAATTCACCAGCATTAATATTGTATTGTTTCAACAGCATTGCGGTAAATGGGTTATTTACAAATGCTGTGAAATCCTTATAAAACCAACCTCTATTGCTTTTGGCAATGTGTAATTCAATAAAGCCCAAGAAAAATGTGGCTATCCCAGATAGTTCCAATTTTTGCCCCATGGTTATGTTTACCGAGGTAATGGTATTTGGAAGGCTATTCAATAATGGATTCAACAAACTTTCATCACCCAGTATAATAGCCGTATCTTTCAATTGACCTGGATTTTCTTTTTGGATATTTTGTATTAGGTCGCCCACAAATTTGGTTTGTGCGATGTTTTTTGGAGTACCTATAACCCTAAGATCCTTATTTTGGTTGTAATGTTGGCTAATACCTTTGATTGGATTTGATTCGAAATGTTTCCAAGAAGTTTTGTGTTTCCTTATGAAAAGTCCGGCATCGTGAAGCTGGTCCTTGAGAAAGTATTCGTCAAGGTCCCAATATATTTTTGAAGTACAATCGTTCAGAATGGCTTGTATAATGGTACTTTCTGAGGTATTTAAAGCGTTGAATCCAATAAATACATGTACTCTTTTCTCTAAATTAATATACTCTTGAATCTTTTCGGAGGCTTTTCTGTATACCAAACCTTGATGCCCAAGATTATTTTTTAAAAGATTAGAATTAAACGCACTGTAAATATGGTATAATTGATTCCAGAAGTGAAGATAATTCTTCATTAAGGAGGTTTTTTTATCTCCGTGGGACCAATGGTTAACTTCTTGTATGGCCGCTAATCCTGATAATAGGGAAGAGGCATCTACAAGATACCTATCTATTTCATTAATGTCCTGAAGTAGGGTTTGCCCCCAACTTAAAAAAGATTCAAATGATTCCTTTTTATAAGTACCAACTTGCAGATAGGATTTATATAATTCAAATAATTGTTGTGTTTGAGTGGCATAGGATAAACCGGATATTTTTTCAACAAACTCCTCTATGCTATATATTTCCGGGGAGATTATGGTTTTACCTACTTTTTTTGAAAGTACTTTTTTTAGAAAGGTTCCAGCTCTCTTGCTTGGAAGTACGTATATACTTTTCCTTATATCAACTTGATTGTTGTGTAGCTCTTCAATGACCTCTTCCAAAAAACTTACCATATATGTAAAAGTAAAAAAGCTCCGCATTATGCGGAGCTTTTTGAATATTAAAACACTTAATGTTTATATAAGGTAAACTTATTTTACTAAGTTAATTTCTACCCTTCTGTTTTGTGCTCTACCAGCTCTAGTATTGTTTGTAGCGATAGGCTTGTCTTCACCATATCCAACAGCTGATAATCTGAACTCTTCGATTCCTTTATCTACCAAGAATTCTTTTACAGAAAGAGCTCTTGACTCAGATAGGCTTTGGTTCAATTTAGCACTACCAACGCTATCAGTGTGTCCTTCAACAGTAAATTTAGCAGTTGGGTACTCATTTAAGATTTGAATGATGTCAACCATTACGGAAGTAGACTCAGCTTTGATGGAAGACTTACCAGTATCGAACAAAATAGTTCTAGCGTAGTCGTTCAATTGCTTCTGAACTTCTTCAGTAACTTCTGGGCATCCAGCGTTAGCAACTGTACCAGCAACTTCTGGACATTGGTCGTCTTTGTCAAGAACTCCGTCACCGTCAGTATCAGGCCATGGGCAACCATTGTTTTCAGATGGACCAGCTTCGTTAGGACACTCATCGTCTTTATCTGCAACACCATCACTATCTGCATCTGGACAACCAGCTAGGGCAGCTAGACCAGCTTCGTTTGGACAAGCATCATCTTTATCTGCAACACCGTCACCATCAGAATCAGGACATCCGTTCATTTCTTTGGAACCAGCTTCGTTTGGACAGCTATCTTTGCTATCCTCGATACCATCACCGTCAGAATCAGGACATCCGTTGAATGCCTCTAGACCGGCAACTTCTGGACAAGCATCGTCTTTATCGTATATACCGTCACCATCTGTATCAGTACCTCCAAATTTAACCGAGATACCAGCTAAATGTTGAAAATGTTTTACACCGTAATCTTCGAAAGCATGCTTGTAGGTAGATTGCAGAGTAAGTCCAAGGTTATCGGAAAACCAGAAATTAAGACCCAAGCCACCGTTAACGGTACCTGCACCAATTTCATCAACCCAAGTGTAACCACCACCTACTTCGATAAAAGGCTGGATTACAGTTTCTTTGGTTAGGTTATATTTAATTGTACCATCTATAGCATAGTGAGATAGATCATCAACGCTGACATCACCTAATTTGCTGATTTTGTTAAGGGAACCTCTGGCTCCGATAGAAAAGCCATCACCAACACTTTTAGATACCCCAACATAAGAAATAGAAGGAAGGATGTTCCAGTGGTCGTTTACATTAAAGAATTCATTACCAAAAGAACTTACATCCCCTGTAGGATATACGTCAATGGCGTTAACCCCGAACTGCACTTGCCAAGGATTATTCTCGTCTTGCGCTTGTACGTTGTTAAAACCTACAACAAGTAGGGCAACAACCAATAATTTGCTAAGATGTTTCATGTTCAAAATTTTAAGTTTTAAGTGTTTATTAGCTGCAAATGTAAGTTGTTAAATATTATTAACAAAATCAATTTCCTGTTTTTTTAACTCATTTAATAGTATAAAATGCGCATTTAAACGACATTGAGTGCCTTACCTACTTTAATAAATGCATTAATTGCCGCATCCAAATGCCTTTTTTCGTGAGCTGCGGATAATTGTACCCTTATCCGCGCCTTTCCTTTTGGAACAACGGGGTAAAAGAAACCTATTACATAAATACCCTCTTCCAATAGTTTTTCTGCCATTTCTTGAGAGAGCTTCGCATCATAGAGCATTATCGGAACAATAGCCGAATCCCCATCAATAATATCAAACCCGGCTTTTTTCATTCCGGCCTTGAAATACTCGGTGTTTGATTGCAACTTGTCGCGCAGGGAAGTATCGTTGGCCAACATGTCAAATACCTTAATAGAGGCCCCAACAATTGCCGGCGCCAAGGAATTTGAAAACAAGTAAGGTCTTGAACGTTGTCTTAAGATTTCGATAATTTCCTTTTTACCTGTGGTGTACCCGCCCATGGCACCGCCCAATGCCTTTCCTAAGGTGCCCGTTATGATATCGATTCTTCCCAAGACATTTTTTTCCTCTAAAGTCCCGATACCTTTTGGACCTATAAAGCCGGTAGCGTGGCACTCATCAATCATAACCATTGCATCATATGCTTCGGCCAAATCACATATCTTGTCCAATGGTGCTACCAGACCGTCCATGGAGAAAACACCATCCGTGACAATTATTTTAAATCGAGCTTCATTCTCGTTGGCTTTTTTTAGCTGTTTTTCAAGGTCATCCATATCGCTATTGGCGTATCGGTACCTTTGAGCTTTACACAATCTTACCCCATCAATTATGGAGGCATGGTTCAATGAATCAGATATTATGGCATCTTCTGGCCCTAGAAGCGGTTCAAATACCCCGCCGTTCGCATCGAATGCCGCTGCATATAATATGGTATCTTCCGTACCATAGAATTCGGCGATTTTATGTTCCAGTTCTTTATGGATGTCCTGTGTGCCACAGATAAACCTTACGGAGGACATTCCAAAACCATGCGTGTCCATGGTATCCTTGGCCGCCTGTATAACGTCTGGATGCGAGGATAGTCCTAAGTAATTATTGGCACAAAAGTTAATTACTTCTTCGCCGGTCGAAATTTTTATAACGGCGTCCTGGGGAGAAACGATAATACGTTCTTTTTTATAAAGACCGTCTTCCTTTATCTGTTCCAACTCCTGTTGTAAATGTTCTTTTATTTTTCCGTACATACTAAATATATTCTACAGTTATAGTTTCGTTAATATAAGCAATGATTTTG